>NZ_JAXQNM010000013.1:0-392729 GCF_034427935.1 Chelativorans sp. M5D2P16 | reverse complement strand
AGGGCGAAGGCGCCGAGCCCCGCCGCAACGCATGTGAGCCGAGCACCGATACGGCCAAGGCTTGCACCGGCGCCGCGCACTGCTGCTGAAAGCAAAGGAAGATAGCGCATAAATGACCCCTCGCATGTGGATCGTCCGCTGGTGGGCGGCCTTGCGCTGACACTCGTCGCCCCGCCTCGGCGTCGCATTGGAATCCCCCTCGGATTCCGTATGCCGCATCAACGCCTCGGCAGGGTGCGCCCAACATCGGAGATCACCGACGGGTGCATTGTGCATAACAGTTCACGGATGTATTTCAGATCTACACAGAGATTTCATAGTCCTACGAACTGCACAAAAATAGCGACGTCACTGTTGCAGAACCGCCACAACGTAAATTCTACCTGAAGTGGAATAAAAATTGAGAGGATATAGGGTTTACTTGCTCTTGCGAACCTTCGCTGGAGTCATGCCCCTCAACCTGCTCAACGTGCTCGTCAGGTGACTCTGGCTCGAAAAACCGCTGAGAAAAGCCACCTCGCCGAAGGTGTAATCCGTTTCGACGAGCAGACGCTCGGCAAAATCGAGCCGCATGTTGGTGAGGAACTTGTAAGGCGGCTGTCCGAACGTCTTCGTAAATGCCTGGATGAAGTGATTGGGTGAATGGTTGCAGAGCGCCGCAAGTTCGCCGACGGACAGTTTGCGGGTAAAGTTTTCGGCCAGGTATTCCTGCACCCTTTTCGCTTCCCGCTGCGGGAGTCCGCCGCTGACGCTGGGCTCCTTCCTGACGCGGACGTAATTGCGCAGGAGGTGGACGGCCAGAAGGGTTACAACCGAATCCAGGTAAAGCTCGTTGAGCGGGCCGCCTTGCTTGAGTTCCAGCTTTATCCTTTCTGCAAGTTGCAACGCCCACGGGTCCACCACGGGAGCAGCCGGCGCGCGCAACTCCAGGTCGTCGGTGTCGAATTCATTCTCCGCAAGTTCCTGGAATGCATGCCGGTCGATTGACACCAGCGTTTTTTCGATGGTCGACGACCAACTCAACGTGCTTTCCCAGCCGATGGGGCGGACCACCGTTGTGCCGACGGGCGCGTCAAACTCCGGTGGCTCGTCGGCGCCGAACTTCGCTGCAAAGCCGCGGCAAGGTGCAAGAATGACGGCAACGAAATGACTACTGTCCAGATTAAACGTCTGCGAGCCTGGCGGCCGCAGGGAATAGACAACGCCTCCCATCACCAGTGCCGCCCTTGGCCCTGCCTCCTCGGGGACAATCTTCAATGCCTCGTTGTTTATCTGACGCCGCTGTTCCTCGAAACGGCGCAACGCGTCCGGCTTGTTCAGCATTCCGCTGCCCTGGCGCGGGCGCGGCAGAAATCCGCTCCGATAAAAAGGAACCTACATTGATGAAGCAGTTCGGTACTGCCGCCCCTCGACATGCGCCTGAACAGTCCCCCCAGTGCCCCACCTCCGACTTTCGCGAATATCTTGATAAACCGGCCAGATGTGATAACAATATACACAGAGTATGCTCCTGGTAAAGATTGCGTAATAAACGAGTTGCCGGCCCGGAAACCCTGATGCGCCCTCGTTGAGGGCCACCCCGCACAGGCCCAGCACCGAGCACCGGATGTGTCGAACGATGTCATCCGTCGGATGCAAGCGCAACTCACGAAAAAAGCAGCCGGAACTGCACCGCCGTTCCGATGACAGGCGCGTGCCCGGCGGGCCGGGCCGGGCCCCTGCAGTCGGCCGACTTGATTAGCCGGAAAAGCGCTCTACCCGGCTTGCACGAACGTGCCGCGCCCCATGATCCGCTGAATCCGCTCCCTGGCCGCACGCAGCATGGCGGCGATGTCGGCGCGCCTTCCCAAAAGGCGATAGAGCGGTCCGGCAACGGCAAGGCCGAAGCGCCTTTCCCCGTCGAAGATGGGTATGCCGAGGCCCATCACGTCCGGCGTGAACTCGGCATGATCCTCGCACCAGCCGCGCGCTATGGCCTCCTCGAGCCGCTGCTCCAGTTCCCGGGCGTTCCTTACGGTCGTTTCCTGGTGGGGGACATAGGTGAGCGCCGACAGGATGCGCTCCCGCTCCGCCGGCGGATAGGTGGTGAGAATGGCCTTGCCGCTGGAGGTCGTATAGATCGGGCGGCGGTCCCCCACCTTCGCGAAATAGCGGATGTGGGCCTGCGATTCCACGACATCCACATAGACGACGTCGGCATGGTCGCGCACGGCCAGGAGCGTGGTCTCGCCCGTCTCTTCGGCGAGCGCCTCCAATTCCCCGTGGATGCGCTGGAGGAGCGTGTCGCCTTCCGTCATGGCCCGGGCCAGATCGAGCAGGCGCCCCGTCGGATAGAAGCCGCCGCGCGGCCGCGTCTCGTACAGAAAGCCGCGCGCAAGCAGCGTCTCGATGAGGTTGAAGGTGCTGGACTTGGGTATGTCCAGCGCATTCGACAAGGCCGTCAGCGTCAGCGGCGTCTTCTGCCGCGCATAGACTTCCAGAAGATCGAGAAGGTTTTCGATTTGTCTTACCCGCATGCGCTCCTCCCTTGGTCGCATGCTTTGTTCATACATATGAACACTTTTACTCGCCAATGAAAAATATTGACTCCGCCGGAAAGGCCCTATAGCGTCTGAGGTCCAACCTGGACGCCAAGATCCGGGGAAGAGGAGATCGGGAGGAAATGGCTGGGGAGGTGATCCTTTCAGCGGCCGGCTTGACCAAGGAATTCAAAGGGTTCCTGGCGGTCAACGGCGTCGACCTTGAGGTCGCGCGCGGCACGATTCACGCGCTGATCGGGCCCAACGGCGCCGGCAAGACCACCTGCTTCAACCTGCTCACAAAGTTCCTGCAGCCGACCCGCGGAAAGATCGTCTATAACGGACGCGACATCACCCGCATGGCGCCGGCCGACATCGCGCGCCTCGGTCTCGTCCGCTCGTTCCAGATCTCCGCCGTCTTCCCGCATATGACGGCACTCGAAAATGTGCGCATTGCCCTGCAGAGCCGGCGCGGCGGCAGCTTCGATTTCTGGCGCTCGGAGCGCGTTCTGGGCCACCTCAACGGCGAGGCCGGCACACTGCTCGAGGAGGTGGGCTTGTCGAACTTCGCCGACACGCTCGCCACCGAGCTTCCGTATGGCCGCAAGCGGGCACTGGAGATCGCCACCACGCTGGCGCTCGATCCCGAGATGCTGCTTCTGGACGAGCCGACGGCCGGCATGGCGCAAGAGGACATCGAGCGCATCTCCACGCTCATCAAGCGCATTTCGGCCGACCGCACCATCCTCATGGTGGAGCATAACCTTTCCGTCGTGGCTTCGCTGTCCGACCGGATCACGGTACTGTCACGCGGCAGAGTGCTTGCGGAAGGCGACTATGCCACCGTGTCGTCCAACCCACAGGTGATCGAAGCCTATATCGGAGTCGAACATGCCTGAGGCCGCCCTTGCCGACCGCCCGGCTCCGGCCGAGGCCGCAGCGCCGCTCTTGTCGATCGACGGACTTCAGGGCTGGTACGGCGAGAGCCATGTGTTGCACGGAGTCACCTTCGACGTGCGCCGCGGCGAGGTCGTCACGCTCCTGGGGCGCAACGGCGCAGGCAAGACCACCACGCTGAAGGCGATCATGGGCATCCTCGGCAAACGCGCCGGCTCAGTGAAGTTCGACGGGCGCGAGACCATCGGCCTGCCCGCCCGCGCCATTGCCCGGCTCGGCATCGGCTACGTGCCTGAGGAACGGGGGATCTTCTCCAGCCTCACCGTGGAGGAAAACCTGATGCTGCCGCCGCAGGTACGCCCCGGCGGGCTCCCGGTGGAGCGCATCTTCCAGCTCTTCCCCAATCTCCAGGAGCGGCTTTCCAGTCAGGGAACCAAGCTGTCGGGCGGCGAGCAGCAGATGCTGTCCATCGCCCGCATCCTGCGCACCGGAGCCAAGCTCCTGCTGCTCGACGAGCCCACCGAGGGGCTCGCGCCGGTGATCGTGCAGCAGATCGGCGCCACCATCGCCAGGCTGAAGCAGGAGGGCTTCACGATGATTCTGGTGGAGCAGAACTTCCGCTTCGCTTCTTCCGTGGCGGACCGGCATTTCATCGTCGAGCAGGGGAAGGTCGCAGACATGATCCCCAATGAGGAACTCGACGCCAATATCGACAAGCTGCACGCCTATCTGGGCGTCTGAGGAA
The DNA here is from genome assembly GCF_034427935.1 of Chelativorans sp. M5D2P16. Taxonomy (NCBI): domain Bacteria; kingdom Pseudomonadati; phylum Pseudomonadota; class Alphaproteobacteria; order Hyphomicrobiales; family Phyllobacteriaceae; genus Chelativorans; species Chelativorans sp. M5D2P16. The sequence continues at coordinate 388,568 of NZ_JAXQNM010000013.1, read as the reverse complement.
CGAGGAAAGGCGCGAAAGGCGTCGAAAAAGAGGAGGAGACTGGCATGAAGAAGGCATCGTTCATTCTCGCGTCGCTCGCCGCGGCCCTGACGGCGGGATCCGCGCTGGCGCAGGACATCTCGGTCAAGATCGGCGTGCTCAACGACCGCTCCGGCACCTACGCGGACCTCTCCGGCGAGGGCTCGGTGGTGGCCGCCCGCATGGCGGTCGAGGATTTTGGCGCCGAGGAAAAGGGCATCGGTGTCGAGATCGTTTCCGCCGACCACCAGAACAAGCCGGATGTCGGCTCCAATATCGCCCGCCAGTGGTATGACGAGGAGAATGTCGACGTCATCGCCGACGTGCCCACCTCCTCGGTGGCGCTGGCCGTCAATCAGATCACCCGTGAAAAGAACAAGATTTTCCTGGTCTCCGGCGCGGCCGCCTCCGAGCTGACGGGAGAGCAGTGCTCGCCCAACACCATCCACTGGACCTACGACACCTGGGCGCTCGCCCACGGTACGGGCCGAGCCATGGTGCAGGAAGGCGGCGACACCTGGTTCTTCCTGACCGCCGACTATGCCTTCGGGCACGCACTGGAGCGCGACACCGCGGCTGTGGTCGAGGAATCCGGCGGCGAAGTTCTGGGCACTGTGCGCCATCCCTTCCCGGCCCAGGACTTTTCCTCCTTCCTGCTTCAGGCACAGGCCTCGGGCGCCGAGGTGATCGGACTGGCCAATGCCGGCGCGGACACCACCAACGCCATCAAGCAGGCGGCCGAGTTCGGCATCATGCAGGGCGGCCAGGACCTTGCCGGCCTTCTCATCTTCATCACCGACGTCCATGCGCTCGGGCTCGAGACCGCGCAGGGGCTTATGCTGACCGAATCCTTCTACTGGGACGTCAATGACGAGACACGGGAGTGGTCGCAGCGCTTCAACGAGAGGCACGGCGGCATGCCGACCATGGTGCATGCCGGTGTCTATTCGTCGATCCTGCACTACCTCAAGGCCGTCGAGGCGGCGGGCACGAAGGATTCCGAGGCCGTCATGGCCAAGATGAAGGAAACGCCCACGGACGACCCGCTGTTCGGGCAGGGTGAGGTGCGCCAGGACGGCCGCAAGATCCACGACCTCTATCTCCTCCAGGTGAAGAGCCCCGAGGAATCGGAGGGCCCGTGGGACTACTACAACGTCGTCCGCACCATTCCGGCCGATCAGGCGTTCAGGCCGATGGAAGAAGGTGGCTGCGAACTGGTCCAGTAATCCGCGCCGACACGGGCGGCATGCCGCTGCGTCGGCATGCCGTCTTCGTGAAGGCCGATGGGAGGCTTCATGTTCGAGCTCCTCGGAATTGCGCCGCAGGCTCTGTTCGGGCAGCTTCTGCTCGGGCTGATCAACGGCTCGTTCTATGCCATGCTCAGTCTGGGGCTCGCCGTCATCTTCGGCATGCTCAACATCATCAATTTCACGCACGGCGCGCAGTATATGATGGGCGCGTTCGTGGCCTGGATGCTGCTCCACTATCTCGGCGTCGGCTATTGGTGGGCGCTCGCCCTTGCACCCGTGATCGTCGGGATCACCGGGGTCGTTGTCGAGCGCCTGCTCATCTCGAGACTCTACCACCTCGACCACCTTTACGGGCTCCTGCTGACGTTCGGCCTCGCCCTCATCATCCAGGGCCTGTTCCGAAACTACTACGGCGTCTCCGGCCTGCCCTACTCCATTCCCGCAATCCTGACGGGCGGCTACAATCTCGGTTTCATGTTCCTGCCGGTCTATCGCGCCTGGGTGGTGGTTGCTTCCCTCATCGTATGCCTCGCCACCTGGCTCGTCATCGAGAAGACCCGGCTCGGCGCCTATCTGCGCGCCGCGGTCGAAAACCCGACGCTCGTCGGTGCCTTCGGTGTCAACGTTCCGCGCATGATCACGCTGACCTACGGCTTCGGCGTCGGTCTGGCCGCCCTCGCCGGCGTGCTGGCCGCTCCGATCTACACCGTTAATCCCAACATGGGCGCCGACCTCATCATCGTCGTCTTCGCCGTCGTGGTCATCGGCGGCATGGGATCCATCCTCGGCTCCATCCTCACCGGCTTCGGCCTGGGCATCGTCGAGGGCCTGACCAAGGTCTTCTATCCGGAAGGCTCGGCGGTGGTCATTTTCGTCATCATGGCAATCGTGCTTCTCGTCAAGCCGGCCGGCCTGTTCGGGAGGACCGCGTGATGGTCACGACAACCGAGACCGGGGAGAATGCGGTCCGGCCGCAAAACGCCGCGGCCGGCATGCCGCGCCTCCACGCGGCAATCTTCCTGGCGCTTCTCGCCGTCTCGCTGGTCGCTCCCTTCGTGCTCTACCCCGTCTTCCTGATGAAGGTGCTGTGCTTCGCGCTCTTCGCCTGCGCCTTCAACCTGTTGCTCGGTTTCGGCGGGCTGCTTTCCTTCGGCCACGCCGCCTATTTCGGCGCCGCCAGCTATCTGTCCGCGCACGCGGCCAAGGTGTGGGGCTTCACCCCGGAACTCGCGATCCTGACGGGAACGCTGACCGCCGCCCTGCTCGGAGTTGTCTTCGGCGCGCTCGCCATCCGCCGGCAGGGCATCTATTTCGCAATGGTGACACTCGCCTTTGCACAGATGGTCTATTTCTTTTCGCTGCAGGCACCCTTCACCGGTGGCGAGGACGGTATCCAGGCCGTGCCGCGCGGCCATCTCTTCGGGCTCATCAGCCTGCGCTCCGACCTGACGCTCTATTTCGTCGTGCTGGCGATCGTCTTCGGCGGGTTGCTCGTCATCTACCGCATCATCCATTCGCCCTTCGGGCAGGTGCTGAAGGCGGTGCGCGAGAACGAGCCGCGCGCGGTTTCGCTCGGCTATCGGGTGGACCGCTACAAGCTGGCGGTCTTCACGCTTTCGGCGACCCTTGCCGGGCTTGCCGGCGCCACCAAGGCGATCGTCTTCCAGCTCGCTTCGCTCACCGATGTGCATTGGACCATGTCGGGGGAGGTGGTTCTGATGACGTTGCTCGGCGGCATGGGCACGGTCTTCGGCCCGATCGCCGGCGCAGCGGTGATCGTCACCATGCAGAACTATCTCGCCACCTTCGGCGCATGGGTGACAGTCATCCAGGGCGCGATCTTCGTCGTCGCCGTGCTCCTGTTCCGCGAGGGGCTCGTCGGTGTCATCTCGAAATGGGTTAGAAAGCCGCTTTAGATCGAACGATTTGATCTGCGCAACTCCAGACGGAAAACCGGTTTCCACTTTTCCTGGAATTGCTTTAAAGCGGCTCTATCGAGATTCGCCCCGCACATCGGTGAATGGCTGACGGCTGCGGCGCCTACGGAATATTCGACATGACTTGACAGCTGTCATTCAAGGCGCGAGTCGAATCCAGAAGCCGCATCGTCCGTCAGGCGTAGCGCGTCGGCACCGCCGTGGTGAACTTCAACTCCTCCATGCTGATGGAGGAGTTGATCTCGGAAAACTCCAGCGTGGAAATCATTTTCTTATACACCGCGTCGTAGGTCTCGATGTCCGGCACCACCACCTTGACGATGTAATCGGTGTCCCCCGTCAGGCGGTAGGCCTCGACGATCTCGGGCACGTCCTCGATCAACGCGCGAAAGGCCTCGAGCCACCGCATCTCGTGGCGCGGTGCTTTGACGCCGATGAAGATCGTCATGGCGACGTTGAGCAACCGCCGGTCGACGAGGGCCACGCGCCGCTTGACGATCCCGCTCTCCTCGAGCCGGCGGATACGCCGCCAACAGGGCGTGGAGGAAAGCTTGACCTCTTCGGCGATCTCGCTCACGGCGCGGTCGCTATCGCGCTGGAGGGCCTCCAGGATCTTGCGATCGATATCGTCGAGCGCGCGCGTGCCGGGCGCGCTCCGGGCGCCGCTTCTGACGTTGTCGCGGGCACTGTCGGTCATGGCGCGCAGAACTCGATCGCCGCGCCGCTGGCATCCGCGGGCGCCACCGCGATCCCCCGTTCGGTCTCGTGTCCCGTTACGCCAGCCTCGTCGAGCACCCCCCGCGCCCTCTTCAGATCATCGACAAGGATCTGGAGGACGGCGAAGCCGCTTTTCGGCGTAGCGGATAGATCAATGTCCGCATAGCGCGCACGCAACGCCTCGTCCTTGAGGAACGTCAGCGGAGCCGATCCGGTCTCGACCTTCCATCCGCCCGGAACCGGCGTGACGGTGCCGGCGGCGAACAGCCGTGCATAGGCTTGCGCCGCCTGTTCGGGATCATCCGGCGCCGCCACCGCCCCGGCCAGGCCCCTGGCGCCGTTGCGGTGGTCCAAAAGCTCCGGCAGCCACACCGTCTCCGGCGTATGATGCTGACACATGAAGGCAAGCCCTACCGGCACCTCGTGCGGCGCAAAGGGCAGCACGGAGAAAGCCGCTCTCCCCTCGCCGCCGCCCGGCAAGGGAACCGGACGTTCGAAATCGCGCCGCTCACCCGTCGCGATGGCGAGCGCGGCGAGCTGCGTTTCGGCAAGCCGTAGATCGCCGGCGCGGCAGGCGATCGCGTAGAGGCCTTCCCCGTCCCGGCTGAGGAGATCTCGCCTGTCTGCATTGACCGCAGTTTCGGCAACCATCCCCAGGAGCTCGAAGTAATCTTCCGGAAACATGATGGTGTGGTTGGCCGAGCCCATCGCCGGGCTGTGCATTCCGCGCGGAGAAACGGTGAAGCCCAGCCGCTCGAATTGCGCCTGGCTGCGGTCGAGGTCCTCGACAAGGAGATAACAATGGTCGATGCCGGTGACGGGGTGGGTCATGCGGTCTCCTTTGCCTCATCTTTCAGCCGGTCGTGACGATCTCGTTGATACGGCCTTCCCGGGCTGGATCATGCGCCCCACATCGGGCGCGCGGCGCGCATGCCAGAGCGTGACAACGGCAGAGCCGCCGGTCTGCTTCATCTCCCCGCCATCCTTCCAAGGCCCTCTGCGCGCCGTCTCCGGTTTCCACTAAGGTGAGCGCCATCGCGAGGCCCGTACCGGTCGCTTAGACCAGCCATCCTGCAATCTCATACTGCATCGTTTGGCCTTTCAACAGATATTGTGCTCACATATTGAGCAAAAAGAGCATCAATATCTCATCCACCTCAATAGTGAGAAAATTTTCTGTTGACTTCAATCGAAAAGCATTGCGACGATAATAGGGGATAACGGGTTTCTCGGGCCAACAAAGAGGAAAAAATGTTCAAGACATTGCGATGGCTTGCGCCGTCACTCACCGGTGCTCTGGTATTTGCTGCCGTCTCGACGCCGGCATTCGCCCAGGACGAAGAAGTGCAGCGCGGGGGCACCGTCATTGTTCACATGGTTTCCGAGCAGCGCGTGCTCAACCCGGCCCTGCGCGCCTCCACGGGCGTCTACGAGATTTCCGGCAAGATCGTCGAGCCGCTCATCGATCTGACCTACGATGGCTATGTGGGCGTTCTCGCCACCGACTGGTCCTCCTCGGACGACGGCCTGGAAATCACCTTCAAGCTGCGCGAGGGCGTGCAGTGGCATGACGGGGAGCCATTCACTTGCGAGGACGTCTCCTTCACGGCGATGAACTTCTGGAAGGAGCTCCTCAATTACAGCTCCACCCTGCAGGCGGATCTGGAGGCGGTCGATTGCCCCGATCCGCACACGGCCGTCTTCCACTATGCGCGCCCGATGCCGCTGGAGCTCATGGTGGCGGCGATGCCCGACCTTGGACACCCACTCCCGAAGCATCTCTATGAAGGCACGGACTTCCTGCGCAACGAACTGAATGCCGCCCCGATCGGCACCGGGCCGTTCAAGTTCGTGGAGTATGAACGCGGCCAGTATGTGATCGCGGAACGAAACGAGGATTACTGGCGCGGCGAGGAATATCCCTATCTCGACCGCATCGTGTGGCGGTTCATCACCGACCGCTCGGCCGCCGCCGCGGCGCTGGAGGCCGGCGAGGTGCAGGAATCCGGGTTCATCGGCGTTTCCATGGCCGACATCGTGCGGTTGTCCGAAAACCCGAACTTCGACGTCGGCACCAAGGGCTACGAGAACAACGTCGCCCACAGCACGATCGAGTTCAATCACCGCAACGAAGCGCTGGCGGATGTGCGCGTGCGCCAGGCGATCTATCATGGGCTGGATATAGATCGCGCCATCGAGACGATCATGCGCGGCTATGCCAAGCCGGGGCGCGGCCCGATTCCTTCGACCGGCGGGGCCAACTACACCGACGACGTACCCACCTATGAATACGACCCGGAGAAGGCCAGGGCCCTGCTCGACGAAGCCGGATATCCGGAAGGCGAGGACGGAGTGCGCCTCCGCCTCAGGCACCGGCCGGCGCCCTGGGGCGAATACACCCAGCTCTGGGGCGAGTTCTTCGCCCAGTCCATGCGCGAGATCGGCATCGAGGTGGAAATCCTCACCAATGATGCGCCGGGCTTTCTCAACGGCGTCTACCGCGATCACGACTTCGACACCGCCAATGGCTGGCACCAGTTCCGGGCCGACCCCGCCGTCTCCACCATGGTTTGGCTGCGCAGCGGTGCCCCGGCGGGCACACCGTGGTCGAACCAGTTCGGCTACGAGAACCCGGAACTCGACCGGATGATCGACGAGGCCGCCTCCGAGCTCGACCCGGACAGGCGCGCCGAGATGTATCACGAGATCCAGCGTCTCGCGATGGAGGAGCTGCCGGTGATCTTCGCTATCGAGCACCCCTTCATCTCGGTGACCAGCAAAAAGCTGAAGAACCATCACAACACGCCGCGGTGGAATTCGTCCTCGTGGTACGATCTGTGGCTCGAGCAGTAGCAACAAGGGCGGACGACGGAGTTCCGGTCACCGGCAGGGCCGTGCCCGGACTCCGTCACCGCAGTGGGACGGCGGCAAGTCCATGTTGAGTTACGCGCTGAGACGGCTCGTCCAGTCTGTGCCGGTCATCCTGATCATCATGATCGGGACTTTCCTGCTCCTGAAACTGGCCCCGGGCGATACGGTCGACGCATTGGTGGGCGACATGGGCGGGGCCGATGCGCAGGTGATCGCACGGCTGCGGGCCGAATACGGCCTCGACCAGCCGGTCTGGACACAGCTGTGGATCTACATGACCAAGCTGGCGCGTTTCGATTTCGGCTGGTCCTTCGTCCATGAGCAGCCCGTTGCCACGGTGCTTTTGGACCGGCTCGGCACCACCCTCCTGCTGATGGTCTCATCCCTCTTCTTCGCCGTCACCATCGGCACGGTGCTCGGCGCCATTGCCGCGCGCCGCGCCTATTCTCTGACCGACAACATCATCAGCACGCTTGGGCTGATCTTTTACGCCACCCCAAGCTTTTTCCTCGGCCTGATGATGATCGTCCTGTTCTCGGTGAAGCTTGGCTGGCTGCCGGTCGGCGGCATCCAGACGATTCCGAGTTTCTACACCGGATGGGAATATGTGAAGGACGTGGCGCTTCACCTGATCATGCCGACGGCCTCGCTGTCGCTGATCTATCTGGCGCTCTACATGCGGCTGATGCGCACCAGCGTGATCGAGGTCGCCGAGCTCGACTATGTGCGCACGGCCCGCGCCAAGGGCGCCGGCGAAGCGCGGCTGATGCTCCATCACATCACCCGCAACGCGCTTCTGCCCGTCGTCACGCTGCTCGGCGTCCAGTTTTCCACCATCCTCGGCGGCTCGGTGGTGGTGGAGACGGTCTTTACGCTCCCCGGCCTCGGCCAACTCGCCTACCAGGCGGTGATCCAGCGCGACATGAACATGCTGATGGGTATCGTTTTCCTGAGTGCCGTGGTCGTGATCGTGGTCAATTTCCTGATCGATCTGCTCTATGCGCGTCTCGATTCGAGGATCGAACTCTCATGAGCATCCTCGAAAGCAGTGTCGCGGTATCGGCGCCTTCCGGCTGGCGCGTTCTGTGGCGCCGCTATCGGCGCAACCGCGCCGCCGTTCTGGGCCTTATCCTTTTGGGGCTGGTCCTGTTCATGGCGGCGACCGCCGGTTTCGTGGAGCCCACCGACCCGCTGCGGCGCGCCGGCGAGCCGCTGGTCCCTCCCTTTACCGACTGGGCGACGCCGCTCGGCACGGACCAGCTCGGCCGCGACATCCTCGCCGGTATTTTCCACGGTGCCCGCACCTCGCTCCTGATAGGCATAATCTCTACCGTACTTGCTATTTCCATCGGCACGGTGGTCGGTGCGGTCGCCGGCTATTTCGGCGGCTGGGTCGATGATGTGCTGATGCGTATCACCGAAGCCTTCCAGACGATCCCGAATTTCGTTCTCCTGCTCGCCCTGGTCGCCATTCTCGGCTCCTCGCTTGAAAACATGATCCTTGCCATCGGCATCGTTTCGTGGACGGCTCCGGCGCGGCTCGTGCGCGCGGAGTTCCTGTCGCTGCGCGGCCGCGAATTCGTGGAAGCGGCCCGCAATCTCGGCGTCGGCGACATCTCCATCATCTTCCGCGAGATCCTGCCCAACGCCCTGCCGCCAGTCATCGTCTTCGCCTCCGTCATCATGGCAATCGCCATCCTGCTCGAATCGGCCCTCGCGTTTCTCGGGCTCGGCGACCCCAATTTCGCAAGCTGGGGCAACATGATCGGCGCCGGGCGCGCGGTGCTGCGCACCGCCTGGTACTGTGCCGCCATTCCCGGCCTCGCCATCATCGTCACCGTGCTCGCCTTCAGCCTCATCGGCGAGGGGCTGAACGAAGCCGTCAACCCGAGGCAGAAGAAGGCATGACCGCCGAGACCGCGACCGATCCCATTCTCCAGATCGATGGCTTGCGCGTGGCACTGCCGGAGGGGGCCGATCGCCCCTTCGCACTCGACGGCCTGGACCTGACGGTGAAGGCCGGCGAGATCGTCTGCCTCGTCGGCGAGAGCGGATCGGGAAAATCAATGGCCGCAGGCGCCGTGATGCGGCTTCTACCCGAACCGCGCGTGCACATCGCCGGCGGCAGGATCCGTTTCGAAGGAGAGGACCTGTCGCAGCTTTCGCCAGCCGGGATGCGCAGCCTGCGCGGCCGGCGCATGGCCATGATCTTCCAGGAGCCGATGACGGCACTGAACCCGCAGAAGACGGTCGGCTGGCAGATCGAGGAGGTCTTGCGCATTCACACCGCCCTTTCGGCGAAGGAGCGCCGGGCGCGCGTGCACGAAATGCTGGAGCAGGTGCATATCCCGGACCCGGACTCCGCCATCAATGCCTATCCGCATCAGATCTCCGGCGGGCAGCGTCAGCGCGTCATGATCGCCATGGCGTTGGTGCTCGAGCCGAAGCTGATCATCGCCGACGAGCCGACCACCGCGCTCGACGTGACGACACAACTGCAGGTTCTGAAGCTTATCCGCGAGTTGCAGGCGCGGCTCGGCACGGGCGTCCTCTTCATCACCCACGATTTCGGCGTCGTCGCCGAGATCGCCGATCGGGTCGCCGTTCTGAAGGAGGGGGAACTGGTCGAGCAGGGCCCGGCAAGAGAGGTTTTGAACCATCCGCGCCATCCCTACACGCAGGCGCTGATCGCGGCGGTCCCGGCCCTGCGCCCACCACCATCCCGCAGCTTCGACGACGCGCCAGCGATCCTGCGCGTTGACCGCCTGAAGAAGACATTCGAGGCGAAAGGCGGCCTGTTCGGCCGCAAGCGCAATGCCGTTGCCGCGGTCGACGACGTCTCCTTCACGCTCAAAAAGGGCGAAACGCTGGGCGTGGTGGGCGAAAGCGGATCCGGCAAGACGACCGTTTCGCGCTGTGTGACCAGGCTGCTGAATGCCGACGGCGGCGCCATCATGCTCGGCGACACCGATCTGGTGGCCGCAGGGCGTGGCACATTGCGGGCGCTGCGACGCGACATCCAGATGGTCTTCCAGGACCCGATGGCGTCCCTCAACCCGCGCAAGCGCGTCGTCGATATCATCGCACAGGGCCCGATCACGCACGGGGAAAACCCGCGCAAGGCACACGAGCGGACCCGTGAGCTGCTGTCCCTTGTCGAACTCAGCCCAGCAGCGGCCGAGCGCTACCCGCACGAATTTTCCGGCGGCCAGCGCCAGCGCATCGGCATCGCCCGGGCGCTTGCCATGGATCCCAAGGTCATTGTCGCCGACGAACCGGTCTCCGCTCTCGACGTCTCCGTGCAGGCACAGGTGCTGCGGCTTCTGGCCGACCTGCGCGAGCGGTTGTCGCTCTCGCTCCTCTTCGTTACACACGACCTCAGGGTGGCAGCCCAGCTCTGCGACCGGGTGGCAGTGATGGAGAAGGGACGCATCGTCGAGATCGGTCCCACCGCCACCGTTTTCGCCGAGCCCCGTCATGCCTATACCCGCAAGCTTCTCGATTCGATCCCCGGCCGGGACTGGGTGCCTCCGGTTTTTGCCGGAAACGCGGCATGAATGATGGCTGAAAGGATCAACCGGTCGCTGCTGAAAGCCGGCGCGGCGAGCGGCCTGCCGGGCGGATCGACTTTTTTCTTCACCGGAACCTGCGCATGACCGACACCAACATCGAATGGCCGCCGTCGCTCTGGGCCGCTGTGACTCCGGCGCCGGACCCCGCACCCGCTTTGAAAGACGACGCGGAAGTGGATGTCCTGGTAATCGGTGGCGGCTTCTCCGGCCTGTCGACGGCGCTGCATCTCGCCAAAAGAGGTCGGCAGGTAATACTCGTGGAAGCTCGGGCAATCGGTTGGGGCGCCTCCGGACGCAACAACGGCCAGGTCATCCCCACCATGTCGGCCGTGGAGCCGGATGCGTTCGTCCAACGTTTCGGAGAGACCGGCGAACGCTTCGCCCGCCTGATCGGACAGAGTGCCGAGACCCTGTTCCGCCTGGCCGAGACGGAGGGAATCGACTGCGAGGCCGAGCAGACGGGCTGGTTCCAGCCGGCCCACTCACCGGGCAGGCTCCGCCTCAGCGAGAAACGCGTTAAGGCCTGGCAGCGCTTCGGCGCGCCCGCCGAGCTTCTCGATGCACAAGCCTCAGCAAAGCTGCTCGGCTCCCGATACTGGTTCGGCGGCATGTTCAACCCGACGGGCGGCCATATCAACCCTCTGGCGCTGGTCCGCGGTCTGGCCGCTGCCTGTCGGCGTCATGGCGTGGCGATTTACGAGCGATCGCCCGTCATCGACTACAAGCGGGAAGGTGACGGCTGGCGTGCTCGGTGTCCGAAAGGATCGGTGTGCGCGCGTGCCGTCGTCCTCGCCACCAACGCCTATACCGATGCGCTGGAAAGCACCCTCGAACCGCGCATTTCGCACAGCGTGGTCCCCATTCTTTCCTGGCAGATGGCGACCGAACCGATTGGCGACAACCTGCGTGCCGAGATTCTGCCGGGGCGACAGGCTGTTTCCGACACCCGTGCTGATCTCCGCTTTTTCCGCTATGATGCGCGTAGCCGGCTAATCACTGGCGGCTCCGTTCTCGGCAACCGCAATGCTGCGGCCCGCGTGACGGCGCGGACACGCGAAAACCTGGCCGCGGCTTTCCCGCAGCTCGCCGGCATCAACTTCACCCATGTCTGGAGCGGCCGCGTCGGCATGACACGCGACCGCTTCCCCCATTTCCATCGCCTTGGCCCTGATCTGTGGAGCTGGACGGGATGCAACGGACGGGGCGTCGCCCTTTCGGTCGCGCTCGGGCGCGAACTGGCGAGTATAGTTGACGGTAAGCCGGCAAATGAAAGTGCGCTGCCGCTCACCGAGCCGGAGGCTATTCCCTTCCACTCCATCGCCAGGCGGATCGCACCGCTGATCCACGCCTGGTACAAGCGCCGCGACCACGCGGAACTGAAGCTCGACTGAACCGGGAACAGGAGAATTCGCCATGCGGAAAATGCCGATCTTGGAGCGCCGCCGCATCGAGGCGATGCTCATGAAACATGTCTACGAGGTTATCCGCGAGCGTTCCGGCGAGGAGGAGGCGCGCGCCGTGATCGGCCAGGCCATATCCAACGCGGCCATCGAGCACGGCAAGGGCTTCGCCGAAGAACTCGGGCGCACACCGAATCTCGAGGACTTCCTCGCCATCATGCCGAACTGGACTAGGGAGGATGCACTCCGGATCGAGGTACTCGCGGCGGACAAGGAGGAGTTGGCGTTCAACGTCACGCGCTGCCGCTATGCCGAGATGTACAAGGAGATGGGTCTCGGCCACATCGGAGATCTCCTATCCTGCAACCGGGACGGCGATTTCTGCATAGGCTACAATCCCGATATGGAGTTGACGCGCACCCAGACCATCATGAAGGGCGCGAGCCATTGCGACTTCCGCTACCGTATGAAGCCGAAAGCCCGAGCATAGGGGACGAACCATGGCCATCGAAAACTGGATTGCCCGCCAACTCGACGATCTGACGGAATTCCGCCGCGACCTGCACCGTCATCCCGAGCTGCTCTACGAAGTCGACCGCACCGCCTCCCGGGTCGCAGACGCCCTGCGCGCGGCTGGAGTCGATGAAGTCGTCACCGGCCTCGGCCGCACGGGCGTCGTCGGAGTCATCCGCGGCAACACCGATACAAAGGGGCGTATGATCGGCCTGCGCGCCGACATGGATGCCCTGCCGATCGAGGAGGCCAGCGGGGCGCCCTGGGCCTCCACCACAGCGGGTCGCATGCATGCCTGCGGCCATGACGGCCACACCACCATGCTGCTGGGCGCCGCGCGCCAGCTAGCGGAGAGCCGCGCCTTCGACGGCACCGTCGTCGTGATTTTCCAGCCGGCCGAGGAAGGCGGCGCCGGCGCCAAGGCCATGATCGAGGATGGCCTTTTGAAGCGATTTCCCCTCGACGAGATTTACGGTTTGCACAACAAGCCCAACCTGCCGCTCGGCCAGTTCGCCATCGCATCCGGCCCGGTGATGGGATCGGTCGACGAGATCCGCATCCGGGTTGAGGGCGTGGGCGGCCACGCGGCCTTTCCCCACCAGACGGTGGACCCCCTCACGGTCACGGCATCGCTGATCCAGGCGGTGCAGACGATCGTTTCCCGCAACATCGATCCGCTGAAGTCGGCGGTGGTTTCCATCACCACCATTCACGGCGGTGACGCCTTCAACGTCATTCCGCAATCGGTCATGCTGACCGGCACCGTGCGCACGCTCGACCCGGCCGTCCGCGACGAGGTGGAGCAACGGCTGTCAAAAGCGGTCGCCGGCATTGCCGCCGCCTTCGACGCCAAGGCCCATCTGGATTACATCCGCAGCTATCCCGTGACTATCAACGATGCGGAAAAGACCACACTTGCCGCCGCCGCGGCCGCCGAGGTCGCCGGACAAGCGAATGTCCAGACGGATCTCGCCCCGGTCATGGGCGGCGAGGATTTCGCCTTCATGCTGGAGGAAGTCCCCGGCGCAATGATCTTTGCCGGCCACGGCCCTTCGGCCGGGCTGCACCACCCCGAGTACGATTTCAACGACGAACTCATCCCATGGGGGTGTTCCTATTGGACCACACTGGTCCGGCAGCGGCTGAGCGCCTGAACATCGCCATTATGCGGCTTTGCCGCAAGCCGGTGCGCCGACACCGCGGATGTCAAGCTCCGGCGGACATGCCAGGGCCGCAATGGTGCGGCCTGCAGATCGACGGTTCAGTGCCACTACATGGCAACGGGTGCCGGCGCTGTTTTCCACGCATCCTCGAAGCAGTAGGATGTGCTTGCGCCGCCACCTTAACCCATCTTCTTTGTCGCCTTGTGCAATTCCGGGTGATTCCACCCGGCTGCAAAATGCTTTAACGTCCGGCCCATGGCACAGAAGAAGGCACATGAAGTCGACGGCTGGCTCGCCCGGCCCGATCCCGCCACGTCCGTCGTCCTCGTCTACGGGCCGGACCGGGGCCTTGTCTCGGAGCGCGCGGCAGCGTTTGCGCGCGGGAGCGGCCTGCCCCTGGATGATCCCTTCACCGTGGTCAGGATCGACGCCGCGGAAGCGGAAGCGGCCGGCCGGTTGCTGGACGAGGCCCGCACGGTGCCGATGTTCGCGGACCGCCGGCTGGTCTGGCTGCGTGGCGCAGCCAACAATGCAGCACTCACATCCGCCATCTCCGCCCTTATCGCCGATCCGCCCGAGGGATGCCTCATCCTGGTGGAAGCCGGCGACCTGAAGAAGGGCACTGCCCTGCGCAGTGCCGCGGAGAGCGGGAAATCGGCCATCGCCCTGCCCTGCTATACCGACGACGCGCGTGGTGTCGACGCGGTCATCGACGAGGTTCTGGGTGCCGCGGGGCTTTCCATCGCGCTCGATGCGCGGCAGCTTTTAAAGGCCAATCTCGGCGGGGACCGGCTGGCGACACGCTCCGAACTGGAGAAGCTTGCGCTCTACTGCGCGGGAATGAGCGAGGTCCGCGCCGAAGACGTTCGTGCATCGATCGGCGATGCCTCGAAGCTTAGCGCTGACGATGCCGTCGATGCCGTGATGTGCGGGCGTATTGCCGAGTTCGACACCTTGTTTGCCCGCCATCTGGCCAGCGGCAGCCCTCCCTTCCTCGTGCTTTCCGCCGCCTTACGCCACGTGCAGACGCTTCAGCTCATGCGCGCACAGATGGAGGCTCAGGGAAAGACGCCCGCCGCCGCGGTGGCAAGTGCCAGACCGCCGGTCTTCTTTGCGCGCAGGCGCATGGTGGAGCAGGCACTTCAGCACTGGAACCGGAAGATGCTTGAGGCGGCGGCAGATCGCCTGCACCGGGCAATCCTGAAATCCCGCCAACACCAGGCGGTAGCCGAGCCCGTCAGCCGGCAGGCGCTGCTGGCGCTGGCGATCGAAGGCGCCCGCGCCGCGCGTTGAGACCTTATGGGAGGATAAGACAGACGCGCTCCGCCTGATCGATGGAAGTCAGGTTCCCGAACGGTTTTCGTTCGGAGCGACAACGGCTGACCGTCCCCGGCACACAAGCTGGAATCCTAGAGGAGCGGGCATAATCCGATCCTGCAGCTTGCGGAAGAAGACGAGCCGTTCTTGGCAATGGCTATGCCGCTTTATCGCTGCAGCAGGCGGCAAAGCTCGTCGAGCTGCTCCAGGGTGCGATAGGCGATGCGCAGTTCACCGCCTTTTTCCTTGTGATTGATGGTCACCTTCAGACCGGTGTGGTCGCTCAGCAGCCTTTCCAGGGAAAGCGTGTCGGCGTCCTTCTCCTTCCGGCCGCTCGACCCGCCGCCCTTTTCGGCCTGCTCCGGCGCGCCGGCCAGCGATTCCGCCTGGCGCACCGACAAGCCTTGCTCGACGATGCGCTTGGCAAGCCCGGCGGGATCTTCGACATTGACCAATGTGCGCGCATGGCCGGCCGTGAGCGAACCGTCGACGATGAGATCGCTGACCGCCGGCGGCAGCCTCAGGAGGCGCAGCGTATTGGCAACGTGACTGCGGCTCTTGCCGATCACTTGCCCGAGGTCGGCCTGAGTATAGTTGTGGTCGTCCATCAACTGCTGATAGCCGCGCGCTTCCTCGAGCGGGTTCAGATCCGATCGCTGGACGTTCTCGACAATGGCGAGTTCGAGCGCGGCCTTGTCGTCGACGTCGCGGACGATGACCGGGATCTCGGTCAGCCCGGCCCTTTGGGCGGCACGCCAGCGGCGCTCACCCGCGATGATCTCGAAACGTCCTTCCGCGGGGGACGGCCGCACCACGACGGGCTGCACGATGCCGTGCTCGCGAATGGATTGCGCCAGATCGGCCAAATCCGTCTCGGCAAAATTGCGTCGCGGATTGCGCGGGTTCGGGGAGATGAACTCGATCGGCACGAAGCGATCGGCACGAACGGTTTCCTGCTCCTCGGAAGCGGGTTTGTCCATTTCACCGATGAGGGCGGCCAGGCCCCGGCCGAGACGTTTACGCGAAGGATCTTCGTTCATGGCGATTCCACTGGTCTAGAGGCGGGCGGAGAGACTTCATGCCGCCCGCAGGCGGCGTTCCCGCCGGATCACTTCGGAGGCGAGTTGCAGATAGGCTTGGCTGCCGGAGCATTTCAGATCGTAGAGGATGGCGGGCTTGCCATAGGACGGCGCCTCGGAAACACGGACATTGCGCGGGATCACTGTCTCGTACACCGCCTCGCCCATATGCGCGCGAACATCCTCGACCACCTGATTGGCGAGGTTGTTGCGGCGGTCGAACATCGTCAGAACGATGCCCTGTATGGTTAAACGCGGGTTAATGGATGTGCGGATCTGCTCGACCGTCTCGAGAAGCTGGCTCAGACCCTCCAGGGCGAAGAACTCGCACTGCAGCGGCACGAGGATCGAATCGGCCGCCGCCATGGCGTTCAAAGTCAGGAGATTAAGCGAAGGCGGGCAGTCCACGAGCACATAGGAATAGGGGATCGCCTCCGGCGCCTCGCGCAGCGCGCGGCGCAGCTTGAGAACACGGTCCGCCGCCTCCGAGATTTCCATCTCAATTCCGAGCAGGTCGAGCGTGGAGGGGATGACGGAGAGCCCCGGAACGGCGGTCTCCATGGCTGCCTCTGCGATTCCGGCTGCCCCCGTCAGCACGTCATAGGAGGAAATCATGCGCGCCTGTCGGTCGATGCCCAACCCGGTGCTCGCATTGCCTTGCGGGTCTAT
The DNA here is from genome assembly GCF_034427935.1 of Chelativorans sp. M5D2P16. Classification (NCBI taxonomy): domain Bacteria; kingdom Pseudomonadati; phylum Pseudomonadota; class Alphaproteobacteria; order Hyphomicrobiales; family Phyllobacteriaceae; genus Chelativorans; species Chelativorans sp. M5D2P16. The sequence continues at coordinate 372,062 of NZ_JAXQNM010000013.1, read as the reverse complement.
GTCGACAATCAGCGCCCTTTCGCCGATTGCGGCGAGCGCGGTGGCCAGATTGATGGCCGTGGTCGTCTTCCCGACGCCGCCCTTCTGGTTTGCCACAGTGATGATGCGCGGTCGCGTGCTCATAAGCTCCTGCCGGCAGTGATTTTCCCGTTGCCGCGCCAGTGGCTAGCGAGCACGTCGGAGATTGTTGATCTCCAGGATGACGCCGTCACCACCGAGCGACTCGCCGTGTTTTACCAGATCGAATTGCCAGACGTTATAGCTTTCTTCGATTTCCCTCTGGTAATCCCGGCCTTTATGAAAGAGCGCCCGGGCACCTTTCGACAGCCAGGGCTCAGCCAGTTCGAGGAGGCGCGGCAGCGGTGCGAGTGCGCGCGCGGTAATGATTTCCGGCTGCGCCACAAGATCATAGCTCTCCTCGATCCGCCGGGAATGGACTCGCGCCGGAGCCTTCAGGCCGGCCAGGACCGTTTGTAGAAATGCCGCTTTCTTGCGGTTGCTTTCGATCAGATCGACATGACTGCCCGGCCTTTCGGTCAGCAAAATGGCGACAACGGCGCCGGGAAACCCGCCGCCGGAGCCCAGATCCACCCACAGGGTGGCCTCCGGTGCGAGCCGGATCAGCTGTGCGCTATCGAGAATGTGCCGCTCCCATAGATGCGGCAGGGTCGAAGGCGCGGCCAGATTGATGCGTACGGCCCAGCGATTGAACTCCCGCTCGAAACTCTGCAACCGCGCAAATGTTTCACGTGAAACCGGCCCGGCAGCTTTCTGCAGGGCGTCGAAAGCCACGGCGTCGCTCACGCGGCCCTCCGCCTTTCGCCTTGACGCAAGGAGACGAGGATCAGTGCCAGCGCGGCGGGGGTCATCCCGTCGATTCTTTGCGCCTCTGCCAGCGAGCGTGGCCTGTGCCTTCGCAGCTTGTCCTTCAGCTCGTTGGACAGACCCGCCACCGCGCCAAAATCGGTGTCCACCGGAATGATGGTTTCCTCGTCCTTGCGCAGGCGCTCAGCGTCGGCTGCCTGTCGCTCGAGATAGACGGAATATCGTGCCTCGGTTTCGAGGCATTCGGCCGTCTTGGCCGTAATGGCGCCAAGCTCCGGCCAAATCCCAACCAGTCGAGCCATCGTCACATCCGGATAGGCCAGCAGATCATAGGCAGATCTACGCGCCCCATCGTGGTTGAGCGCGATCCCGTGCCGACCCGCCTCGTTTGGCGTCAGCATCAATGCCTGGGCACACGAACGGGCAGCACTAAGCTCTTGTTCCCACGACTCAAACCGCTCCCGCCGCGGTGAGGATGCAATACCCCAGTCGATCGCAAGCGGCGTCAGGCGTGCGTCGGCGTTGTCAGCGCGCAATGACAGGCGAAACTCCGCCCGCGACGTGAACATGCGATAGGGTTCACTCACCCCCCGCGTCACCAGGTCGTCCACCATCACGCCAATATAAGCGTCGGCGCGCCCAAGGGTGATCGTCTGACCACCGGAGGCAGTTCGGGCTGCATTGATGCCAGCAAGGATTCCCTGCCCCGCTGCCTCCTCATAGCCGGTCGTCCCATTGATCTGTCCGGCCAGAAAGAGACCACGCACGCGCCGCGCCTCAAGGGAGAGCTCGAGTTCCCGTGGGTCTACGTGATCATACTCGATCGCGTAGCCCGGTTGCAGAACACGAACATTGGCAAGTCCTGGGATGGTCCTGAGAAACGCATCTTGAACGGCTTCCGGCAGAGAGGTCGAAATGCCATTGGGATAGACCGTATCGTCGTCCAACCCTTCCGGTTCCAAGAAAATCTGATGCCCGTCGCGCTCGCCAAACTTCACGATCTTGTCTTCGATCGACGGACAGTAGCGCGGCCCGACACCACCGATCGCGCCGGAATACATGGCCGAACGGGAAAGGTTTGCCTCGATGATCGCGTGCGTGGCCGGCGTGGTACGGGTGATCCCGCACGCGACCTGCGGATTGGCAATCTGGTCCGTCATCAATGAAAACGGCACGGGATGCGGATCCGCCGTCTGCTGGCCCAGCGCCGACCAATCGATTGTCCGGCCGTCAAGACGCGGCGGTGTGCCCGTCTTCAGCCGGCCCAGGGCGAAGCCGGCCTGTTCCATGGATGCCGAAAGGCGCTTGGCGGCCGGTTCGTTCATCCGACCGGCAGGAATTGTGCGCTCGCCAATATGGATCAGGCCCCGCAAGAATGTGCCCGTGGTCAGGACAACGGCACCGCACGTGATGCGGCGTTCGCCGGAAAGAACCAAGTGATCGATATGACCGTCGTGAATGCCGAGCGCAAGGGCTTCGGCCTCGATGACGTGCAGGCCGGGCTGCGCCTCGATTGCCGCCCGCATTGCCTTGCGGTAGAGCTTTCGGTCCGCTTGCGTCCGCGGACCGCGCACTGCCGGCCCCTTGCGGCGATTGAGAAGACGGAACTGAATGCCCGCGGCATCGGCCACACGGCCCATCAGACCGTCCAGGGCGTCGACCTCCCGCACGAGTTGGCCTTTGCCGATGCCGCCGATGGCCGGGTTGCAGGACATGACGCCGATGGCATCCGCGCGCAACGTCACTAGTGCCGTCTTGGCCCCCGCGCGTGCGGCAGCAGCAGCAGCTTCGCACCCGGCGTGACCACCGCCGATCACAACGACATCGAACGCTTCCGACATAGCAACTCCTCTGATTGACCTCAGATGCGCATATCGCGTCCACTAGTCAAGTGCGCAAGAATGTTTCACGTGAAACGGGTTCGAGTACCTCCGGTCCGCCTAGAGAGATCGCTGCCGCACAGACTTTGGATGTTTCACGTGAATCATCAGGCAGCGCAGGGCTGGCGAGGTGAAAGCGCTTTGCGGCGGCGTGGGCAATCGGCTGGCACCGGCTTTTCCCTGCACCCACCGAGCACGTGATGTGCGGGCGATGGTGAGCACGAAAAGTGAAGAAGACTTCGAGGTGCAAGGATGCTCGCCATTGTAGTTCGGCTGGGTGGCGGGGCGCAAAGCCTCTCCGCCTTGGCCGTCACTTCGAGCCATGGTTAACCGGTGGCGGGGAGGGCGCGTGCAGCGGAACGCAGGCTGAACCATTCGCACTCCACCGACCATGTTTCACGTGAATCACTTGCCGATGCAGAACGATGAGAAGATCGTGTCAAGGAGATCCTCCACATCGATATCGCCACAGACCCGACCGAGGGCGGCGGACGCCACGCGAAGATTCTCCGCCCGCAGCTCAAGATCCTCCGGAACGCCGTGTAAGGCGGCGTCGAGGCTCTCCACAGCCTCATTCAAGAGCGCGACATGGCGCGCGCGGAAGGGCAGGATTTCACCCGCGCGCTCCCGATATCCCGCTGATCTTTCGCGCAGGAGATCGAGCAAGCGTTCCAGCCCGTCGCCCGAGGCCGTCGAAATCAGGCAGTCATAGTCCGGCGATTGACCGACAAGCAGGTCACTCTTGTTTCCAACCCGCAGAAAAGGGCGGTCCGGAAGTCCGCGAAAGGGCACCGGGGCCGCAGCGTCCTCGAGCAGGAGAACCAGATCCGCGCGCTCGGCGCGCTCCAGGGAGCGTTCGATCCCGATCGCCTCGACCCGCCCGCGCGCTTCGCGAATTCCCGCGGTATCGGTCAGCACCACCTTCATTCCGCCGATGTCGAGATTCACCTCCAGAATGTCGCGCGTCGTCCCGGGCTCGTCGGTGACGATGGCGACATCGCGCCGCGCCAACGCGTTCAGAAGGCTCGACTTGCCGGCATTTGGCGCACCCAGGATCACCACCTGATAACCGTCCCGGAGGATCTCCGCGTCCCGATAGGTGGCGGCATGAGCGGAGATGGCCGCCCGCAAGTCCGTGACCTCTGCCCAAACCGTCTCGGCAACGGATCCCGGTACGTCCGATTCATCGGCAAAATCGAGCTCCGCCTCGATCATCGCCCGTGCATGGATGAGCTGCTGCCGCCAGCCTTCATAGAGCATCCGGTGCTGCTCGCTGCTGTTGGCGAGCGCGAAACGCCGTTGCGCCTCCGTCTCCGCGGCGATCAGGTCCGAGAGCGCCTCCGCGCCCGTCAGGTCGACCTTTCCGTGGAGAAAGGCACGCTTGGTGAATTCACCCGCTTCGGCCGCCCGCATGCCGGGAAGGGATCCGAGCGTGTCGAGCACGGCCGCTACCACCGCGCGACCACCATGAAGATGCAGCTCGCCGCAATCCTCGCCCGTAAAGCTTGTGGGCCCCGGAAAGAAAAGGCACAAGCCGCGGTCCAGGACATCCTCGCCATTCGCGATCGCCGTCAGCTTTGCGCGGCGCGGCGGGGGAACGCTTCCGGTCATCCGCTCGAGCACGCCGGCGGTCGCCGGACCGGAAAGCCGCACGACCGCGACGCCGGAGGGCAGGGCGCCGCTCGAAAGTGCGAAGATCGTGTCTCGCGCAATGATTTGATCCGCCATGGCACTCGCTCTACCTTCCACCGTATCAGGAAGCCTCAGGAGATATGACCGTGCCCCTTCCGCAGCGCAACCTGCTCGACGAGCAGACCAGCCCCTATCTTTTGCAGCACAAGAACAATCCCGTCCACTGGCGTGCCTGGTCAGCCGAGGCGTTGGCGGAAGCGCAGGCCCTCGGTAAGCCGATACTGCTTTCCGTCGGTTACGCCGCTTGCCACTGGTGTCACGTCATGGCCCACGAAAGCTTCGAGGATCCCGATGTTGCCTACGTGATGAACCGCCTTTTCGTGAATATCAAGGTGGACCGCGAGGAGCGCCCCGACATCGACCAGATATACATGACCGCCCTGCAGGCCACGGGAGAGCAGGGAGGCTGGCCGCTGACCATGTTCCTTACACCCGACGCAAAGCCGTTCTGGGGAGGAACCTACTTTCCGAGGACGACCCGCTTCGGGCGGCCCGGCTTCGTCCAGGTGCTGGAAGCGATTCATTCCGCCTGGCGGGAAAAGAAGGACGAATTGCAGCGCAGCGCCGAAGTCCTTTCGGACCATGTCCAGAAGAATCTCGCGGCCCCCGCGTCGGGGGCGGACACGGCGTTCGAACCGCCATTACGCGCGCTCGCCCAGCGGATCGGGTCCGTCACGGATCCCCTGTATGGCGGGCTCAAGGGCGCGCCGAAGTTCCCCAACGCCCCGTTCCTCGACGTGCTGTGGCTCGATTGGCTGGAACACCGTACCGCCGAACATCGCGAGGCGGTCGTGCGCACCCTGCGCTATATTTTCTCCGGCGGGATCTACGATCACGTCGGAGGTGGTCTCGCGCGCTACGCCACCGACCCGCAATGGCTCGTGCCGCATTTCGAGAAGATGCTCTATGACAATGCGCAGATGGTGCGCCTTGCATGCTATGCCCATGCCGAGACCGGCGACCCACTTTTCAAGAAGCGCATTGACGAGACGCTGACCTGGATGCTGCGCGAGATGCGTGTGGAAGGTGGGGCCTTTGCCTCAAGCCTCGATGCGGATTCGGAAGGCGAGGAGGGAAAATTCTATCTCTGGACCCGCAGCGAGATCGAAGCGGTCCTCGGTTCCGAAACCGAACGGCTTCTGGCCACCTACAGTCTTTCCCAACCGGAAGGTTGGGAAGGCGATCCCATACTGCACCGTCTGGACCGGCCGTCGCTGGAATCACCATCCGACGAAGACCCGCTGAAAGACCTGCTCGACCAACTCAGGGAAGCGCGGGAGAAGCGCCCGCGGCCGGGACGCGACGACAAGGTGCTCGTCGACTGGAACGGGCTGGCCATCGAGGCACTTGCGACGGCCGGCCGGCAGTTTGCGCACGATGCATGGATTGAAGCTGCCCGTAACGCCTACCATTTCGTGTGCGAATCGATGCAGGGGGGGCGTCTGCCCCACAGCATCAGAGCCGCCAAGCGGCTCTTTCCCGCGCTCGCCAGCGATTATGCCGCGATGATCTCGGCTGCCATCAGCCTCCACGGCGCTTTGCAGGACGAGGTGTTCCTGCAGCAGGCGCGCGAGTGGGCGGATAAGCTCGAAGAATGGCATGCCGACGGGTCCGGCACCGGCTATTTCCTGACAGCGGCCGACAATGACGACCTGCCGATGCGTATCCGCGGGGATGTCGACGAAGCCGTGCCCTCCGCAACCGCTCAGACCATCCGTGCGCTGGTGCAGCTTTCGTCCGCCACCGGCGACCATGCGACCTACGAGAAAGCCGTACGGGCGGCCGAAGCCGCGCTCGACCGGACCCAGGGCCAGATGCACGGCCAGGCCGGCATCGTCCATACGGCATCGTTGGCCCAGCGGCCGATGAAGCTGCTCATCAGCGATCATCCGCGCTTCGTTCCGGTATCGAATCGAATCCCGGATCCGCGCCGTGTCGATATCCTTCTTGGTGAAAGGGAGACCGCTGCCGAAAGGATGGCCGGGATCAACGTTGATCGGCAGATCCCGGGTGCCTGGCTGTGCATCGGCCAGAGCTGTCTGCCCCCGTTGCGCGATACGAGTACGCTTGAGGCGGCGCTGCGGGCCGCCGCGCGCGACTAGAGCAGGTGCGCTCACATTCGTTCGCTCGCCTGCTCTATCTGTTTGTTTTCGCCGCATTTGTGCCACGCCAAGTGATTCCACTTGGCTGCAAAATGCTCCAGCCCGCCTCTCCGCCTTAGGTGTTCATGGAGTCGAAGAATTCTGCGTTGTTCTTGGTCTGCCTGAGTTTGTCGTTCAGGAACTCGATTGCATCGGTGGTCCCCATCGGCGACAGAATACGGCGTAGGACGAAAATCTTCTGCAGGTCCTGGCGCGGCACGAGCAGGTCCTCCTTGCGCGTGCCGGACTTCAGAATGTCCATGGCCGGGTAGATGCGCTTGTCGGCCACCTTGCGGTCGAGCACGATCTCGGAATTACCCGTTCCCTTGAACTCCTCGAAGATCACCTCGTCCATGCGGCTGCCCGTATCGATGAGCGCAGTCGCGATGATCGTCAGCGAGCCGCCTTCCTCGATATTGCGCGCGGCACCGAAGAAGCGCTTCGGACGCTGCAGGGCGTTGGCGTCGACACCGCCGGTCAGCACCTTGCCGGAAGACGGCACCACAGTGTTATAGGCCCGTCCGAGACGGGTGATCGAATCAAGCAGGATGACGACATCGCGCCCGTGCTCAACGAGGCGCTTGGCTTTCTCGATCACCATTTCGGCGACCTGCACATGGCGCGAGGCGGGCTCGTCGAAGGTCGAGGACACCACCTCGCCATTGACCGAGCGCTGCATGTCGGTCACCTCTTCCGGCCGCTCGTCGATCAAAAGCACGATCAGGTAGCATTCGGGGTGATTGGTGGTGATCGAATAGGCGATGTTCTGCAGAAGCACCGTCTTACCGGTCCGCGGCGGCGCCACGATGAGCCCGCGTTGCCCCTTGCCGAGTGGCGCGACCAGATCGATCACGCGTGCGGAAAGGTCCTTCGAGGTCGGGTTCTCCACTTCCATCCGCAGCCGCTCGTCCGGATAGAGCGGCGTCAGATTGTCGAAATGGATCTTGTGCCGGATCTTCTCGGGATCCTCGAAATTGATCGAGTTGACCTTCAGAAGAGCGAAATAACGCTCGCCCTCCTTCGGACTGCGGATCGGCCCCTCCACCGTGTCGCCCGTCTTGAGCGAGAAACGCCGGATCTGCGACGGCGAGATGTAGATATCGTCCGGGCCCGGCAGATAGTTGGCGGAGGCTGAGCGCAGAAAGCCGAAACCGTCCTGGAGAACCTCCACGACACCATCGCCGATGATCTCGATGTCCTGCGTCGAGAGCTTCTTCAAAATCGCGAACATCAGCTCCTGCTTGCGCATGATGCTGGCGTTCTCGACCTCAAGCGATTCGGCAAACGCGATCAGATCGGTCGGCGTCTTGCTCTTCAGCTCCTGTAACTTCATTTCCTGCATGGTGGCGGACTCTGAATGCATTTTGGAAGCCTGGAGAATGGCCGGGGTGCCTGCGGCACCGGCGGCGTCCGGGATCGTCGGAGAAAAGGCACCGGACGAGGAGGGAAGGAACCGTCCTTTTATCGCCCCGACGGATAAAGAGCAAGGCGCCTTTTCATTCCCGTCGGAGAAAAAATCGGGCCGCCGGAAGCTTGCCGGTCGGCCTGGTCAGAACGGCTTCACGATCACCAGGATGACGATCACGATCATCAACAGCGTTGGCACTTCGTTAACCATACGCCAGTGGCGTGTGCTCCTGATGTTGCGGTCCTCGCTAAAGAGCCGCACCGTCCGCGCGAAATAGCCGTGCAGCGCCGACAGAGCGATCACCGCCGCGATCTTGGCGTGCAGCCATCCGCCGGAAAAGCCGAACCCCCGCCATGCCAGCCACAGGCCCAATACCCATGTTGCGATCATGGCCGGGTTGATGATGGCGCGCAGCAGACGCCGCTCCATCACCTTGAACGTCTCGCTCTCCGTGGAACCGGGCCGTGCGTTCGTATGGTAGACGAACAGCCGCGGCAGATAGAGCATACCCGCCATCCAGGCGATGATGGCGATGACGTGGAAGGCCTTCACCCACTGGTAAAAGTCCTCGCCGACGAACAGGAAGAAAAGCACCGCCGATACCGCGAAGACAAGCAGCGAGACCATGGCGCGCAGCGCCGCTTTTCGACCACTGCTCTGAATCTCGGCCATCATCGGCTCGCCTCCCGCACGCGGCTTACCATTCTCTCCACATGGGCGATCGGCGTCTGCGGCGTCACGCCATGGCCGAGGTTGAAAATCAGCGGCCCGCCGCCCAGCGCCTCCAGGATCGCATCGACCCCCTCATCCAGTGCCCGCCCCCCTGCACACAAGCGCATCGGATCGAGATTGCCCTGCACGGCACCCCGTTTTTGCAACGCGCGCGCCTGGCCGAGCGGCACGGTCCAGTCCAGCCCCAGCACCGTCACGCCGGTTGCCACGCGGTAATCGCCGTAGAACACGCCGGCGCCCTTCGGAAAGCCGATGATCGGCACATGCGGATGGCGCGCGCGCACCCGCCGGACGATTTCCGCCACAGGCCGCACGCACCAGGCCTGGAAGCTTTCCTCATCCAGCACACCCGCCCAGGAATCGAATATCTGCAGCGCATCGGCGCCGGCATCCGCCTGGCGGATCAGGTATTCAGCCGAGCGCACGGCAATGACGTCGAGCAGCCGCGCAAAGGCTTCCGGAGACGAATAGCCGAACAGCCGTGCCGGCGCCTGATCCGGCGTTCCGCGCCCGGCGATCATATAGGTCGCCACCGTCCAGGGCGCACCGCAGAAGCCGATCAGGGCCGTTTCCGGATCCAACGTGCTTCTTAGCCTGCCCACCGTCTCGTAGATGGGCGCCAGCCGGTTGTGAAAGTCGCCCCCTTCCCGAGCCAGATCATCGATCTCGGCTTCAGCCAGCGGTTCCATCCTCGGCCCCACCCCTTCCTCAAAGCGCAGGTCCCGGCCGAGCGCATGCGGCACAACCAGGATATCGGAGAACAGGATGGCAGCGTCGAATCCGAAACGCCGGATGGGCTGAAGCGTCACCTCGACCGCGAAATCGGGGTTGTAGCACAGATCCAGGAAACTGCCGGCCTTCTGCCGCATCGAACGATACTCCGGCAGATAGCGTCCCGCCTGACGCATCATCCAGATGGGCGGTGGGAAGACCGACTGACCGTTTACCGCCTCGATGAAATTCCGTGCCGTCACGCCGGAGGCCTCCAGGAGATTCAAAAAATAAAGAATCCAATAAAGGGGATTCTTCTGATTCTACGAGTCTGTTTGGAGTGTGGATTAAAATCTGTCCACGGCTCTCCCACATCCGCGGCTGCGCATATTGCCGCGCAGGCCACGGATACATGCTGGACAAACCTGGGGATGGTCGTCAAATGGAAATCCTATTCAAGGACTTGCAAGGGTCCTTCTCAAAGGTTCCGGCGCTCGCGCATGTGAATGGCATCTTCTTTTCACGAAGTTTTCGACAAGCCGAGAACGATCTCCGCATCGTCGTGAATTGTGGATGATGCGCGACTTTTTCCCGCGGCGGTGCCTCGCCTTCATCGACGCACCGCGCTATCAACATCTCTCCACAGAGCCGGAGCGCACGGTGTGCAAAAAACCCAGAGCTTCTTCCATCTGCACCTGATCTCCGACGCCACGGGCGAAACGCTTCTGGCCGCCGGGCGGGCCGCGGCGTCGCAATACAAGAACGCCCGCGCGATCGAGCATATCTATCCGCTCGTCCGCACCGAGAAGCAGATCGCCAAGGTCTTTGCCGAGATCGACGAGGAGCCGGGCATTGTTCTCTACACCATGGTCGACCAGACCCTGGCGCGGCAGATCGACGAGCGCTGCACGGCGATGGGTTTGCCCAGCGTTTCGGTGCTGGAGCCCGTCCTCACGGTGTTCCAGTCCTATCTCGGCACGCCCGCCGGGCGCCGGGTCGGGGCGCAACATGTGCTCGATGCAGAATACTTTCGCCGCATTGACGCGCTCAACTTCACCATGGAGCACGACGACGGCCAGCTGCCCCACGACGTCAACGAGGCTGACATTGTTCTCGTCGGTGTCTCGCGAACCTCGAAGACGCCCACCAGCATCTATCTGGCCAACCGCGGGATCAAGACCGCGAATGTACCGATTGTCCTCGATGCGCCGCTGCCCGACAGCGTGGCACAGGCACACCACCCCCTGGTGGTCGGGCTGGTGGCTTCGGTCGAACGGATCTCGCAGGTGCGGCAGAACCGGCTTCTGACCAATGCGGCGTCGGCCAGCGACTTCGACACCTATGCCGACCGCACCACCATCGCCCGCGAGCTGGCCTATGCGCGCCAGATGTGCAGCCGTCACGGCTGGCCGGTGATCGACGTCACCCGCCGCTCGATCGAAGAAACCGCAGCCGCCATTCTGGCGTTACGCGGCAAACCCTGGTGAAAAGGCGAAGACCCATGCCGAGAGAGCCGGAAACCATTATTCTCGCTTCGACCAGCCCTTTCCGCAGGCGGCTTCTGGAAGATGCCGGCCTGCGCATCGAGGCGATCGCCCCGGAAGTGGACGAACGGGCCGCGGAAAAACCGCTCGAAGAGACTGGCGCCAGTGCCGAGGACATCGCGCTGGTGCTTGCCGAAGCCAAGGCCGTGGACGTGTCCGAACGCCATCCGGAACGCTGGGTCGTCGCCGGCGACCAGACCCTGTCTCTCGGCGACCGGACCTTTCATAAGCCGGCGGATATGGAAGGCGCGCGCCGCCATCTCCTGGCACTTTCCGGGCAAACGCACCAACTCAACAGCGCTGTCGTCCTGGCGCGCGGCGGAGGGGCCGTGTGGCGGCACGTTTCCCTCGCGCATATGACGATGCGGCGGCTGGACCCCGGTTTCATCGGCCGCCACCTCTCACGCGTCGGCGAAAAGGCGCTGACGAGCGTGGGCGCCTACCAGATCGAGGGTGAAGGAATCCAGCTCTTCGAAAAGATCGACGGGGATTACTTCACCATTGTCGGCGTGCCCCTGTTGCCGCTTCTGGAAAAGCTGCGCGTGCTGGGGGTGATCGATGGCTGACAAACTGCGCGCCTTCGTCTGCGGCCATCCCGTCGCCCACTCGCGCTCGCCGCTCATCCACGGAAATTGGCTGAAGGAGCATGGCATCGAGGGCAGCTATGAGCCGCGCGACGTCGCGCCAGGGGACTTCGAAGCGTTCATCGGCGGCCTTGCGGGCGGCCTCTATGCGGGCGGGAATGTGACCATACCGCACAAGGAGAGCGCTTTCCGGCTGGTCGACCGGCATGACGCGGCGGCCGAGGCGATCGGCGCGGTGAACACGCTTTGGATCGAGGACGGCCGGCTTTACGGCGGCAATACGGACGCTTACGGCTTCGCCGCAAACCTCGACGCTTCGGCTCCAGGCTGGGATAGGGAGAAAACCGCCACCGTCCTCGGCGCCGGAGGCGCAGCCCGGGCGGTCGTGCATGCGTTGAAAAGCCGGAACATGGGCGAAATCCGCATCGTCAACCGCACCCTGGCCCGCGCGCAGGAACTGGCGGCAGGCGACGGTCGCATCAGCGCCCATCCCTGGGAGGCATTGCCGGAACTGCTCGCCGATACCACGCTGCTGGTCAACACCACGTCACTCGGGATGAAAGGCGGCGGAGAGTTGTCGATCGATCTTGATCCGCTCCCGTCCGCTGCCGTGGTGACAGACATCGTCTATGTGCCCCTGAGGACACCGCTCCTCGCCGCCGCGGCCAGACGCGGGCTCAAAACCGTGGATGGCCTCGGCATGCTCCTGCACCAGGCCGTTCCCGGGTTCGAGCGCTGGTTCGGCGTCCGTCCCGAGGTGACACCCCGCCTGCGCGAAATCGTCGTTGCCGATCTGGGAGCAGGGGCGTGATCGTCCTCGGCCTCACCGGCTCGATCGGCATGGGCAAATCGACGACGGCGCGCATGTTTGCCGAGGAAGGCGTGCCGGTGCATGACTCCGACGCGGCAGTACATCGTCTCTACGCCGGAGAAGCGGCGCCTGTGGTGGAGAAACTTTTCCCGGGGACCGTGGTCGACGGCGCGGTGGACCGTACCCGGCTGACGCGCGCCGTGGTCGGTAAGCCCGATGCGCTGAAGGCCCTGGAAGACCTCATCCATCCCATGGTGCGCCGGGATGCCGACCGTTTCGTCGCCGACCATCGGAGAAAAGGCACGCCGCTCGTCCTCCTCGACATCCCACTCCTTTTCGAGACGGGAGGAGAGAACCGGGTGGACAAGATCGTCGTCGTCACCGCGCCGCATGAGGTCCAGCGCGAACGCGTCCTGTCCCGCCCCGGCATGACGGAGGAGAAGTTCGCCGCCATCCTGAAGCGCCAGGTGCCCGACGAAGAGAAGCGAAGGCGTGCGGATTTCATTATCGACACCAGCCTCGGCATGTACGCAGCCCGCCTGGCCGTGCGCGATATCGTTGGACAACTGACTGCGCGCTGACACCAACCATTCTTAGCCGCCTTGCTCCAGCCACGGCTTCTGGTCCATCCTGCCGCGGGGAGCGAATCGGATGCGCGAGATCATTTTCGATACGGAGACGACCGGCCTCGACTCACGCGAGGATCGCGTCATCGAGCTTGGCTGCGTGGAACTGGACAACCGGTTTCCCACCGGCCGCACGCTGCATCTGTTCATCAATCCCGAAGGGCGCCCGGTCCATCCCGACGCCCACGCCGTTCACGGCATCTCCGATGCGGATCTCGCCGACAAGCCGACATTCGCCGAGATTCTGGAGGATTTCCTGGCGTTCATCGAGGATGCCAAGCTGATTGCCCACAATGCCAATTTCGACATAGGCTTTATCAACGCCGAATTCGACCGATTGGGACAGCCTTTCGTGGACCCGGCGCGCGTTGTCGACACGTTGGCCATTGCCCGCCGCAAGCATCCGATGGGACCGAACTCGCTGGATGCGCTCTGCCGCCGTTACGGGATCGACAATTCGCGGCGCACCAAGCACGGCGCACTTCTAGATGCCGAGCTCCTGGCGGAAGTCTATATCGAGCTTGCCGGCGGCAAGCAGGCGACCTTCGGTCTTGAGGTGGCGCCGGCCAAGCCTGCCGAGGGAGAACGGCAAGCGGGCGGTCCGGTCACACTCGGCAGCCGTGTCCGCCCGTTAGCACCGCGTCTCAGCCCCGCCGAGCGCCAGGCGCACGCGGCGATGGTCGCGGAAATCGGCGAAAACGCACTTTGGCTGAAGACCGGACACGGCATGTCCGAGGATGGAAAACAGGCCGAAAGCGCTTAGAGCGGGGTGAAATCGGCTGACCGTCCCCAAAGGGGCAACCGCAACCCGTCCGCATTTCATGCCGCCAGCCGGTTGCGCCCAAAGAAAAGCCAGGCTGAGCCGCCTGGCTTCGTGCGCCTCATCCCGGGAACAGAGGTTCAGGTCACTTGCACCTTGCTCTTTGTCTGCTCCTCGGCGATGCGCTGCTGGAACATGCGCGCGAAGTCGATCGGATCGATCATGAGCGGCGGGAACCCGCCGCCCCGCGTCGCGTCGGCGATCACCTGCCGCGCGAACGGGAAGAGAAGACGCGGGCACTCGATGAAGAGCAGGGGCAGCATGCGTTCCTGGGGCACGTTCTGGATGCGGAACACCCCGCCGTAGACCAGCTCGACATTGAACAGAACCGAATTGTCGGCCTCGGCTCGTGCGTTCAGCGTCAGAACAACGTCATACTCGGTGCCACCCAGCGGATTGGCGTTGACGTTGACGTTGATGTTGATCGCGGGTGCCTTGTCGCGTGCGCGTAGTGATTGCGGCGCGCCGGGGCTCTCGAAGGAAAGATCCTTGATATACTGGGTCAGCACGCTGAGGCTGGCCTGGGCGCCGTTGCCGTCCGTGCCCTTCGCCTCACCCTGCTTCGCCTGGGGGTTTTCCTGCGGTTTTTCAGCCATCCGCCTGCGTCCTCGTCACTCAAGCGCCTGTCCGGCGCGTCCCACTATCGCAGCGCTGCTAGCACGGGCTTCATGGCAAGACAAGCACACGGGGGGTCATTCGCCTCGCCCGCCCGGTCCCCGCCACGGCGATTGATCGGGATCGGTGCTGGAATAGTCGCTCATATCGAGATCGATCACCCGGTCCTGCGGACGCTGGCGCGGGTCGCCCTGCGGCCTGGAGCCGCCGATGATCACGATGCGCTTGCGCAGGAACGCCCACCCCGCTTCACGCAGCGCGGGGATGAACAAGAGGAATCCGAGTGTATCGGTCACGAAGCCGGGGGTCAGGAGAAGAATACCGGCGATCAGAATCATGAAGCCGTGCACCAGTTCCCGTCCCGGCATGCGGCCCTCGTCCATCGTCTTGCGAATCCGTGCCATGACCCCGAACCCCTGGACGCGCAGGAGAATGGATCCGCCGATGGCGGTCGCCAGCACCAGACCCAGCGTCGCCAGGACACCGATCTGTTGACCCACCAGCACGAAAACCGCGATTTCGAGCAGGGGAATCGCAAGCAGCAGGAATGGAATTATGGAGAATGGCACTTTTTTGGTTTAACCTCGTTTCGTGAAGAGGAGTGAAACCTCGTATGCGGTAAGATAGGAACGCACCGCGATCATTTGAATGATCAGTGTGTGCGTTCTATATGCCAATCAATGCGGCGGCACTGGGCCGCCGCCGGCGAGGGCGCCCCGCATATCGGGCGCAACGACAAAGCGGCTTTGGCTGGGCAAAATGGAATTTTTCGATTTCGGTACGATTTTCTTCCTGGTCGCGGCGGTCGTGATCTTCTTCCAGCTGCGCAACGTGCTCGGCCGCCGCACGGGGAACGAGCGCCCGCCCTTCGACCCCTACACCGCCGGGCGCACCCGCCAATCGGAGTCGCGCAAGGCGGACCAGTCCGACAATGTGGTCTCCCTGCCGCGACGCAAGGGCGGCGCCGAGAACGAGGAGAACTACACCGCCATCGATGCCGTCGCCGAGCCCGGCACGGAGCTCAACAAGGGCCTTCGCGCCATCAAGGACGCCGACCCCTCCTTCGACCCCGCGGGCTTCGTGGAGGGCGCGAAGCTGGCCTACGAGATGATCGTCATGGCATATGCCGACGGTGACCGGCGCACGCTCAAGAACCTTCTGTCGCGCGACGTCTATGAAGGGTTCGTCTCGGCCATCGACGAGCGCGAGAAGCGCTCGGAGAAGATCGAATCCTCTTTCGTGGGCATCGACAAGGCTGCAATCGTCGGCGCCGAGATGAAGGGCACGGAAGCGCACGTTACAATGCGCATCGTCAGCGAGTTGATTTCCGCCACGCGTGACAGCGCCGGCAGCATCATTGACGGTGATCCGGAAACCGTGGCCGAGGTGAAGGATGTCTGGACCTTCGCCCGCGACACCCGCGCCCGCGACCCCAACTGGAAGCTGGTGGCCACAGAAGCCGAGGAGTGATCTCCTTGCGGCCGGCCCGCGGCCAAGGGGAGGTGCCCCCTTGAGCCTGTCGACCCTATTCCGACCCATCTCCTATTCCGATCTGCCGGGATGGTCGACCGACACGGTTTCGGCCGCTTTCCCGACATTCCGGCGCTGTGCCTTTCAGGCCTCGCTGCGGCCCTACCGCACCGGTCGTCTGGGCGTTCGTGCGGAGGCATTCGCCGAGGCGTTCGCTGATGCCCGTGCGATAGTGGGCGCGGTTGCCGAAGAGACGGCACGCCGCTTCTTCGAGCGGCATTTCGTCCCCTTTAGGATCGAGGCGGAACAGGGGGCGGCAGGCTTCGTCACCGGCTATTACGAGCCCGAGGTCGAGGCTTCGCCGGTGGGTGAGGGGCGCTTCACCGTGCCGCTTTACCGCCGGCCCGACGATCTGGTTGACGTCGACGGACAGGACCTGCCGCGCGACCTCGACCCCTCCTTCGCCTTTGCCCGATGCGCCGGCGGGCGGCTCGTTGCCTATCACGACCGCCAGGCGATCGATCGCGGCGCACTCGCGGGCCGCGGTCTCGAGTTGTGCTGGCTGGCCGACCGGGTGGATGCCTTCTTTATCCATGTGCAGGGTGCCGCCCGCCTTTCCATGACGGACGGGACCACCCGGCGCATCACCTACGCGGCCAAGTCCGGCCACCCCTTCACCGGCATCGGTGGCGTGCTCGCCGAATTGGGCGAGATTCCGCGCGAGCGGGTCACCATGCAGGCGATCCGCGCATGGCTCGCCCGTAATCCGCACCGCGTGGACGAGATCCTCTGGCACAACAGATCCTATATCTTCTTCCGCGAAACTCCTGCGGGAGAGTCGGATCTCGGACCCGTCGCCGCAGCCAAGGTGCAGCTCGAGGCAGGGCGCTCGCTGGCTGTCGATCGCATTCTGCACACTTTCGCCACGCCGTTCTTCGTCGATGCACCCGATCTGTCGGTCGACGGACGGCCGTACCGCCGCCTGATGATCGCCCAGGACACGGGCTCGGCCATCACGGGGCCGGCGCGCGGCGATCTCTTCATGGGCACCGGCGGTGCCGCCGGCTCGGTCGCCGGCGTTATCCGGCACAAGGCCGTGTTTCATGCACTGCTCCCGCGCGCGCTGATGCGGGAGGGGAGGGGGCAGTGAGCCGCAAGCGCCTGTCGGCGGAGGATCGCGTGCTTTGGAGCCGCGTGGCGCGCACGGCGACGCCGCTGCCGGGAAAGACCCTCCCGGCGGAGGAGGAAGTACCGTCTCCGCCCGCGGCGACGCGGAAGCAGGACGACGCACCGGCAGGGTCGCTGTTCGACACGCAAACGCGCCCCGCCCCGCCGGAAAAGCCGCGCCCGCGCAAGCTCGATGCCCCGACGCGTGAAAAGCTCGCCCGCGGCCGTCTGGAGATCGCAGGGCGTGTCGACCTGCACGGCCTCACGCAGGAAGAGGCGCACATGCTCCTGCTCTCCTTCCTGCGCCGCGCCTATGAGGCCGAGCGGCGCTACGTGCTGGTCATCACCGGCAAGGGCACTTCGAGTGGCGGCAGGGGGGTTCTGCGCCGGGCGGTGCCCGAGTGGCTCTCGACGCCGCCATTCCGCGCCATCGTCGGTGGCTACGAGGAGGCGGCACGAAGCCATGGGGGCTCCGGAGCGCTGTATATCCGGCTGCGGCGTGCGGGAGGGCGGCGATGACGCCCTTTGCCAGGCGCGTACGCGAATTGCGACAGGCGCAGGGCGTCAGTCAGAAGGACATGGCCACTGCGCTCGGCGTCACCCCGGCCTATCTCTCCGCGCTGGAGCACGGCCGGCGAAGCCCGCCCAACTGGGCCATGGTCCAGAAGATAATCGGCTATTTCAACGTCATCTGGGATGAGGCGGACGATCTGCAACGCCTGGCGGAGCTGTCCCATCCGCGCGTTGTCGTCGACACCGCGGGCCTGCCGGAGAGGGCCACGGCGATCGCCAATCTGCTTGCCCGAAACATCGCCGATCTCGACGAGAAGGAACTTACGCGGCTCTACGAGACGCTATCCGCGATCCTGAACGATAGGCGCCGAGAAGAACCGTGAAGCCGAATGGCCGCCACGATCAGGAATCGGCCAGAAGCGCCTCGAGCTCTTCCTGCTTGTCGTTCACCAGCCAGCCGTAATAGTTCACCTTGGGCAGTTTCGGTGCCCGGCCCTGCTTGCGGCGCAGCCGGTTCTCCGTGGCAAGCCGGGCAGCGCGTGTTTCCGGATTGCCGACATTGTAGAGCGTCGCCGTCAGCCCCGGATTGCTGCTGATGTCGAACCCCGCGATATCGGCATAGGCATCGATCGCTTTCTTGAGCGTCGCGGCGACATAGTAGAGCGTGATGTCCGGATTCATGATAGTGCGGTAGACCTGCTGCGCATCGCCGTAATCGAGCTTTTCCAGCCCGGTGACCTCATGCACCATATCCGTCACCTGAAGGGCCGTCAGCGGATTCAACTGCCCGATCCCGAAGGTCTGGCCGGCATAGAAGGGTTGAAAGAAGACGGCGCTGAAGCGGTCGTCAGGGAAGCGCTTGCCCTCGACGGTCCTGCCGCGAAAGGCCTTGTCCCAGACCGCTTCGCGGCAGCTCCACACTTCATGGCTGCCTGCCTCCTCATCGCATAGATCGAATTGCGGACGTTCGAGGAAAGATGCCAGGCTTTCGCCGCCATGGGAGAAGGAAAAGGAGCTTTCCAGATAGGAAACGGCCTTCACATAATAGGTCTGAAGGTGGTCGTAGGCGTCCACGTTGTAGGTGTGTTCGCCGACGATCGCGCCAATGACGTGGATCGGTGCGATGCCGAACAGCGCCGCCGCCTTCCTGATCTTGGTCCTGAGCGCGGCATCGCTTTCGAGGAGCCCATAGATCTTCGCATATTTGGCGTCGAACGTGGTCCCGCCCGCACTGGTGCGCCGTGACGAGGCTCCGGGGACGGGTGGTTGCTCGGCACCGTGATTTCCAGCCGCAACGAGCTCCAACGCTTCTGCCGAGAACGCTGCCACGCTCAAGGAGAAGCCCAAGACCATGCAGTGTCTCAGCGCCATCCGCCCAACCCGACGATTATGCTTTTAGAATCCGGATGCAACCTATGGAAGGCGGCCGCGCGAGTCGAGGAGATTCGATGCGGCCGGTGCTTTTGTTGCCGAATGTGACCGTAAGCTCACAGAATGAAGCGCGACAGATCGGTGTTCTTGGCGAGATCCCCGACATTTTCATCCACATAGGCGGCATCGATCTGGACCGTCGCCCCGGAGCGGTCGGGCGCGTTGTAGGAAATGTCGTCCAGGACGCGCTCCATCACCGTCTGCAGCCGCCGCGCGCCGATGTTCTCGACGCTCGCGTTGAGATCCACGGCGATCGCCGCCAGCCGGTCGATCGCGTCGTCGGTGAATTCGAGCTCGACACCTTCCGTCTGCATGAGAGCCACATATTGCTTGATGAGGCTGGCCTCCGTCTCCGTCAGGATGCGGCGGAAATCCTCTTTCTCGAGGGCCCTGAGCTCGACCCGGATGGGCAGGCGGCCCTGCAGTTCGGGCAGAAGGTCCGAAGGCTTCGACACATGGAAGGCGCCGGAGGCGATGAAGAGAATGTGGTCGGTCTTCACGGGCCCGTATTTGGTCGCCACGGTCGTGCCCTCGACCAGCGGCAGGAGATCGCGCTGCACGCCTTCGCGCGAGACGCCCGCCCCCGTGCCGCCCTCGCGGGTAGCGATCTTGTCGACCTCGTCCAGGAAGACGATGCCGTCGTTTTGTGCCGATTCCAGAGCGCGCTGTGCGACCTCGTCCTCGTCGAGCAACTTGTCCGATTCGTCGTTGATCAGGTGCTTGTAGGAGTCCTTGACCGTCGTCTTGACGGTCTTGGTGCGCCCGCCGCCCATGGCCTTCTGCAGCATGTCGTTGATGTTCAGCACACCGACGTTGGCCCCCGGCATACCGGGGATCTCGAAGCCGCCCATGCCGCCGCCGGTGTCTGCCACCTCGATATCGATCTCCTTGTCGTCCATCTCGCCGGCCCGGAGCTTCTGGCGGAAGCTGTCACGCGTGGCAGGGCTTGCCGTTTTGCCCACTAGCGCCTCCAGAACCCGCTCCTCCGCGTTCATATGCGCGCGTGCCTTGACGTTCTCACGCATCTTCTCGCGGGTGAGCCCGATCGAGACCTCGACGAGGTCGCGGATGATCTGCTCCACGTCGCGGCCGACATAGCCGACCTCGGTGAACTTAGTCGCCTCCACCTTCATGAAAGGCGCACCCGCCAGCTTCGCGAGGCGGCGTGAAATCTCCGTCTTGCCGACGCCGGTGGGGCCGATCATCAGGATATTTTTCGGCATCACTTCCTCGCGCAGCCCCTCTTCGAGCTGCTGCCGGCGCCAGCGGTTTCTCAGCGCGATCGCCACCGCGCGCTTGGCGTCCTTCTGGCCGATAATGTAGCGGTCGAGCTCGGAGACGATCTCGCGGGGGGAAAAGTTGGTCATGACAGGGTCTCGTTTGCGTATTCGTGGTGTTGCATGATCAGGACCTTCCCCGTGCGCCCCTCAAGCTCGGGAACGGGTCTGAAGCCGGCCTTTTCATAGGCGCGGACGGCGCGCAGGTTTTCGCGGTCGGGATCGATGATAACGGTGTCGAAACCGTCTCTCCTGAGTTTGGCGACAAAAACCGACAGCGCCGCAGAACCGACTCCCCTGGACAGCCAGGCCGCCTCGCCGATGGTCAGGTCGACGCCGACGGCATCCGCCGGCAGCGTCTTCAGCCATGGATTTTTCTCGGTCCACGCGTCGTTCTGGTGATGGCCGACGAACCAGTACTGGATATAGCCTACCGGCTCCTCGTCGAGCATGATGAGGAAAGGCCGTGTCGTGTCGCGCCCTTCCACCATGTCGCGGATGAAGCCCAGCTCCTCTTCGACCTCGCCCCACCATTCGCGCACGTGCGGCGCTCTCAGCCACTGCCTCAAGAGGGGATAGTGGCCCGGTTCCACGGGCGTGAAGCCGATTTGTCCCGGGCTATTCGGCATCAAGCGTTTCGACCATGATAGAGTCGTTGGTGTAGATGCAGATGCTGGCGGCGATCTCCATGGCGCGCCGGGCGATCTCCTCGGCGCTTTTGTCCGTGTCGAGAAGCGCGCGCGCGGCGGCAAGCGCGTAGTTGCCGCCCGAGCCGATGGCCATGACGCCCTGTTCGGGTTCCAGCACGTCGCCGTTTCCGGTCAGGGCCAGCGTCACGTTCCGGTCGGCCACCAGCATCATCGCCTCCAGCCGGCGCAGATAGCGGTCCGTGCGCCAGTCCTTGGCGAGTTCGACGCAGGCGCGCATGAGTTGCTCCGGATATTGCTCCAGCTTGTTCTCGAGCCGCTCCAGCAGCGTAAACGCATCCGCAGTGGCGCCGGCGAAACCGGCGATCACGTTGCCCTTGCCGAGGCGACGCACCTTGCGCGCATTGCCCTTCATCACGGTCTGGCCGAAGCTCACCTGCCCGTCACCGGCAATCACCACCTTGCCGCCCTTGCGGACGGTGACGATGGTCGTGGCATGCATGGAATTGTCTTCGCTCATCGCAAACTCCGTCGGTGCGCCCGGCAGCGGCGGGCCCGTCAGACGGCATATGTAAGTCCCTCGTTCCAGAATGCAAACGCGCCCCGGAAGGGGCCGGGTCGAGTGTCTGGCATTCCACGGAACATGCTGGTAGAAGGCGGACCTTCTGGGTGTGCAAAGGAAAGATTCATGGCCGCCAGCACAGAACGCCGGGCGGAGGTCAGCCGCAAGACGGGCGAGACGGATGTAATGGTTTCCGTCGATCTCGACGGCGAGGGCCGCTATGAAATCGCCACCGGCGTGGGTTTTTTCGACCATATGCTGGAGCAGCTCGCGCGCCATTCCCTCGTCGATATGACGGTGAAGGCGAGCGGCGACTTGCATGTCGACGACCATCACACGGTCGAGGATTGCGGCATCGCCATCGGCCAGGCGATCGCCAAAGCACTTGGCGAGCGGCGCGGCATTGTGCGCTACGCCTCGCTCGACCTGGCAATGGACGAGACGCTGACGCGCGCGGCGGTGGACGTCTCCGGCCGGCCGTTCCTCGTATGGCAGGTTGCCTTCCCCGCGCCGAAGATCGGTACCTTCGACACCGAGCTCGTGCGCGAGTTCTTCCATGCCCTGGCCCAGAATGCCGGCATCACGCTTCATGTGACGAACCTCTACGGCGCCAACAGCCACCATATCGCCGAAACCTGCTTCAAGGCGGTGGCGCGGGTGCTTCGGGCGGCGCTTTCGGCCGACCCCCGGCAGTCCGGCGTCGTGCCGTCCACCAAGGGAACATTGAGCGGCTGAGGACTGAGATGGCGAGCTATATGGTTCTCGAGCCCGGGATCGGGCCTTCGGAGCGAACGGAAAAGGCGGTTCTGATCCGCGACGGCTTCGCCGTGCTCGCCTTCATCGTCCCCTTCCTCTGGTTTCTGTTCCATCGCATGTGGCTGGAGGCTTTCGCCGTGCTCGCCCTCAGCCTGTCGATTGCCGCGCTCGGTATGCAGCCCGGCTTCGCGGTTCTCACGCCGATCCTTTCGCTGCTCCTGTCGTTCCTCATCGGCCTCGAGGCGCAGGCGCTGCGCGCGGCCGCCCTGCGCAGGCGCGGCTGGGTGGACTGGGGCCTCGTCGAGGCGGGAAACCGCAACGAGGCGGAGGCGCGCTATGTGGCCGAAGCGGCAGCGCGCATCGAACGCGCAGCCCCGCCCCCCGTTCCGCTCGCACCGGTGGCCGGCAAGCCCCGGCCGAGGACCGCCACTCCCGCCTTCGGCCTTCTGGACTACCCGCGAAGGACATGACGATGCGCGTTGCCCTCATAGACTACGGTTCCGGCAATCTGCGCTCCGCCGTCAAGGCTTTCGAGCGCGCCGCGCGTGAAGCGGGCGTGACCGCCGAGATCGACCTCACCGACAGTGCCGATCGGGTGCGCACCGCCGACCGCATCGTCCTGCCGGGCGTCGGCGCCTATGCGCATTGCCGTGCCGGGCTGGACGCGGTGCCCGGCATGGTGGAGGCCATCGAGGAGGTCGCAATCCGCAACGCGCGCCCGTTCCTCGGCATTTGTGTGGGCATGCAGCTCATGTCCGGGCGGGGTCTGGAAAAGACCGTCACGAAGGGCTTCGGCTGGATCGCCGGCGACGTGAAGGAAATGGAGCGCTCCGACCCCGCGCTGAAGATCCCGCAGATCGGCTGGAACACGATTCACGTGAAACATTCCCACCCGCTCTTCGACGGCATTCAGACGGGGGAGAAGGGCTTGCACGCCTATTTCGTGCACTCCTACCACCTCGCCGCCGAGCGCCCGGAGGATGTCCTGGCGGTGACGGACTACGCCGGCGAGGTTACCGCCGCCGTGGCCCGCGACAACCTCGCCGGCACCCAGTTCCATCCCGAAAAGAGCCAGGCGCTCGGCCTCGCGCTGATCGCGAACTTCCTGACGTGGAAACCATGATCCTCTTCCCCGCCATCGACCTCAAAGACGGCGAATGCGTGCGGCTCAGGCTCGGCGAGATGAGCGAGGCCACCGTCTACAACCGCAATCCCGCCGCCCAGGCGAAGGTTTTCGAGGACGAAGGCTTCGAATGGCTGCACGTGGTCGATCTGAACGGCGCCTTTGCCGGGGAAAGCCGCAACGGCGTGGCCGTGGAGGCGATCCTGCGCGCCACGAAGAACCCGGTGCAGCTCGGCGGCGGCATCCGCTCGCTGGCCCAGATTGAAGCGTGGCTCGACAAGGGGCTGGCTCGCGTCATCCTCGGCACGGTGGCCGTGCGCGATCCCGCCCTGGTGTACGAGGCCTGCCGGAAATTCCCCGGCCGGATCGCCGTCGGCATCGACGCGCGCGGCGGCAAGGTGGCCGTCGAGGGTTGGGCCGAGACATCCGACCTGTCGGCGACCGAACTCGCAAGGCGTTTCGAGGGCGCGGGCGTGGCAGCCATCATCTATACCGATATCGACCGCGACGGTGTTCTGACCGGCATCAACTGGGAGGCGACCATCGCGCTGGCCGAGGCGGTCTCCATCCCCGTCATCGCCTCCGGCGGTCTTGCTTCCATGGTCGACATCGAACGCATGACGCGGCCCGACGCGGCAAAGCTCAAAGGCGCCATCTCAGGCCGCGCGCTCTATGACGGGCGGATCCACGCGCGGGAGGCGCTCAAGATGCTCAAAGAGGCGCGTGCATGACCCTCAAGGCCCGCGTCATCCCCTGCCTCGACGTGCATAACGGCCGCGTCGTCAAGGGCGTCAATTTCGTCGATCTGGTCGACGCCGGCGATCCGGTGGAGGCGGCGAAGGCCTATGACGCGGCGGGGGCGGACGAGCTCTGCTTCCTGGATATCACGGCGAGCCACGAGAACCGGGAAACCATTTTCGACGTGGTCGCGCGCACGGCCGAGCAGTGCTTCATGCCGCTGACGGTCGGCGGCGGCGTGCGCCAGGTCTCCGACATCCGCAAGCTGCTTTTGGCCGGCGCCGACAAGGTGTCCATCAACACCGCCGCCGTGAAGGATCCGGAGTTCGTCGCCCGTGCCGCCGACAAGTTCGGCGATCAGTGCATCGTCGTCGCCATCGACGCCAAGCGCGTCTCCGCCGAGGGCGCGTCGGCGCGCTGGGAGATCTTCACCCACGGCGGGCGCAACGCGACCGGCATCGATGCTGTGGCCTTCGCCGAGCGTGTGGTCTCGCTGGGCGCGGGCGAAATTCTGCTCACCTCGATGGACCGCGACGGCACCAAGGCCGGTTACGATGTGGCGCTCACGCGTGCCGTGGCGGACGCCGTGCGTGCGCCGGTGATCGCCTCGGGCGGCGTCGGAAACCTCGATCATCTGGTGGACGGCATTCGGGAGGGGCGTGCGGCGGCCGTCCTCGCCGCCTCGATTTTCCATTTCGGAACCTATACGATCGGTGAGGCAAAGAAGCACATGGCCGCGGCGGGCATTCCCATGCGGCTCGATCAGGCGGAGGCGGGGCGCGGATGAGCGGGTTTGATTTTTCCAGGCTCGAAACCATCATCGCCGAGCGGGCCCATTCGGGCGACGAGCAGTCCTGGACAGCGCGGCTGGTCGCCGCCGGCATGCCGAAGGCCGCCCAGAAGCTCGGAGAGGAAGGCGTGGAGGCGGTCATCGCAGCCGTCTCGGGCGACCGCGATGCCCTCGTCTCGGAAAGCGCGGACCTTATCTATCACTGGCTTGTTGTGCTCCACATCGCCGGCGTCCGGCTCGACGAGGTGGTCGCCGAGCTCGAGCGGCGCACCAGTCGCTCAGGGGTCGCCGAAAAAGCCGCACGGGGCACTTCCGCCGGGTCGGAGCGCTGACAGGACCGCAGGAAAATTCGCTGATGGACCAGCTTGTTCCCACCGAGCGTTACTCTCCATACCGCATCTTCACGGCAGAGCGGTGGGCGCAGTTTCGCCACGACACCCCGCTCACGCTGACCGAAGACGAGGTGCGCCGGCTGCGCTCGCTGAACGACCCGGTGGACCTCGAGGAGGTGCGCCGCATCTACCTGTCGATGTCGCGGCTGCTTTCGGCCCATGTCGAGGCGATGCAGCTTCTGTTCCGCCAGAGGCAGGTGTTTTTCGATGCCAACGATGCGGTCAAGGCCCCGTTCATCATCGGCATCGCCGGATCGGTGGCGGTTGGAAAGTCCACCACCGCGCGTGTGCTGAAGGAGCTTCTGGCCCGCTGGCCGTCGAGCCCCAAGGTCGATCTGGTCACCACCGACGGTTTTCTCTATCCGAACGCGATCCTCCGCCAGGAAGGCCTGATGGACCGCAAGGGCTTTCCCGACAGCTACGACGTCGGCGCCATCCTGCGCTTTCTGTCCGGCATCAAAGCCAGCTTGCCCAATGTGCGGGCGCCCGTCTATTCGCACCTCACCTATGACGTGGTTCCCGGCGATTTCGTCACCATCGACCGGCCCGACATCCTCATCTTCGAGGGCATCAACGTGCTGCAGACCCGCGACCTGCCGCAGGACGGCAAGGCGGTGCCCTTCGTGTCGGACTTCTTCGATTTCTCCATCTACATCGATGCGCCGGAAGATCTGGTCCACGACTGGTATGTCGAGCGCTTCATGCGCCTGCGCGACACCGCCTTCCGCGATCCGAAGTCCTTCTTCCACCGCTATTCCAAGCTGGCGCCGAGCGCCGCCAAGGCGATCGCCGAGCAGCTCTGGCACAACATCAACCTCAAGAACCTGCGCGAGAACATCCTGCCCACCCGACCGCGCGCCGATCTCATATTGCGCAAGGGCACGAACCATCTCGTCGAAGAGGTCGCGCTCAGGAAACTGTAGCGCCCTCTCTGCCGTCATCCCGCGCAAGCCTTCGATCCACCGAGATTTTCAGAGGACGAGGCGGCAGTGTGAAGCGCCTCCGGTCCCGTGATCTCACCCCGGGTTGGGCGGATTGACCCGCCGGAGCGTCAGGTTGATGCGGCCGCCGTTCCTGAGCAGCGTTGAGGAGCCCGGATAGATCCTGTCCACGCCATGAAAGGACATCCGTCCCTCCCCGCCGAGCACGACGACATCGCCGCTTTCGAGCCGGAAGGAGACCGTCTTGCCTGAACGGCTTCTGCCGCCAACTCGGAACAGGCAGGCATCGCCCAGCGATACGGAAACCACGGGTGCGGCGAATTCCCGCTCGTCCCGGTCCTGATGCAGGCCCATCTTTGCGGTATGGTCGTAGTAGTTGACGAGACAGGCCTCCGGCGGATGCGGATAGCCGGCGAACTTTTCCCACACGGCCAGCAGCGCAGGCGGTATCGCGGGCCATGGCCGTCCCGTTTCGGGATGGGTTGCCTGATAGCGATAGCCGCCTTCCTTGTCAGTCAGCCAGCCGAGCGGACCGCAATTGGTCATGCGCACGCTCATCGGCTTGCCCGTGCGCGGCATGGTCGGGACGAAGAGCGGCGCTTCGGACACCATGGCGCGGATCGCCTCGAGCAGCGCTTCCTGCGCATCCTGGTCCAAGGCACCGGGAATATGGTGCACGCCGTTGGGCAGAGTGTTCATGAATACCGTCCGAAACGCTGTCGTCATCCGGTTTTCAGGGCAAGCCGTTCCCGTCACCATAGGGGCGCCTTGAGGCTTGGCAACCCGGTTCAGGCGCCTATTCCGGCGAAACCTTGCCGCGCAGCTTCTTGATCTGTCCGCGCCCTGATTTCGCCTTCAAACGCCTTTCGACCGCGCCCTTGGACGGCTTGGTCTTCTTGCGCGGCTTGGGCGGCGGCTCCGCTGCCCGCCTCAGGAGCTCGGCGAGGCGCGCGCGTGCGTCGGCGCGGTTCTGCTCCTGTGTTCTGAAGCGCGCGGCTTCGATGACGATTTGACCGTCCTTCGTCGCCCGGCTGCCGGCGAGCTTCAGCGCCCGCGCGCGCACGCGCTCGGGCAGATGCCGCGCATTGGCGGCGTCGAAGCGCAACTGCACCGCGGTCGCCACCTTGTTGACGTTCTGTCCGCCAGGGCCGGAGGCGCGGATGAACTGCTCCTCCAGCTCGTCTGCGGCGACAAGGATGCCGGGCTGAATATGAAGGTCGCCGTCGGCCATTATCCCTTTCCTGGTTCGTGCCCGTTGCCCGAACCAGGATGTGGCAGGATGGTGCCGCGCGGCAAGCCTATTCGGCCGCTTGCCGCATCTGCGGCGAAGCCTTCAGGACATCTGTGTCCACGTGCGATTCGAATTTCGCGAAGTTCTCGATAAACATCCCGATCAGCCGTTCCGCCTGGGCATCGAAGGCGGCCTTGTCCGGCCAGGTGCCGCGCGGATCGAGAATGCCGCTGTCGATCCCCGGCACCGCGACGGGCACGGCGAAGCCGAAATGCTCGTCGGTGCGGAATTCGGCCTGGTTCAGCGAACCGTTGAGGGCGGCTGTCAGGAGCCTCCGCGTCACCTGGATGGGCATGCGCTCGCCCGTGCCGAAGGCACCGCCGGTCCAGCCGGTGTTCACCAGCCAGCAATTGACCCCATGTCCAGCGATCAGGTCGCGCAGGAGATTGCCATAAATGGAGGGATGGCGCGGCATGAAGGGGGCGCCGAAACAGGTGGAGAAGGTGGCTTCCGGTTCCGTCACGCCCTTCTCCGTCCCGGCCACCTTGGCCGTGTAGCCGGACAGGAAGTGATACATTGCCTGCGCCGGCGAAAGCCGCGCGATCGGCGGCATCACGCCGAAGGCATCGCATGTCAGCATGATGATGTTCTTGGGATGGCCGGCCCGCCCTGTCGCGCTGGCATTGGGGATGAAATCCAGCGGATAGGCGCAGCGCGCGTTCTCCGTCAGGCTGCCGTCGTCGAAGTCCGGCACCCCGTCGGCATCGAGCACGACGTTTTCCATGAGCGTGCCGAAACGCCGCGTCGTGGCATAGATCTCCGGCTCGGCCTCCTCGGAGAGGCGGATCGTCTTGGCATAGCATCCGCCTTCGAAATTGAAGACCCCGTGTGCCCCCCAGCCGTGCTCGTCGTCGCCGAGAAGCGTGCGCGCCGGATCGGCCGAAAGCGTGGTCTTGCCCGTGCCCGACAGGCCGAAGAAGAGGGCGGCGTCGCCGTCGGGACCGACATTGGCCGAGCAATGCATCGGCATCACGCCGCGCGGCGGCAGGATATAGTTGAGCGTGGTGAAGACGGACTTCTTCATCTCGCCCGCATAGGAGGAGCCGCCGACGAGCACGATCTTGCGCGTCAGATCGACGGCGATCACCGTCTCCCCGCGACAGCCGTGCCGCGCCGGATCGCCCTTGAAGGAGGGGAAATCGATGACTGTCATCTCCGGCACGAAATCCGCCAGCTCCGCCTGTTCCGGGCGGATGAGCATGGTGCGGATGAAGAGCGAGTGCCACGCATATTCCGTGATCACGCGCGTCGGCAGGGCGTTCTCGCGGTCCGCGCCGCCGATCAGGTCCTGGACGAACAGGTCGAGACCTTCCGCATGGCGCCGGAAATCCTCGAACAACGTGTCGAATTGCGCGCGCGAGATCGCCTTGTTGTTGTCCCACCACACGACGTTTTCCGTGTCGGCATCGCGCACGATGAATCGGTCCTTGGGCGAACGGCCGGTGTGCTGGCCGGTTTCTGCCGCCAGGGCACCGTGCACGGTGAGCCGCGCCTCGCGGCGCCGGATCGCTTCCTCGTACAGATCCCGCGTCGGGAGATTGTAAAAGACGGTGCCCTTGGTCTTCAGATTGCTTTTTTCGATCCCGCTGGCGGGATTGCGATGGCCGGTCTCATCCATGTTTCGCTACCAGATTTGCGTTGATCCTCCGCCGCCAGCAAACCGGGCAAAACCCCTCCGGCAGGCGAAGATTGTCTCAACCAGAAAAGCGCAGCGATTTCAAATCATTAATCGATTTAAAGATTTTAAGCGCGATTTAAATCGGTTATAGGGGTTCAATTCACCTGTCCCCCGTCCTACCTGCCGCCGGGATTTCACGTAGCGCGTGCACAAACTGTCGCAGGCCGGGCGGTGAAGTGACTCTGCCCGCAGAATGTGCCACATTTTGTACCCAATTTGTCCTGCATCTGCGCACGATTGCAGCAGGAAGGGACACCCGCATGACGAGGGAGCCGCACGACATGGCAACAATCGCGCTCGTTGATGACGACCGCAATATTCTGACGTCGGTCTCGATCGCGCTGGAATCGGAGGGCTACCGCGTGGAGACCTATACCGACGGAGCTTCGGCGCTGGAGGGGCTGAGCGCCCGCCCGCCCTCGCTCGCAATACTGGACATCAAGATGCCGCGCATGGATGGGATGGAGCTCTTGCGCCGGCTCCGGCAGAAGAGCGACATTCCCGTGATCTTCCTCACTTCGAAGGACGACGAGATCGACGAGCTCTTCGGGCTCAAGATGGGCGCGGACGATTTCGTCCGCAAACCCTTTTCGCAGAGGCTTCTGGTGGAGCGGGTACGGGCCGTCCTGCGCCGCGCGAGCGCGCGCGAGGCCACGGCGAAGGTCGCCGACAAGCAGTCACGTTCCCTGGAGCGCGGCCATCTCGTCATGGACCAGGAACGCCACACCTGCACCTGGCGGGGCGAGCCCGTCACGCTGACCGTCACCGAATTTCTCATCCTGCATGCCTTGGCGCAGCGCCCCGGCGTGGTGAAAAGCCGTGACGCACTGATGGACTCGGCCTATGACGAGCAGGTCTATGTCGACGACAGAACCATCGACAGCCACATCAAGCGGCTGCGCAAGAAGTTCAAGTCCGTCGACGGCACTTTCGATATGATCGAAACCCTTTACGGTGTCGGATACCGTTTCCGGGAAGCCTAACGATTGTCGCTGGAGGTCATGGAGGCACGGGAAAAGAGAAGCTCCGCGACGGCGGAAAGGGCAGAGCGCTCTTCCTCCTGGCTGCTGAGCCGTCTGGCCGTGCCGGTCAGGCGGATGCTGGGCCATTACATGTTCTCCAGCCTGACCCGCCGCATCCTCATCCTCAATTTCGGCGCCATCGGCGTTCTGGTCGTCGGCATCCTCTACATCAACCAGTTCCGTGAAGCCCTCATCGACGCCCAGATCGAAAGCCTCCGGACGCAGGGCAGCATCATCGCCGGCGCTGTTGCCAGCTCGGCCACGGTCGA
This sequence comes from Chelativorans sp. M5D2P16, assembly GCF_034427935.1. Classification (NCBI taxonomy): domain Bacteria; kingdom Pseudomonadati; phylum Pseudomonadota; class Alphaproteobacteria; order Hyphomicrobiales; family Phyllobacteriaceae; genus Chelativorans; species Chelativorans sp. M5D2P16. The sequence continues at coordinate 341,606 of NZ_JAXQNM010000013.1, read as the reverse complement.
AACGGATTCGATCCTCATCGATCCCGACAAGCTGCTGGAGTTGCAGGCGGGCGAAAGTCTGCCACCGCGGACCGAGCAGCTCGAGAACCTCGATTTCCCGATCAATCCGGAGATCGTCGCCCCGCTTTTGCGCCGGGTGATCTCGCCGGCCAAGACGCGCGCGCGCATTTACGACCGTGACGCGAACCTGCTGCTCGATTCGCGCACGCTCTATTCGCGGGGACAGATCCTGCGCTACAACCTGCCGGCGGTGGAAGAGGAGGAGACCGGATTTCTCGACTGGCTCAAGGCCCGCTTCAAGGTGCTGTTCCAGCGCAACGAGTACCCGCTCGACAAGGAGCAGCCCGGCGGTAGCGGTGTCGCCTATGAGGAGGTGATGACCGCACTGACGGACGGCGTGCCGAGAGCCCTGGTGCGGCGCAGCGAGCAGGGCGAGCACATCATTTCGGTCGCTGTGCCCATCCAGCGTTTCCGGGCGGTGCTGGGCGTTCTTCAGCTTTCCACGCAGGGAGACGTCGACCGCATTCTCGCCGAGGAACGGCTTGCCATCCTGCGCGTCTTCGGCGTCGCCGCGCTGGTCACGGCGGTCCTGTCGCTCCTTCTGGCCTCGACCATTGCCAATCCGCTGCGTCGCCTGTCGGCGGCGGCGATCCGCGTACGCCGCGGCGTGCGCAAGAGGGAGGAGATTCCCGACTTTTCCCATCGTCAGGACGAGATCGGCAATCTGTCGATCGCGCTGCGCGACATGACCAAGGCGCTTTATGCCCGGATGGACGCCATCGAGAGCTTCGCCGCCGATGTCGCGCATGAATTGAAGAACCCGCTCACCTCGCTCGGCAGCGCGGTGGAGACGCTGCCTCTGGCGAAGGACGAGCGCTCGCGCGAACGGCTGCTGGAGATCATTCAGCACGACGTGCGCCGGCTCGACCGGCTGATCACGGATATCTCGGACGCGTCGCGTCTCGACGCCGAGCTCGTGCGCGAGGACGCCGAGCCCATCGATCTCAAGCAGTTCGTCGGCGACCTGGTGGCCGCCACCCGCGATATCGGGGGCAAGAAGAAGCCGGTGGACATCCGTTTCGAAGTCGAGGGCGCTCCGGGACGGAAGTTCACCGCGGCAGGGCACGACCTGCGGCTCGGCCAGGTGATCACCAACCTCATCGAGAACGCCCGTTCCTTCGTGTCCAGCGAGGACGGTCGCATCACCCTCACCCTCTCGCGCAGCGCCCGACGCATTCTCTTGACGGTCGAGGACAACGGACCGGGTATTCGCGCCGAGAACATCGAACGCATCTTCGAGCGCTTCTACACCGATCGCCCCTCGGGCGAGGCCTTCGGTCAGAACTCCGGCCTCGGTCTCTCCATCAGCCGGCAGATCATCGAAGCCCATGGCGGAACGCTGACTGCAGAGAATATCCCCGGGGCCAAGCCGGGGGAGATACGCGGCGCCCGCTTCGTCATCACGCTGCCTGCCGAGGACTGAGAGCCGTGGCCGGAAACAACCACCACGGCAGCCTGGTCGTCGTCGGCGAAACCGGCGTCTTCGTCACAGGGCCGTCCGGTGCCGGCAAGACGGCGTTGGCGCTCGCCCTCCTTCGTCATGGCGCGGCCTGCGGGTTCTTTGCGCGAATGGTCGGTGACGACCAGCTTTTCCTGTCGGCCGAAAACGGGCGCCTCGTCGGTCGCGCGGCGGAAACGATCGGCGGTCTCGCCGAGGCCCGAGGCTTCGGTCCCGCCCCCATCGCGCACGAGAATTGCGCCGTGATCGACCTGGTGGTCCAGCTGGTGCCGGCCGCGGTCGCACCCCGCGTGGACGAACATATGCAAGTCGTCCTGGCGGGTGTTCCCCTACCCTGCCTGAAACTTGCCGAGCGCGATCTCCAGGGCGCGGTTCTGGCCGTCGCGGCGCGCCTTGGGTTGCCGCCCTTCGCCTAGGCTGCGTCAAAAATCCGTCAAATGATGTCCATTTTGGGCTTGTCAACGCATTATCCGTTGACAAGATATCGCTTTTGCCGTGAGGCAGTCAGACGGAATCCCGGATATCCGGCGAAAGATAGCGCATCTTGCGTACCGAAATTGGCAAGCCAGTGGGCGGAGTGACAGATTGACGGCCTCGAAGCGCATGGACAGGGCGTCGGCGAGCCCGTGGGAATCCGCGACGGGGCACCGGGGGAGAGCGACCATCCGATGATTGGCATTGTTCTCGTCACCCATGGGCATCTGGCGGAGGAATTCCGCCATGCCGTGGAGCACGTCGTGGGCCCGCAGAACAATCTGGAGACCGTCTCCATCGGCGCCGAGGACGACATGGAGCAGCGCCGGCGCGACATCGTGGAGGCCGTCGCAAGCGCCGATACCGGTGCCGGCGTGATCATCCTCACAGACATGTTCGGCGGGACGCCGTCCAATCTGGCGATCTCGGTCATGGATCCCGGACGGGTGGAAGTGGTCGCCGGCATGAACCTGCCGATGCTGATCAAGCTGTCCAGCGTACGGTCCGGCAACGATATGGCGCTTGCGCTCGAGGAGGCACAGACGGCCGGCCGCAAATACATCAACGTGGCAAGCCAGGTGCTCAACGGCAAATGAGCGTGTCGCCGAGCGGATCCACCGAGAAGGATGTCATTACCCGCAACTTCTCCATCGTCAATCAGCGTGGCCTGCACGCGCGCGCTTCCGCCAAGTTCGTGCAGCTCGTTGCTGGCTATGACGCCAGGGTGACGGTCGAGCGTGACGGCATTTCGGTGGGCGGCACCTCGATCATGGGCCTGATGATGCTGGCCGCGAGCCCGGGCTGCACCATCACGGTCACCGCGCGCGGCCGCGAGGCGGCTGACGTGATGGCGGCACTCGAAAAGCTGATCGCCAGCCGCTTCGGCGAGGAGACCTGAGGCTTCACCCTACAACTCACATAGCCACATAAACATTTCTTTATATTTTTATTCGATTGTCGCCCGTGGCCCGATCTGCTAGGCAAATACGGGTACCGCGCCGCTTGTGCGCTGCTGAAAACCATGCCGAGCTGGAGCTGAGCCGATGCCTGACAAAGATTACGTCGTGGCCGACATTTCCCTTTCCGACTGGGGCCGCAAGGAAATCGAGATTGCCGAAACCGAGATGCCCGGCCTGATGGCCTGCCGCGCCGAATTCGGTTCCGACAAACCCCTCAGGGGCGCGCGCATTTCCGGCTCGCTCCACATGACGATCCAGACGGCTGTGCTGATCGAGACCCTGCAGGCGCTGGGCGCGGAGGTGCGCTGGGCCTCCTGCAACATCTTTTCCACCCAGGACCATGCCGCCGCGGCGATCGCCGAAACCGGCACCCCGGTCTTCGCTGTCAAGGGCGAGACGCTGGAGGAGTACTGGACCTATACCGACCGCGTCTTTCAGTGGCCGGACGGTGAACCGTCCAACATGATTCTGGACGACGGTGGCGACGCCACCATGTACATCCTGCTCGGCGCGCGTGCCGAGGCCGGCGAGGACGTTCTGTCCAATCCCGGTAGCGAGGAGGAAGAGGTGCTCTTCGCCCAGATCAAGAAACGCATGGCCGCGACGCCCGGCTTTTTCGCCCGCCAGCGTGACGCCATCCGCGGTGTCACGGAAGAGACCACCACCGGCGTCAACCGGCTCTACCAGCTCCAGAAGAAGGGTCTTCTGCCCTTCCCCGCGATCAACGTGAACGATTCCGTCACCAAGTCGAAATTCGACAACAAGTACGGCTGCAAGGAATCCCTGGTGGACGGCATCCGCCGCGCCACCGACGTGATGATGGCCGGCAAGGTGGCTATCGTCTGCGGCTACGGTGATGTCGGCAAGGGGTCGGCGCAGTCGCTTGCGGGCGCCGGCGCCCGCGTCAAGGTCACGGAGGCCGATCCGATCTGCGCCCTGCAGGCGGCCATGGACGGCTTCGAGGTCGTCACACTTGAGGACGCCGTGCCCACGGCCGACATCATCATCACCGCCACGGGAAACAAGGACGTCGTCTCCCTCGACCAGATGCGCCGGATGAAGGACATGGCGATCCTCGGCAATATCGGCCATTTCGACAACGAGATTCAGGTCTCGGCCCTGCGCAATTTCAAATGGACGAACATCAAGCCGCAGGTCGACCAGATCGAGTTTTCCGACGGCAAGCGCATCATCCTCTTGTCGGAAGGACGTCTGCTCAACCTCGGAAACGCCACCGGCCATCCCAGCTTCGTGATGTCCGCTTCCTTCACCAACCAGGTGCTGGCGCAGATCGAGTTGTGGGCCCGCGCCGGCCAGTACGAAAACCGCGTTTATGTGCTTCCCAAGCACCTCGACGAAAAGGTGGCGGGGCTGCATCTGGGCAAGCTCGGCGCGAAGCTGACCCAGCTCTCGGCCGAGCAGGCCGCCTATATCGGCGTCAGCCCGGAAGGTCCGTTCAAGCCGGATCACTACAGGTACTAATTTTTTCACGCTGTACCACAAGATATTGATGCCGGGCTCTTGACTTTCAGCCCGGCATTTCTTTTGCGCCGCTTTCCTTCTTCACCCGGATTCGCTGACCGGGTACAGTGCGGTGATTCGAGGCGCCGATTTGTTTGTGTACGGCGCTGATCGGGGCGGTCTTGATTATCATGCGGCGGAGAGGAACAAGACATGCCGGGGCTGAACCCGCTTTCCGGCGGGATTTCGGGGCCTCAGGCCCGTAGGAAAAGACGGGATCGCTTGTCCGCGCGGCTTGCCCGCGCGCCGTTGCCGGCGGTCGCTCTGGCGGCGACAGCTATCGGCGCCGCTGCGGCCGAGCACGAGATCGGCCTGCCGCTCGGCGGCAGCCTCTCGGTCGGCACGCTGGAGGTGATCCAGCTCGCCAGCTTCGCGGGCGTCATGGGGGCAGCCCTTCTGTCGGCGATCTGGCTCATTCGCCAGCGCGCCCGCATCTCGGCGGAAAATATCGACCTCAGGACCCGGATCGCCGAGCTCTCCGGCGCACTCTCCCGCTCCGAGGCGCTTCTCAATCTCCGTGACCAGCGCATCGTCGTGTGGCCGGGAGACGGCGGCCGTCCTTCCGTCGTCGGCGAGCTGCCGATCGACAGCGGCGCGCCCCGCGAGCGCAGCACCTTTCTCGCCTTCGGCCGCTGGCTGATGCCGAAATCCGCTTCCGCGCTTGATCGTGCCGCCGAGGCGCTGCGGGACAGGGGGGAGGGGTTCGACCTCGTGGCCGAGACGCGCGCCGGGATTCTGCTCGAGGTGCAGGGCCGCAAGTCCGCCCTGCACGCGGTCATTCGCTTCTCGTCGCTTTCCGCCGCGCAGGCCGAGCACGCCAGACTCAAGCTCGCCCATGAACGCCTGAAGGAAGATCACGCCAATCTGCTGGGCCTCGTCAACGCCCTCGACATGCCCTTCTGGCTGCGCGACGAGGAGGGCCGGCTGAAATGGGTGAACGCGGCCTATGCGCGGGCGGTCGAGGCCGATCCGGAGCAGGCGGTCCGCGAGGTCCGCGATCTCCTGCCCACCCCGGTGCGGACCGCGCTTCAAGAGCATCACCGGCATGACGGGGTCTATCGTGATTCCGTCTCGACGGTGGTGGGCGGCGACCGATGCGTCTACACGGTGACCGATTTCGCCACCGGCAAGGGCAGCGCCGGGATTGCGGTGGATACGAGCGAGGCGGACGCGCTCAAGCGCGAGTTCGAGCGCACCGTGCGCAGCCACGCCGACACGCTGGACCAACTCACCACGGCCGTTGCCATCTTCGACGAGCACCAGAAGCTGAAGTTCTTCAACCAGGCTTTCCAGAAATTGTGGGATCTGGAACCCGGCTTTCTCGACGGCGGCCCGGAGAACGCGCTCGTGCTCGACCGGCTGCGCAGCGACGGCAAGCTGGCCGAACAGCCGGAATGGCGCCGCTGGAAGGAGCAGCTCCTTTCCGCCTATCGCGCCGTTGAGCCGGAGGAGCACTGGTGGCATCTGCCCGACGGCCGCACGATACGCGTCATCGCCAACCCGCAGCCCAAGGGCGGCGTCACCTGGGTTTTCGAGAACCTGACGGAAAAGTTCGACTTGGAATCGCGCTACAACGCCGTCGTCCAGGTGCAGAGCGAGACCCTGGACAATCTCGCCGAAGGGGTCGCCGTCTTCGGTCCCGATGGCCGCCTGCGCCTGTCGAATCCCGCTTTCCGCAGGCTGTGGGAGCTTCCCGAGAAACTGATCGACGGGGACGTCCACATCTCGCTCTTGAAGGCGGCCTGCGACGCGGTGGCCGCCCCCAGTCCCTGGAGCGACTTCGTTGCTGCGGCGACCGGCTTCGACGACGAGCGGCGCGACAGCCACGGCCGCACCGAACTCGTCAACGGCACGATCCTGAGCTACGCCATCATCCACCTGCCGAACGGGCAGGTCATGATGACCTTCGTCGACGTCACCGACAGCGTCAATGTCGAGCGCGCGCTGAAGGAGAAGAACGAGGCGCTGGAAAAGGCCGACAAGCTGAAGAACGATTTCGTCCAGCACGTCTCCTACGAGCTGCGCTCGCCGCTCACCAACATCATCGGCTTTACCGAGCTTCTGGCGCTCGAGACCACCGGGCCGCTCGGCAAGCGCCAGCGCGAATATGTGGATCATATCGGCTCGTCCTCATCGCTCCTCCTGACGGTCGTCAACGATATCCTCGATCTGGCCACCGTCGATGCCGGCATCATGGAGCTGGAGTTCGCGGAAGTGCCGATCCGGCCCACGGTGGAGGCGGCGGCCGACCTCGTCTCCGACCGTCTGCGCGAGCACGGCATCACCCTGGACCTCGATCTCGACGCTGCGCCCGCCGCTTTCCACGCCGATGAAAACCGCATCCGGCAGGTCCTCTACAATCTGCTGAGCAATGCCGCGAATTATGCGCCGGAGGGAGGCAGGGTATCGCTCACCGTCACGGAGGCCGGCGAGGCCGTCGCCTTCAGGGTGCACGACAACGGGCCCGGCATGTCGCCGGAGGTGCTGCAGACCATTTTCCGCCGCTTCGAGCCACGCAGCAATGGCGGGCGCCGGCGCGGGGCCGGGCTCGGGCTGTCCATCGTCAAGAGCTTCGTGGAGCTGCATGGTGGCACGGTGGAGATCGACACCGGCGAGGGGCGCGGCACCGCCGTCACATGCCGTTTCCCGCTCGCCCCGACAGGTGTCCGCGAAGCGGCGGAATAGACCGGAATTGATGGCGGCGCCTCAGCCTTTTTTGCGCTTTCTGCCCGACGAGCAGGCGACGGACCGCCTGGGCGACGACCTGGCCGCGGCGCTGCGGCCAGGCGACGTGGTGGCGCTGCACGGCGACCTCGGCATGGGCAAGACGGCGCTGGCGCGCGCCATTCTCCGGGCGATTGCCGGTGATCCGCAGCTCGAGGTGCCGAGTCCCACCTTCACCCTCGTGCAGAGCTATGATCTGCGCATCCCCGTCCACCATTTCGATCTCTACCGCCTGTCCGACCCGGAGGAGCTGGAAGAACTCGGCTTCGGCGAAGCCACGGCGGGGGGCGTGGCGCTGGTGGAATGGCCCGAGCGTGCGCCAGATGCCTTGGCCGGGGCGATCCACCTTTTCCTGCGCGAGCACGACGGCGGCCGCGAAGCCGAGATCCAGGCACCAGCCGATGCCGCCGCGCGCATCGCCCGCTCCCTCGCCATTCGCGGGTTTCTCGACGCCGGCGGATATGGCGGCGCCCGCCGTACCTTCCTGCTCGGCGATGCGTCGATCCGCGCCTACGAGACCGTAACTCCCGGGAAGGGGGAACGCCTCATTCTCATGGACGCGCCGCAAAGGCACGACGAGCCGATCGTCCGCGACGGTCTGCCCTACAGCCGGATCGCCCGCCTCGCCCAGTCCGTGACCGCCTTCGTCGGCGTGGCCAACGGCCTGCGTGAAGCCGGCTTCGCCGCACCGCGCATCTACGCTCAGGATCTCGACGCCGGGTTGCTTCTGATCGAGCATCTGGGCGAAACACAGTTCCCGGCTGCCGACGGCACGCCCGTGAAGGCGCGCTACGAAGCGGCCGCCGGCCTCCTGGCCGCCCTCCACGATCGTGACTGGCCGCAAAGCTTCCCGGTCGCCGAAGGTGTCGACCACACCCCACCCCCCTATGACCATGCCGCGCTCGCCATCGAAACCGAGTTGCTCGTCGACTGGTACCTGCCCCATGTAAAGGGGCGCGCGGCAAGCAAGGCAGAGCTGACGGAATTCAGGCGCTTGTGGTCCTCCCTCTTCGACCGGCTCGACCACAGCGAGCAGAGCCTCGTCCTGCGCGACTTCCATTCGCCCAACATCATCTGGCGGGAGAAGAAGAAGGGCCTCGACAGGCTCGGCCTGATCGACATCCAGGACGCTGTCTTCGGCCCCGCCGCCTATGACGTGGCGGCGCTGGCGCTGGATTCGCGCATCACGATACCGCCCTCCCTGGAACAGGCGGTCGTCGAAGCCTATTGCGCCGCCCGGCGCAAGCCGGATTTCAACCGCGAGGCCTTCGCCGAGGCCTATGCAATCGCCGCCGCCCAGCGCAACACCAAGCTTCTGGGCACCTTCGTCCGCCTCGCACGGCGCGACGGCAAGCCCGGCTACCTGCGGCACCTGCCGCGCATCCGCACCTATCTCGAGCGGGTGCTTGCCCACCCCGTGCTTGCCGATTTGAGCGCTTTCTATCGCGCGCATCGGCTTTTTGGAGGGAGACACAGCGTGAGCGTGCCGATCCCCGAAAAGGCGATGGTGCTTTCAGCCGGTCTCGGCACGCGCATGCGCCCGCTGACGGAAACCGTGCCCAAGCCGCTGGTGCCGGTGGGCGGAAAACCGCTGGTCGACTGGGGTCTCGACGCGCTGGAACGTGCCGGTGTGGCCGAGGCCGTGGTCAACATCCATCATCTGCCCGAGCTGATGCTGGCGCATCTTGCCGGCCGCAAAAGGCCGCACGTGACGATTTCCGATGAGCGGGAGAGACTGCTCGATTCGGGCGGCGGCATCGTGAAGGCGCTGCCGCTGCTCGGGGCGGCCCCTTTTCTCGTCCTCAACGCCGACACCTTGTGGATCGACCGCTCCACGTCCAATCTGGTGCGACTTGCCCTTGCGTGGGACCCCGCCCGCATGGATATACTCCTCCTGCTGGCGGATCCAAAAACCGCCACGGGACACACCGGGAAAGTGGATTTCACGATGGACGCGGATGGGCGGCTGAAGCGCGCGCACGAAAGCGCCGACGGCTTCATCTATGCAGGAAGCGGCATTCTCCGTCCGCAGCTGTTCGAAGTGGCGCCGGCGGAGCCGCATTCCCTTAACCGCTATTTCGATCGCGCCATTGCTGCCGGGCGCCTCTTCGGCCTGCCGCTCGACGGCCACTGGCTGACCGTCGGCACGCCCGAGGCGATCGCCCCGGCCGAGGCGGTGCTGCGGCGGTTCGGCCGGGCGCCGTGACGGGTTTGCGCACCGCACCGCAGGTCTTTTCCATTCCGCCCGGCGTGCCGTTTCTGCCGGCCCTTGCCGACGCGCTGCTTTCGGGCCGGCTGGTGCCCGGCTTCCGCTATGACGGCGATCCGCTGGCGCTGGCCGACGTCACCATCTATCTGCCCACCCGCCGTGCGGCGCGCGCGTTGAGAAGCGTTTTCCTGGATCGTCTGGGCGGCCGCGCAACCATCCTGCCCGCCATCCGCCCGCTGGGTGAGTTCGAGGCCGAACGCGCGGACATCGAGGGGGAAGGCGGTGCGGCCGCTCTCGACCATGCGCCCCCCATCGGCGCGCTCGAGCGCACGCTCCTTCTCGCTCCGCTGGTCCGGGCCTGGAAGGCGCGCGTGCCGGCGCATGTGGCGGCGCTCTTCGAAGAAGGCGTGGTCGTGCCGGCCTCGCTGAGCGACAGCCTCTGGCTTGCCCGTGACCTCGCCGCGCTCATGGATGAGGTGGAGACGGAAAATGCCGACTGGCGCAAGCTGACCGAACTGGTCCCGCGTGAACTCGCCGGCTGGTGGCAGGTCACGCTCGAGTTCCTGAACATCGTTACCGGCATCTGGCCCGATGTTCTGGCAGCGCACGACCGCTCGAACCCTGCCGCCCACCGCAACGCCATGCTGGCGGCGGAGGCGGAGAGGCTCAAGGGCAATCCCGGCAGCGGCCCGGTGATCGCCGCCGGCTCCACGGGCTCCATTCCCGCCACCGCCGAGCTCCTGCGTACCATCGCACGCCTCGAAAACGGCGCCGTCGTCCTGCCCGGGCTCGATCTCTCCCTCGACGAGGAGTCGTGGCGGGCCGTCGGCGCCAGCGAGGAGCCGTCCGCCTGCGGCCATCCGCAGTTCGGCCTGAAGAAGCTGGTCACCGCCCTTGATATCGAGCGCCCGGACGTGGCGGAAATCGCTACGCCCGGGCCCGCCCTTGCTGCCCGGCGCCGGCTGATCAGCGAAGCCTTGCGCCCGGCGGAAACCACCGATCTCTGGGCCGGCGGCAGAGAGGCCGTGGACCGTGCGCTGGCCGAAGGCGCACTCGCGGGGTCCAGCCTCATCGAAGCGGCGAACGAGCGCGAGGAGGCTTCCGCCATTGCCGTTGCCCTGCGCCACGCCGTCGCCCGTGAAGGCGCCACGGCGGCGCTGGTCACCCCGGACCGGGCACTCGCCCGCCGTGTGGCGGCGGAGTTGCGCCGCTTCGACCTCCATGCCGACGATTCCGGCGGCACGCCGCTTGCCGACAGCGTGCCCGTCACCTTGATGCGGCTAATGTTGCAGGCGGTCTGCCGCCCCGAGGAGCCCGTCGCCATCATCGGCCTCCTGAAACATCCGTACATGCAGCTCGGTCTCCCGCGGATGCAGGTCCGCGCCGGCGCGGAGATCATCGAACTTGTCGCCCTGCGCGGCGGTACCGGCCGGCCGGACGTCATGGCCCTCGCCGATCTCTTCGAGCAGCGCTACGCGGCGCTGGTCGGATCGCGGCGCAGGCCCAACTGGTTCGGCCGGCTCGGCGAAGAGGATTTGCGGGCCACGCGACAAGTCCTGTCGGCGCTTCACGCGGCGCTCGCACCGCTTTCCGCCTTGCGCGGGGACCGCGCGGCCACGCTCGGCGCCGTCGCCCGTGCATCCGTCGAGGCGCTTGAGGCGCTGGCCCGCGATGCCGAGGGCGCGCTGACGCTGCTCTACGATGGTGAAAGCGGCGAGGCGCTCGCCCGCTTTCTGCGCGATCTGGTCGAAACACGGACGGATCTTGCAATCGATCTCGTGGAATGGCCGGACGTCTTCGACGCACTCATTGCCGGACAGGTGGTCAAACCGGCCCCCGGCGCGGACCATCGCGTGGCGATCTGGGGCACGCTCGAAGCACGGCTGCAGAACGTGGACACGCTGGTGCTCGGCGGGCTCAACGAGGGCACCTGGCCGCAGGTGCCGCCGTCTGACCGTTTCATGTCACGCCTGATGAAGGCCGAGCTTGCGCTGGAGCCGCCGGAACGGCGCATCGGGCTTGCCGCCCATGACTTCATGATGGCCATGGGCGCGCCGGAAATCGTGCTCTCCCGTTCCGCCCGCACCGGGGATGCGCCCGCCGTCGCCTCGCGCTGGCTGCAGAGGCTCGTCGCCTGCGCCGGACCGGCCGAGGCCGACGCCATGCGCCAGCGCGGACGGCGCTTCGTCGGCTGGGCGCGCGCGCTGGAAGCGGTGGCGGACCAGAATTTCGCCCCCCGCCCCTGCCCGAAGCCGCCGCTCGAGGCACGGCCCGTGCACTTCTCCGTCACCGAGATCGAGTTGCTGCGGCGCGATCCCTACGCGGTCTATGCAAAGCGCATTCTCGGCCTTGCGCCGCTGGAGCCGTTCATCCGCGACCCCGGCGCGGCCGAGCGCGGCAGCCTCTTCCACGATATCCTGCAGGAATTCACCCGGTTGCAGGCCGATCCTCGCGCCCCCGATGCGCTCGAACGGCTCCTTCAGGCCGGCCGAGCGGTCTTCGCCGAGACCGGCCTTCCCTCGGACGTCGAGGCGGTCTGGTGGCCGCGATTCGAGCGCACGGCCCATGGCGTCATCGCTTGGGAGCGGGCGCGGGCGGAAGGTATCGCCACCCGCCATGCCGAAATCCGTGCCGCGCCAATTGCCGTCGGCGCGACGGGCAATACGCTTTCCGGCCGGGCCGACCGCATCGACCTGCGGCGCGATGGCACCGCAGACATCATCGACTACAAGACAGGCGCCCTGCCCTCCAAGCCGCAGGCGCACCGTCTGCTGGCGCCGCAGCTCGCGCTGGAGGCCGCCCTTCTCGCCCGCGGCGCCTTCGCTGAGCTGGGCAATCCGCCACCTGCGGATCTTTGCTATGTGCGCCTGCGCGCAAACGGCACGGTGGAGCCCGAATCCATCCTGAAGATCAGGGACAGCGAGAAGTCGGGAAGCGCGCTCGCCGAAGAGGCGTGGGAGCGGCTCCAAAAGCTGCTCGCCCACTACCAGTCGCCGGACGCCGGCTATCTTTCCCGTGCTCTGCCGTTCAAGGAAGGTGACACGGAAGGCGATTACGACCATCTGGCCCGCGTTCTGGAGTGGTCGGCGGGCGGCGATGCGGGTGCGGGGGACGGCGAATGAACAAGCGCCTGCGCATCCCCGAGGATACCGCGGAAACCCAGGCGCTCGCTTCCGATCCCGCGCTTTCGGCCTGGGTGTCCGCCAATGCCGGCTCGGGCAAGACCCATGTGCTGGCGAGCCGCGTCATCCGCCTCCTGCTCAAGGGAACCGACCCCGCCAAGATCCTCTGCCTCACCTATACGCGCGCCGCCGCCGCCAACATGGCCAACCGCGTCTTCGATATCCTGGCGAAGTGGAGCCTCCTGCCCGACGAGGCCCTGGCCGGCGAGATCGTAGCACTCGAAGGGCGCCGGCCGGGCGCGGAGAAGCTGCGCCGCGCGCGCCGGCTTTTCGCCCGCGCGCTCGAGACGCCGGGCGGCTTGAAGATCCAGACGATCCACGCCTTCTGCGAGGCGATCCTGCATCAGTTCCCGCTCGAGGCGAATATTGCCGGCCATTTCGAACTGCTCGATGCACAGATGGAGGAAGCGCTTTTCGCCGAAGCGCGGCGCGACTTGCTTACCAGCATCGCCGCCGAACGCGACGGTCCGCTGGCCGAAGCCTTCGCGCAGGTGCTGGAGCGTGGCGGCGAAAGCGGCCTGCAGGCCCTGCTCGGCGAGATCGTCGCCCGGCGCGAGGGCCTGCGCCTCTTCATCGACGGCGCGACCGACGGGAACACGCCGCTGCCCGCCCTCCTGGCCGAATTCGGCTTCGGCGAAGGCGAGACCGCGCAAAGCCTCGCTGCCGAGGCCTGGCCGGTGCCTGGCTTTGGGCCCGTCGAATACGATCATTTCGTGAGCGCCGCGCAGGAGGCGGGGGCGAGCCTTGTATTGAAGAACATCGTGCCCGATGCATCGGCCGCCTTCGCGGAAACCGATCCGGTGCGCCGCCTCGATCTTCTGGCGCACGGTTTCCTGAAGGCCGACGGCGAGCTCTATGGCGAGAAGACGTTCAAGGCTGCGCTCAAGGATCGCCTGCCCGGCATCTATGAGCGCTATCTGGAAGCGGCCGCCTTTCTCTCCCGCATTGCCGACCGGCTGGCGCTCCTGCGCATGCTGGAGGCCACCGCAGCCGCGGTGACGATCGCTGATGCGCTGATCGCCCGTTACGAGCGCCTGAAGCGCGCCCGCGGCTTTCTCGATTTCAACGACCTCATCATGCGCACCGTGCGTCTGCTGGCGCGTCAGGACGTCGGCCCGTGGGTCCAGTACAAGCTCGACCGCGGCATCGACCATATCCTCATCGATGAGGCGCAGGACACGAGCCCCCACCAATGGGAGATCGTGCGTCAGCTGGCGGAAGAATTCTTTGCTGGCGAAGGTGCGCGCGAGGGTGTGGAGCGGACCATCTTCGCCGTCGGCGACGAGAAGCAGTCGATCTATTCCTTCCAGGGCGCGGAGCCTGCCGCCTTCGCCGAGAGCGGCACCGTCTTCGCAAAGCGCGTCCCGGCGAGCGGCAGCCGCTTCGAGAAGGTGCGGCTGACACGATCCTTCCGGTCGACCGAGGATGTGCTGCGCGCCGTCGATCTGGTGTTCGCGCGCGAGGAAGTTCGCGAGGGCCTGACGCTCTATCGCGAGCCGATCGAGCATAAGGCCATTCGCGAGAACGCGCCGGGTTACGTGGAGGTCTGGTCGCCGCTCAGCCCGCAGGTGGTGGAGGAGCCGGATGACTGGACCCAGGCCGTCGACCACGCCTCCGCGCCGGCCGCCCGGCTGGCCGAGGTGATCGCCGCCGAGATCGAGCGCTGGCTGAAGAGCGGCGAGGTTCTCGAGGGCAAGGGGCGCCGCCTCCGCCCGGGCGACGTCATGGTGCTGGTGCGCAAGCGCGACCGCTTCGTGCATGCCCTGTCGCGCAGCCTGAAAAACCGGCAGATATCGGTCGCCGGCGCTGACCGCTTGCGGCTCACCGGTCACATCGCCGTTAAGGATCTGATGGCGCTCGGCCGTTTTCTCCTGCAGTCGAATGACGATCTGTCGCTTGCCGCGATCCTGAAAAGCCCTCTCTTCGGGTTGAACGAAGATGCGCTATTCCGGCTTGCCTGGCCCCGCGAAGGCGGGATGTCGCTCTTCGGCGCCATGCGGCGCAAGGCACACGAGGATGCGCGCCTGAAGGAAATTCTCGACACGTTGCTGGCCTGGCAGAACGAGGCCGCCTTCAAGCCCGTCTACGAGTTCTATGCCGGGATTCTCGCCGGCACGCCCGAGCGCCCGGGCGCGCGCGGCCGTTTTGTTGCCCGGTTAGGGCACGAGGCGCACGACATTCTGGACGAATTCCTGTCCTTTTGTCTCGCCGGCGAGAAGACGGGCCTGATCGGGCTGGAAGCGCTTCTGGCCACCCTTGAAGGCGCGGCCCCCGAGGTCAAGCGCGAGATGGACCAGTCGCGCGACGAGATTCGTATCATGACCGTTCACGCGGCGAAGGGTCTGGAGGCGCCGGTGGTCTTCCTGGTCGACCCCGGCAGCGCCCCGGTCAGCAGCAATCATATGCCGTGCCTGATGCCTTTCGCGATGAAAGGGCTCGGCCGTCGGTTAACGGGCTATCTCTGGCGTCAGGGCAAGGACCTTGCCAATTCCGCCGCCCGCCAGTTCGAGGCGGAGGTGCGCCGCAAGGCCGAGGAGGAGTACCGGCGCCTGCTCTACGTGGGCATGACGCGTGCCGAAGATCGTCTCATCGTCTGCGGCTATCACGGCGCGCGGCGCGCGCCCGATACGTGGCATACGTTGGTGCGCGAGGCTTTCGCCGCCGCGCCCGGAACAGAGGAGCGCGACACGCCGGAGGCTTGCGCACCGGTTCTGCGTTTCCGGGTCACACCGCTCACGGAGACCGCGCCGGTCCAGTCCGACGGCGCGGCAGAAGCCGAGGTGGCACCGCTGCCGGCAGGGCTGGCGCAGCCGCTTCCCCCGCCCCCGGCGCTTCCACGGCCCCTGTCGCCTTCGGGCGCGGCGGCCCTGATCGACGGCGGCTACGAGGCGGCTGCCTCGTCCCGTTCGCCGGTCCTGGCGGCGGCGGTACCCGCCCTTGCCCTCGAGCGCGGCAATGCGGTCCACCGGCTGCTTCAGGTCCTGCCGGAGGTGCCGGCACACGCGCGCGAGACCGCCGCGCGCCGCTATCTGGCGCGCATCGCCGCCGGGTGGCCGGAAGGCGAGGCGGAAAGCGCCTGCCGCTCTGTGCTGGCGATCCTGAACGAATCCCGTTTTGCGCCCCTTTTCGCGCCCGCCTCGCGCGCCGAGGTTTCCGTCATGGGCGAGCTGACTGTCGGCGGCGTGCGTCGCGCGGTCGCCGGCAAGGTGGATCGGCTGGCGGTGACGGAGGATCGCGTCCTGATCGTCGACTACAAGACCAACCGCCCCGCCCCCGCCACCCTTTCCGAAGCGCCGCTGCCCTATGTCGCTCAGCTCGCCCTTTACGCGGAGCTGTTGAAGCCGCTCTATCCCGGCAAGGCCGTCGAGGCCGCCCTGCTCTTCACCGAGGCACCGCGCCTTCTCCCCGTGCCGGACGAGGCGCTGGCGACCGCCCTTGCCCGGCTCACGAGAGCGTGAGAAAAGGGCGCTTGAACTCTTATACGCCGCTTCCCACATCCCGGAGCGACTCTTGTTTTCTCAAGGAGAGGCTGATGGCCACCGTCACTGTCGACAACAACAACTTCCAGTCCGATGTGCTGCAGGCAAGCGAACCCGTGGTGGTGGACTTCTGGGCGGAATGGTGCGGACCGTGCAAGATGATCGCCCCCGCGCTCGAGGAAATCTCCGCCGAGATGAACGGCAAGATCAAGGTCGCCAAGCTCAACATCGACGAGAATCCGGAGCTCGCCGCACAGTATGGCGTGCGCTCGATTCCGACATTGATGATCTTCAAGGACGGTGAAGTGGCCGACATGAAAGTGGGCGCCGCACCCAAGACGGCCCTTTCGGCCTGGATCGGCGGCGCGGTCGCGTAAGACGCCGTCCCGTTTCCATGAACTTCAGACAAAAGGCCCGGCTGACGCCGGGCCTTTTTGTTGCTGCGGTTCGGAATTTTGCCTTTTACCGTCGGCGGCGTTCGGGGAGCGCTGGTATTACTCCGGCGGCGTGCCGTTTTCGGCAAGCACCTCGCCGACGAGGTATAGCGAACCGCCGATCAGGATCCGGGGCGGTGTCTCGCCTTCCCAGGTATCGGCAAGCAGCTTCAACGCATTGGCGACCGAGTTGACCGGTTCCGCGGACAATCCGGCCTCGCCGGCGCGGGCGGCCAGTTCGCTGTTGGGCACGCCCGCCTCGCTGCTTCTCACCGGAACCGTGTAGACATGCCGCGCCATCCCCTGGAAGGCATGGAAATAGCCGGTCTGGTCCTTGGTGCTCAGCATCCCGGCGATGAGGATAAGCGGGCGCGGCCGCCGTTCCTCCGATTCCGCCAGCGCCTCGGCGATCACGGCGCCCGCGCCCGGATTGTGCCCGCCATCAATCCAGATCTCCGCGCCTTCAGGCGCCAGCGCCGAAAGCCGGCCCTCGGGCATGGCCTGCAGGCGTCCTGGCCATGAGACCGCCGTCATGGCGCGCTCGGCCGTCCGGTCGGCGACCGGAAAGCCCGCCGTCTTGACGGCGGCGATCGCCGCAGCGGCATTGGCGATCTGGTGCCGGCCGGCCAGCCGCGGCAGCGGCAGGTCAAACAGACCGCCCTCGTCCTGATAGACCATGCGGCCGCCTTCCTCGACGGCGATGAAGTTCTCCCCGTAGGCCTGCAGCGGGCAGTTGAGCCGCTCGGCCGTCTCGATGAGCACGTCGCGCGCGGCGTCCCATTCCTGCTGGCCGACGACGACGGGGACGCCGCGCTTGATGATGCCTGCCTTCTCGGCCGCGATCAGCTCCACCCGGTCGCCGAGATAGGCCTCATGGTCGAGCGAGATCGGCATGATGAGACTGACGGCGGGACGGGGAATGACATTGGTCGCGTCGAAGCGTCCGCCGAGTCCCACCTCGACGACCGCCGCATCCGCCGGGTGCTCGGAAAAGAGCACGAACATGACGGCCGTCAGGATCTCGAAGACGGTCACCTGTTCGCCGCGATTGGCTTCGGCCACGCGCTCCACCGCCTCGGCCAGCACGGCATCCTCTACCAGGCGCCCGCCACCCGCCGCCCCAAGCCGATAGCGCTCGTGCCAGCGTACCAGATGCGGCGAGGTGTGCACATGCACGGTTCTGCCGGATGCTTCGATGAGCGCCTGGGCGAAGGCGGCGGCCGAGCCCTTGCCGTTGGTGCCGGCGATGTGGATCACCGGCGGCAGCCGCTCATGGGGATTGCCGAGCCGCTCGAGCAGGCGGGCAATCCGCTCGAGCGACAGGTCGAACCCCTTCGGGTGGAGCGACATGAGCCGCTCGATGGCGCGCTCGGCGGTTTCCACGGTCATCAATGGCCTCGATCGGGAGAGGGCGACTGGCTTATGCCTGTTGCGCTTCGCTTTCGGCCGGTTCCTCTTCGGCCTCGGCCGGAGTCTCTTCCGCCGCTTCTTCGGTTTGCGTAAGCTCCGCGGGTGTCTTGAGCAGGATCTTCAGAAGCCGCGCGACCGTCTCCTTCATCTCCAGCCTTGAGACGACCATGTCCAGCATGCCGTGTTCCATCAGGTACTCGGCACGCTGAAAGCCCTCGGGCAGCTTCTCGCGGATCGTCTGCTCGATGACGCGCGGGCCGGCGAAGCCGATCAGCGCGCCCGGTTCGGCGATATGCACGTCGCCCAGCATGGCGTAGGAGGCCGTCACACCGCCGGTCGTCGGATGGGTGAGGACGACGATATAGGGCAGGCCGGCCTCCTTGAGACGGTCGACGGCGACCGTGGTGCGCGGAAGCTGCATCAGGGAAAAAATGCCTTCCTGCATACGCGCGCCGCCGGAGGCCGCGAACAGAACCAGCGGCAGCCGCCGCTCCACGGCGGTCTCGAAGCCGCGTACGATGGCCTCGCCCGCCGCCATGCCGAGCGAGCCGCCGATGAAGGCGAAATCCTGGACCGTGGCCAGCACCTCGAGGCCCTCGATGCGTCCGACGGCGTTCAGCACCGCGTCCTCGAGGCCCGTCTTTGCCCTGGCGTCGCGCAGGCGGTCGCTGTAGCGCCGCTCGTCGCGGAACTTCAGCGGGTCGGTGGGCGCCTTGGGGTTTTCCAGCGTCTCGTAGGCGCCCTCGTCAAAGAAGAACCTGAGCCGGTCCCTGGCCTTGATCTTCATGTGGTGGCCGGAGGAGGGGATGACCCACTGGTTCTCCTCCAGATCCTTGTGGAAGACCATTTCTCCGGTCTCCGGATCCTTGATCCAGAGGTTTTCCGGCATCTCGCGGCGACCGAACATGGAGTTGATCTTCGGCCGCACGTAATTGGTGATCCAGTTCATGGCCCAAGCCTTTCCCTTTTCCGCTCCGCGCGAGGCTCGCCGCGGATGATGCGCTTCCTATCCGGCAGCCGCAAGGCGCGCCTCGCGCACGCCGTCGGCGAGGCCGCGCACCAGTGTCGCCACCGCCTCGGCCGGATCGGCAGTGGTCTTGCCGTCGGGACCGAGCACATTGGCGACCGCATTGACGATCGCCGTGCCCACCACCACGCCGTCGGCGGCCGCACCGATGGCGCGCGCCTGGTTCGCCGTCTTCACGCCGAAGCCGACGCAGACGGGCAGGTCCGTGTGTCCCTTGATCCGGTTGACGGCGGCGCTCACCTTGGATGTATCGCTCAACGCCGATCCGGTAATGCCCGTCATCGACACGTAATAGACGAAACCCGACGTGTTCTCGAGCACCTTCGGCAGGCGCCTGTCGTCGGTGGTCGGGGTCGCCAGTCGGATGAAGTTGATGCCGGCGTCAAGGGCGGGCAGGCACAACTCCTCGTCCATCTCCGGCGGCAGGTCGACGACGATCAGCCCGTCGATACCGGCCTGCCTGGCGTCGGTCAGGAAGCGCTCGACCCCGTAGATATAGATGGGGTTGTAGTAGCCCATCATGACGATCGGGGTGCCGTCGTTCTCTTTGCGGAAGCTGCGCGCCATCTCAAGCGTCTTGGCCAGCGTCTGGCCGCCCTTGAGCGCGCGCAGGCCGGCCGCCTGGATCGCCGGGCCGTCGGCCATCGGATCGGAGAACGGCATGCCGAGCTCGATGATGTCGCTGCCGGCCTCGGGCAGTGCCTTCATCACCGAAAGCGAGGTCTCGTAGTCCGGGTCGCCGCCCATGAAATAGGTCACCAGCGCCGGCCGGTTCTCGGCCTTGAGCCGGGCAAAAAGCGTGTCGATGCGCGTGGCGGTCATGCCGGCTCCCTCGTCTCCTTGCGCAGCCAGTCGGCGTATTCCTGGTCGACATCCGTGATCGCCGTCGCCGTGATGGACGGCACCTCATAGGGGTGCAGCGGCCTGACCGCTGCGCAAACGGCATCGAAATGCTCGGCCCGCGTTTTCAAAAGCAGCGGCACTTCTTCGCCCTGCTCCACCACGCCCTGCCACCGATAGAGGCTCTGGATGGGCGCGAAGATGTTGGCGCAGGCAGCGAGCTTGTCGCCGATTACGGCTTCGGCGATCTTCACCGCCGTCTCGCGGTCGGGGCAGTTCACCCAGATATCGATGAAGTGCATCGTCATGGTCAGATATCCATGTTCAGATGCTTGGCGACGGAGAAGATGTCCTTGTCCCCCCGCCCGCACAGGTTCATGACGATGATCTGGTCCTTGCGCATCTTCGGCGCGCGCTTGATGACCTCGGCCAACGCATGGCTGGGTTCGAGCGCCGGGATGATGCCCTCGAGCCGGGTGAGAAGCTGGAACGCCTCCAGCGCCTCCGTATCCATGATCGGCACATATTCGACCCGGCCCGACTCCTTGAGCCACGAGTGCTCCGGCCCGATGCCCGGATAGTCGAGCCCGGCCGAAATCGAATGCCCGTCCTTGATCTGCCCGTCTTCGTTCTGCAGCAGATAGGTGCGGTTGCCGTGCAGCACGCCGGGCCTGCCGGCCGTCAGCGAGGCGCAGTGCTCCTCGCCCTCGAGCCCCCTGCCGCCCGCCTCCACGCCGACGATGGAGACCTCCTTGTCGTCGAGAAAGGGATGGAACAGGCCGATGGCGTTCGATCCGCCGCCGACGGCGGCCACCAGCATGTCCGGCAGCTTGCCCTCGGCTTCCAGAAGCTGCGCCTTCGCCTCTTCTCCGATCACCGACTGGAAAACGCGCACCAGCTCCGGATAGGGATGCGGGCCGGCGGCGGTGCCGATGAGATAGTAGGTATCTTCGACATTGGTCACCCAGTCGCGCAGCGCCTCGTTCATGGCGTCCTTGAGCGTGCCGTGGCCGGCGCTGACAGGCTTCACCTCCGCGCCCAGGAGCTTCATGCGGAAGACGTTCGGCGCCTGCCGCTCGACGTCCGTCGCACCCATATAGACCACACAGGGCAGGCCGAAGCGTGCCGCCACCGTTGCCGTCGCCACGCCGTGCTGGCCCGCGCCCGTCTCGGCGATGATGCGCGTCTTGCCCATGCGCTGCGCAAGCAGGATCTGGCCCAGGCAGTTGTTGATCTTGTGGCTGCCCGTATGGTTCAGCTCATCGCGCTTGAAATAGATCTTTGCTCCGCCGAGATGCTCCGTCAGCCGCTCGGCGAAATAAAGCGGCGACGGCCGGCCCGTGTAATGCGCCCCCAGATGGTCGAGCTCGGCCTTGAAGGCCGGGTCGTCCTTGGCCGCGTTCCAGTGGCGCTCCAGCTCCAGGATCAGCGGCATCAGCGTTTCGGCGACGAAACGACCGCCGAAGATGCCGAACATCCCCTGCTCGTCGGGTCCGGTGCGGAATGAGTTTGGTTGAGCGGGCTTGTTCATGCCGCCTCCTTAGACGCGCTCCGGCCGTGCCGCGTGCACGGCCTGGAAGAAGGCACGTATCAGTTCCGGATCCTTCTCGCCCGGCGCGCCTTCCACGCCGGAGGAGACGTCGATGCCGCGCGGCTGACAGGCCGAGAGCGCCTGGCCGATATTGGCAGCGTTCAGGCCTCCGGAAAGCATGTAATCCACTTCGCCGTCAAGGGAAGCCAGGAGGGACCAGTCGAAGGGAATTCCGTTGCCGCCGGGAAGCTCCGCCCCCGCGGGCGGCTTGGCGTCCAGCAGGAACCGGTCGGCGATGCCCCGATAGGCGTCGATCGCGGTGAGATCGGCGGCCTCGCGCACGGGGATCGCCTTCATGACCGGCAGGCCGTAACGCGCCTTCAGCGCGCGGACGCGTTGCGGACTTTCCTTCCCGTGAAGCTGCAGCATATCCGGCTGCATGCTTTTGACGATGTGCTCCAGCGCTTCGTCATCGGCATCGACCGTCACGGCGACTGCCTGCGCCTTGCCTTCCGCCGCCCGCCGCAGCCGCGCGGCCGTTTCAGCCACCACGTTGCGCGGGCTTTTGGGAAAGAAGATGAAGCCGATATAGCGCGCACCGCCTGCGAGCGCGGCATCCACCGCCTCGTCCGTCTTCAGGCCGCACATCTTGATGTCGAGTTCCATAAGGGTGGGAAGTGGCATGAAATAGCGGCGAAGTCGAGGTGAAAGGCGCGGCAACGTATGTGCGTTGCCTTCGGCCCTCATCCTGAGCCTGTCGAAGGATGCAGCGGCTTTCAGCCGAACTGTATCGCCTGCAAGGCCGACCCGTTGCGCTTCAGCCAGTCCTTGCACCGTTCCGTGTCGGGGCACAGCTCCTTGCACAGCTTCCAGAACCGGGGACCGTGGTTCATCTCCTTCAGATGCGCCACCTCATGGGCGACGAGGTAATTTATGACCGCGGGCGGGGCCATCATGATGCGCCAGGAGAAGGAGAGCGTGCCGTCTGAGGTGCAGGAGCCCCAACGGCTCGTCGTGTCCTTGTAGCGGATGGCCTTGGCGCGGCGGCCCACGCTTGCCGTATGCCGGGCCACCAGCATCTCGATATCGCGCTTCGCCTCCCGCTTCAGGAATTCCGCCACCCGGCGCGGCAGGTGTACGCGTGCCCCGCGCACCACGAGCAGCGGCTGTCCATCACGCGTTACGGCCTCGACCGTGCCGCGCAGGGCGGGCTCGTGGACGATGAGGTGCGGCACGCCGCGCAGCGGGATTTTGATGCCGTGCCGCACCAGCGGCCGCTCCGGCAGCTTTCTCAGCCGCTCTTCGAGCCAGCCTTCGTGGCGGGAGAGAAAGTGGTCGATCTCTCGCGCCGGCAACCCCGGAGGTACGGTGACCCGCAGGCCCGCACCCCCCGGCGCAATGCGCAGCGTCATGCGTCGCGCGCGGGCGTTCTCGACGATGCGCAGCGGCAGTTCACGGCCGGCCACCCGGTGGGTTCGCTCTACGGGCGGCGCGCTCGTTCTCAGGCGGGCGGTCTTGAGGAAGCTGGACGGCATCGGTGCAGCATAGATGATTCGCCCGTCCGCATGCGCCTGAAATCGCGCGTCCGGAAAGGAAACGGCGCCCGCAAGGGGGCGCCGCATGTAGCAGGAGGCGATCGGGAGACCTGAGAATGCCGCGTTCTCAGCCTTCGCTGGTGGGCGCCTCCGGACCGCGTCCGGCCTTGCGCTCGTTCATGAAGCGGTCGAACTCCTCGCGGTCGCGCGCGCGGCGCAGTTCGCGCACATACTCATCGAACTCCTCGCGCATGGCTTCAAGCTTACGGCGCTCTTCGGCCAGGCGCTCCAGCTCCTTCTCGCGCCAGTCGTCGAAGGCCACGTTGCCCGTGCGCACTTGGGTGCGGGCGGCCCTGCGGCAGTTGGAAAACATGCCGTCGGTCGCGCGGTTGACCTCGTGCTTGAAGTCGCCGAGCCTGTCGCCCCACAGGATGTAGGCGAGCATGGCAAGGCCGAGCGGCCAGAAGAGCCAGAAACCGATCACCATCAGGGCAATCGTCGCCGGCGTCCAGGCCGGGCGGATCAGTGCAGAATTGGTCATCGTCACCAGGTCCTCATCGTTGGAACAGGGGCTGCGGCCGCATTGAGCGAGATGGGGAGTGCTTGATGGCGATTCAAGATTTGCCGCGCCAAAAGATGCGGCGGAATGCGGCGCCTCAGCCCGCCCGCTCCACGAGCGCGGCGGCCACCCGCAGCATCAGCCCGATGTCCTGCGGACGCGAGAGGCGATGGTCGCCGTCGCGGATGAGCGACAGGGTGACGTCGTCGGCCGGCAAGTGCTCCACCAGGCGCATGGCGTGGCTGTAGGGCACGTCCGGATCGGCCATGCCCTGCAGGATATGGACCGGGCAGTGCGTCTCGATGATGCCTTCGAGGACGCGGTTCTCGCGCCCGTCTTCGAGCAGCGCCCTTGTATAGACCGTCGGCTCCGGCGAATATTCCGACGGCTCCTCGATATAGCCTTGGGATTGAAGCACCTTGCGCTGCTCGGCGCTGAGCCCCGGCTCCACCAGGTCGATGGTGAAGTCGGGTGCCGGCGCCAGAAGGAGAAGCCCGCCCACGCGTGCCCCCTCGCCGGCCTTCTGCAGTTCCTGGATCAGGCGCAGGGCGATCCACGCGCCCATGGAAGAGCCGACGAGCACCTGCTTGCCTTCGGTGAAGCGGCGGAAGACGGCAAGGCTTTCCGCCAGCCAGCGGGAGATGGTGCCGTCTTTGAAGGCGCCGCCCGATTCCCCGTGGCCGGAATAGTCGTGCCGCGTCACCGCAATGCCGATCTCGCGCCCCCATGCGTCCAGCGCCTCGGCCTTGGTGCCGCGCATGTCGGAGAGATAGCCGCCCAGCCACATCACTCCCGGTGTGCGCCCTTGTCTCCGGCGCACGGCGATCTTAGTTCCGTCGACATCGAAGTGGATCGGCTCGCTGTGGCTCATCGCTTTCTCCTGCAGGCGGCCATGTTGTGTCATCCGGTTCGCCGCGGCGAAAGGGGGGCGCTTGCGCTTCCGGCGTGATTCTTTTGCGTGATTGTGTTATTGACAGCAAGCCCGCAAACCGCACATAGCCGCGGCTCGCCGATGCGGGCATGATCCGTTCCGTCAACGACTTGAGGAGACAACGACCATTCGCAGACCGTTCAAAGCGCCGCCTCCGGTAAAGGAAGGCCCCCGCGCCAATCGCGAGATCCGGGTTCCCCGGGTGCAGCTCATCGACGACGAGGGAAACAACCGAGGCATCGTGGCAACCGACGAGGCCCTGCGCACGGCGGAAGATGCCGGCCTGGACCTTGTCGAGGTTTCGCCCAATGCCGACCCGCCCGTCTGCAAGATCACCGATCTCGGCAAGCTGAAGTACCAGAGCCAGAAGAAGGCCGCGGAGGCCCGCAAGAAGCAGAAGACCGTCGAGATCAAGGAAATCAAGATGCGGCCCAACATCGACACTCATGATTATGAGACGAAGATGAAGGCCGTGCGCCGGTTTTTCGAGGAAGGCGACAAGGTGAAGCTGACCTTGCGCTTCCGTGGCCGCGAAATGGCGCATCTCGAGCTTGGCATGCAGCTTCTCAACCGCGTGCGCGAGGAGGTCGAACCGATCGCCAAGGTCGAGGCCGAGCCGAAGCTGGAAGGCCGGCAGATGATGATGGTCCTGGCGCCGCGTTAGAACATGGAAAGCGAAGGCGTTCGTCCCCTGCCGAGCCGTTCGCTGGACCGGTTCCAGCGAACGCGGCGGTTGGCCATTCTGCTGATGCTGGTCGCCGCGGGCGCCTTCCTGCTTTTCTGCAGTGCGCCGCCGCCCGGTGGCGCCTTGCACGAAACAGTGGAGATCACGGGCCTGATGCTGATCGCCATCGCGATCCTCGGGCGGCTCTGGTGCACGCTTTATATCGGCGGCCGAAAGAACACGGAGATCGTTGCGCGTGGTCCCTATTCGCTGACGCGCAACCCCCTTTATGTTTTTTCGGCGATCGGTGCCACCGGCGTGGGCGCGCAGACGGGCAGTGTCACTGTCGCCCTCCTTTTCGGGATGGTGACAACCCTGGCATTCCTTGTCGTGATCCGGCGCGAGGAAGGGTTCTTGGAGGCGACCTTCGGGTCGGCCTATGATGCCTATCGCGCCCGCGTGCCGCGCTTCGTGCCGCGCTTTTCCGGCTACGAGGGCGCCGGACTCGTTACGGTGGACCCGTCGCGGCTCTACGCGACGCTCTTCGACGGGCTGGTTTTTCTCGCTGCCATTCCCGTTTTCGAGGGAATCGAGTGGCTTCAGGAAAGCGGCGCTCTACCGGTCCTGGTGCGCCTCGTCTAAAGACGGTTGCGCTTTATGAGCGCCGTCGCTATAAGGCCGCGTTTCATGAACCGTCCGGCAGGGCATGCCGTGGCGGTTCGTAATGCTTCGGGCATTCGCCCGGAAAAGAACAAGCGCCCCTGGCGCACATACGGAGAAGCAAAATGCCCAAGATGAAGACCAAGTCCGCTGTCAAGAAGCGGTTCAAGGTGACCGCCACCGGCAAGGTGAAGGTGCAGGCCGCCGGCAAGCGCCACGGCATGATCAAGCGTTCCAACAAGTTCATCCGCAACGCGCGGGGCACGATGGTGCTTTCCGATCCCGATACGAAGATCGTGAAGCAGTTCATGCCCTACAGCCGCTGAGACGGACCCGGAACAGTTTAAGGAGATCATGCCATGGCACGTGTGAAGAGGGGCGTTGCCGCCCACGCCAAGCACAAGAAGGTCCTGAAGTCCGCAAAGGGTTTCTATGGCCGTCGCAAGAACACGATCCGCATCGCCAAGCAGGCGGTCGAGAAGTCGCTGCAATATGCCTATCGCGACCGCAAGAACCGCAAGCGCAATTTCCGGGCGCTGTGGATCCAGCGCATCAACGCCGCCGCGCGCGAGCATGGGCTGACCTACGGTCGCCTCATCGACGGGCTCAACAAGGCGGGCATCGAGATCGACCGCAAGGTGCTGGCCGACATGGCCGTGCACGAGCCGCAGGCATTCGCAGCGGTGGTGGGCCAGGCCAAGACGGCGCTCGAGTATCTCAAGAACACCACACCCAACGCTTTTGAGAGCGCTGTCGGCTAGCCAGCGCTCCCGAAGCAGGAAGAGTTTTTTTCGGGAACCCGCGCTGGCAGGGCTGGCGCGGGTTTTTTCG
This sequence comes from Chelativorans sp. M5D2P16, assembly GCF_034427935.1. Classification (NCBI taxonomy): domain Bacteria; kingdom Pseudomonadati; phylum Pseudomonadota; class Alphaproteobacteria; order Hyphomicrobiales; family Phyllobacteriaceae; genus Chelativorans; species Chelativorans sp. M5D2P16. The sequence continues at coordinate 315,117 of NZ_JAXQNM010000013.1, read as the reverse complement.
TGGTCGAAACGGACGTAAAGGCAGGACGATGCAGGACGGAGGCGACGTGGATACGGGCGGTGCCGAAGTGGCCGGACCCGGCAAAGGAAGCACGATGGACGATCTGGATCAGCTCGAAAAGGCGATACGGGAGGAGATCGCGGCCGCGCGCGACGAGCAGGCGCTCGAGGCCGTGCGCGTCGCCGCCCTGGGCAAGAAGGGCACCATCTCGGAGAAGCTGAAGACGCTGGGCGCAATGTCGCCGGAAGAGCGGCAGGTCATGGGGCCGGCGATCAACGGCCTGAAGAACCGTGTCGCGGACGCGCTTGCCGTCCGCCGGGCGGAACTGCACGAAGCCGCGCTTGCAGCGAAGCTGGAGCGGGAGAAGGTGGACGTGACCCTCCCCGTCCCCCGCCCGCCGGCGGAGCGCGGGCGCATCCATCCCATCACCCAGGTCATCGACGAGATCACCGCCATCTTCGGCGATCTAGGCTTCGCGATCGCCGAGGGGCCGGACATCGAGACGGACTATTACAACTTCACTGCGCTCAATTTCCCCGAGGGCCATCCCGCCCGCGAGATGCACGACACCTTCTTCTTCGAGCCGGACGGGAAAGGCGAGCGCAAGCTTTTGCGCACCCATACCTCGCCCGTGCAGATCCGCACCATGGAGGCACAGAAGCCGCCAATCCGCATTGTCATTCCCGGCAAGACCTACCGGGCGGATTCGGACGCCACCCACACGCCCATGTTCCACCAGCTCGAAGGGCTGGTGATCGACAGGACGGCCAACGTCGCCAACATGAAGTGGGTGCTGACCGAGTTCTGCAAGGCCTATTTCGAGGTGCCGCAGCTCAACATGCGCTTCCGGCCGAGCTTCTTCCCCTTCACGGAGCCGAGCCTGGAGGTCGACATTCAATGCGACCGCTCGACCCCCGGCGAGATCCGCTTCGGCCAGGGCGACGACTGGCTGGAGATCCTCGGCTGCGGCATGGTGCATCCCAACGTGCTGCGCCATGGCGGGCTCGACCCCGACGAATACCAGGGCTTCGCCTGGGGCATGGGCATCGACCGCATTGCCATGCTGAAATACGGCATGCCGGACCTGCGCGCCTTCTTCGACGCCGATGTGCGCTGGCTCCAGCACTACGGTTTCCGCCCGCTCGACCTGCCGACATTGTTCGGAGGGTTGAGTTCTTGATGTACGAGGGCGGTTGCCGCTGCGGGGCGGTTCGGCTCACCGCGCGCGCCGAGCCGATCTGGCGCTCCTATTGCCACTGCGAAGACTGTCGCAAGGCAACCGGCGCGCCGGTCACGGCATTCGTGGGCTTTGCGCGAGAGGCTCTCGCCTTCGAAGGCGAGGCGCGCTGCGCTTTCCGTTCCGGATCGGCCGAGCGCGGCTTTTGCGGCCGTTGCGGCAGCCCGCTGGATTATCGGGACGCAGAATTGCCGGGCCAGATCTACGTCTATCTCGGCGTGATGGACGAGCCCGAGCTTTTCGCGCCGACGCTGCATGCCTTCGAAAGCGAACGCCTGCCCTTCCTGCATATCAAAGACGATCTGCCGCGCTTCGAGCGCTTTAGCGTCAAGCGCTGACCGGAATTCCTGAGGAACGATTGCGATGAAATTCACACTCTCCTGGCTCAAGGACCATCTCGAGACCGAAGCGACGCTCGACCAGATCGTGGAAACCCTCACCATGATCGGGCTCGAGGTGGAGTCCGTCGATGACAAGGCGGCGCTGAAGCCCTTCGTGATCGCCAGGGTGCTGACGGCGGAACAGCATCCCGACGCCGACCGGCTCAAGGTGCTGACGGTGGATGCCGGCTCCGGCGCGCCGGTGCAGGTGGTCTGCGGCGCGCCCAACGCGCGCGCCGGGTTGATCGGCGCCTTCGCTGCGCCGGGCACCTACATTCCGGGTATCGACACGACGCTTTCCGTGGGCAAGATCCGCGGCGTGGAAAGTCGCGGCATGATGTGCTCCGAACGCGAGCTCCAGCTTTCTGACGAGCATACCGGCATCATCGATCTGCCCGAGGATGCGCCCGTGGGTGAGCCCTTCGCGCATTGGGCGAGGCTCGACGATCCGGTGATCGAAATCGGCCTGACGCCGAACCGCCCCGACTGCACGGGCGTCTACGGCATCGCGCGCGACCTTGCCGCGGCGGGACTGGGCACGTTGAAGAGCGGTGCCGTGACGCCGGTGGAAGGCAGCGGCGCGTGTCCCGTCAAGGTGCAGATCGAGGCGCCCGACCTTTGCCACGGCTTTGCCCTGCGGCGGGTCGTCGGCGTAAGGAACGGCCCATCACCCAAATGGATGCAGCAGCGCCTGATGGCCATCGGCCTGCGCCCGATCAACGCGCTGGTGGACATCACCAACTACATCACCTTCGACCGTGGCCGGCCGCTGCACGTCTTCGACGCGGCAAAGGTTGCAGGCAACCTCACCGTCCGCCGCGCGCGTGAGGGCGAGACGGTGCTGGCCCTCGACGAGCGCGAATATGCGCTCACGCCGGAGGTCTGCGTGATCGCCGACGAGAAGGGCGTGGAATCCATCGCCGGCATCATGGGCGGCGAGCACTCGGGCTGCGACGAGAACACGACCGACGTGCTGATCGAATCGGCCCTGTGGGAGCCGGCCAACATCGCTCGCACGGGCCGCGATCTCGGCATTGTCACCGACGCGCGCTACCGCTTCGAGCGCGGCGTTGATCCAGAATTCATGGTCGGCGGCACGGAGCTTGCCACCCGGCTGGTGCTGGAGATCTGCGGCGGGGAAGCCTCCGAACCCCGTGTCGAGGGCTATCAGGGCCACACGCCGAAAACCGTTTCCTTCCCGCCGGCCGAGGTCAGGCGCCTCACCGGCCTCAACGTACCCGCCGCCGAAAGCATCGACATCCTCGCCCGCCTGGGTTTTGGTGCGCAAGGCTCCGGCGAGACGATCGCGGTGACGGTGCCCTCCTGGCGGCCCGATGTCGACGGCAAGGCCGACCTCGTGGAGGAGGTCATGCGCATTCACGGCGTCAACGAGATCGCGCCGCAGCCGATGCAGGCCGATGGCGCCGTCGGCGTGCGCATCCTGACCACCCCGCAGCTGCGCATGCGGGCCGCCAAGCGAGCGCTTGCCGTGCGCGGCATGATGGAAGCGGTTACTTGGTCCTTCATTCCTGAGGCACATGCGCGGCTGTTCGCCGACAATCGCCGGCTCATGGCGCTCGCCAATCCGATCGCCGCCGACATGTCCACCATGCGCCCGTCGCTCCTGCCGGGTCTCATCGCCGCCGCCCAGCGCAATGCCGACCGCGGATTTGCCGACATCGCCCTGTTCGAGGTGGCGGGCAGCTATGAGGGAGACCGGCCGGAGGATCAGCGGCGCGTTGCGGCCGGCCTCCGCCGCGGCACGGCCCATCTCGGGGGCCAAGGTCGCCACTGGTCCGGCAATACGCCCCCGGTCGACGTCTTTGAGGCCAAGGCCGACGCGCTCGCCGTGCTGGAGGCCTGCGGCGCGCCGGTTGACAAGCTGCAGGTCGAGGCCGGCGGTCCGCATTGGTACCATCCGGGCCGCTCGGGCACGATCAAGCTCGGGCCGAAGAACATTCTCGGCACCTTCGGCGAGTTCCATCCGAACACTCTCGATGAGATGGACGTTTCCGGCCCGCTTTGCGGCTTCGAGGTCTTCATCGACGCGATCCCGGAGCCCAAGGCGCGCGCCACGCGCACCCGCCCGCGGCTTGATCTCTCGCCCTTCCAGGCCGTCCGCCGCGACTTCGCCTTCGTGGTCGACAAGGCGGTGGAGGCGGCCGCGCTCACGCGTGCCGCCGCCGCCGCCGACAAGAAGCTGATCTCGGACGTCAACGTCTTCGACGTCTTCGAGGGCGAAGCGCTCGGGCCGGACAAGAAATCGGTCGCCATCGAGGTGACCATCCAGCCCATCGAACGAACCCTGACGGAGGAGGACTTCGAGGCACTCGCCGGCCGCGTGGTCGAGAATGTCGGCAAGCAGACGGGCGGTGTTTTGCGTGGCTGATCCGCGAGCTTTCTGGTCGGACGGGGCGTCGCCTGCATGTACCCGGGAGCGCCCGACCGTTCGCCGTCGCATTCACGGCATGACGGCGGCGGGGCGGCGGATTAAGCTTGCGGCGTGAGCAAGCTCGCGTTTCGCAACACCAGGGATGGCTACGGCCTCGTCGCGATCGTCTTTCACTGGGCGCTTGCCGTTCTGATCCTCGGGCAGATCGGGCTCGGCCTCGTCATGATGCGCATCGCCGACCAGCGCCTCGCCTTCGATCTCATCCAGTGGCACAAGTCGCTCGGCCTGCTGCTCCTCTTGCTGATCGCGCTCAGGCTGACCTGGCGTCTGCTCAACCCGCAGCCTCGGCCTCCGGCCTCTCTGCGCCGCTGGGAAAGATGCGCGTCCGCGAGCGTCCACCTCCTGCTCTACGCCGTCTTCCTCGCGCTGCCTTTCACCGGCTGGGCGCTGGTTTCGGCCTCCGTGCTCGGCATTCCGACGCTCGTCTTCGGCCTCTTCCTGCTGCCGCACCTGCCGGTCGGCGTCTCGGAGGCCGGCGAGTCGTTCTGGCGCATCCTTCACCACCTTCTCGCCTATACAGCGATCGTCCTGGTTGCCGGTCATGCGCTGGCCGCGCTGCGCCATCACCTGATTCTCAAGGACGGCGTTCTGAAGCGGATGCTCCGGCCGGCGCGGCGCACAAAACCGTGACTGGACCGTGCGCGCACCGTGGCGGATGCTATCGGCACAGGGATGGTCGAAGATGAAGATGCGGACAGCGTTCGTTGCGGCCCTGCTTCTTTTCCTGGCATCGCCGCGGGCGGTCGCCGCGCCGTCCCTGTCCGAAGCGGCGGGCAGCTACGTCATCGTGCCGTCGCAGTCGGTTCTCGCATTCGCGGTGCCGGCGGTGAGCGGGCCGGGCATCAAGGGGCGATTCGCCCGGTTCGAGGGCACGGTCGACATTCCGGCCGACAGCGTCGAGGCGGCCCGCCTGACGATCACCATCTATCCCGAGAGTGTCACGACCGGCCAGAAGCGGGTCGACGATTTCCTTAAATCCGATGCCGTCTTCGATACGCGAAACGAGCGGGCGATCGTCTTCCGTTCCGCGCGCGTGCACCGCACCGGCGAGGACGTGGCGACCATTGAAGGCAATCTGACGGCCCGCGGGCGCACCTTCCGCGAGACCTTTCGCGCAAGGCTTGCCGATTCCCGGCGGGGAAGCCTGCGCTTTCATGTGCAGGGGAAGGTCTTCCGATCCCGCTACGGCATGGATGTGGGCACGCCTATCTACTCGAACGTCGTCGATTTCGATATGGACCTCTCCGTCCGGCGCCGATAGTCTCGCGGCATTGTTTTCGGGAGGCATCATGTTCCGTTGGGGTATTCTGTCGACGGCCAAGATCGGCCGGGAGTTCGTCATTCCGCAGCTTCAGGATGCGGAAAACGGGGTGGTGACGGCCATCGCCAGCCGTGACGAGTCGCGCGCGAAGGCGGTCGCGGCGCGTTTCGGCATTCCGCATGCCTTTGCCTCTTACGAGGCGCTTCTTGCCTCGTCCGAGGTCGACGGGGTCTATATACCGCTGCCCACCTCCCAGCACGTCGAGTGGGCGGTGAAGGCGGCGGATGCGGGCAAGCATGTGCTCGTGGAAAAGCCGCTGGCGCTCGACGCCGGCGATATCCGGCAGGTCATCGAGGCGCGAGATCGCAATGGTGTTCTGGTTTGCGAAGCCTTCATGGTCACCTATCACCCGCAATGGCTGAAGGTGCGCGAACTCGTCGCCGAGGGCGCCATCGGCCGCCTGCGACATGTGCAGGGCGCCTTCTCCTACCACAACGTCGACCCGCAGAACATGCGCAACCGCCCGGAGCTCGGCGGCGGCGGTCTGCCCGACATCGGCGTCTACCCGACCGTGACCGCCCGCTTCGTCACCGGGCGCGAGCCGCAGCGCATCCAGGCGGTCGTGGAGCGCGATCCCAGCTTCGGCACGGATATCTACGCCAGCGTCAAGGCCGATTTCGGCGATTTCGAAATGAGCTTTTACATCTCGACCCAGATGGCGGCCCGGCAGACGATGGTCTTCCACGGCGACAAGGGCTATGTCGAGGTGGAAACGCCCTTCAACTCCCGCGTCTACGGCGACGACCGGGTTCTCCTGCACAGTGCCGACCACGCCACGACCACCGTCCACCGCTTCGGCGACGTCCGCCAGTACAGGCTGCAGGCGGAAGCCTTCGCCCGGGCGGTTGCCGGCGAGGACGTGCCCGTCTTCCCGCTGGAGGATTCGATCCGGAACCAGAAGGTCATCGACGCGATTTTCCGCGCCTCCGAGCACGACGGCTGGGAACCGGTCTAGCCCTACGGGTCCGGGACGGTTGCAGTCAGGCGCAGGACGTCGGATGGCGGCTCCATGCGCGAGATCGTGTTTTCGCACGTATAGAAGATGTGCCCGCCGATCCGGTCGATCCGGCGCAGGCGCTTGGCCCAGCCTGGGCTGACGGAGAGGGCATGGTAGTGGGTTGCATGCGCCACGGGCGGTAGGCCCGTGGTATCCTTCACCGCTTCTTCCGTGCGGCAGTCGCGGCACATGAGTTCCCCGGCGATGGCTTGTGCCTTCTGCCAGGCCGCCTTTTCGCGGGGGTGGTCGGAGCGATTGTCACAGGCAAAGGAGAACTGGCAGCGGTTTCGTCGGCGGGCGTTCTGGTAGACGACGCCGCAGATGCTGGCCGGAAAAGCGCGCGAGCGTTTCCGGTTGAGAACCACCTGCGCCACCGCACGCTGGCCGTCCGGCTCCTCGCCGCGCGCTTCGTGATAGACGGCAAGCGCGAGGCAGTGCCGCTCGAAGCGTTCGTGCACCCGGTCCGACAGTGAGCGAACCGATGGCATTGCCGGCCATGCCGCTGCCGTGCCCGCCATGGCAGCCCCCTGCGGGAGCAGGCCGGGAAAGGGCAGCACCGCAAAAAGGGGGGAAGCGGGACAATGGTTCGTCGCCAGTAGAACAAGAAGTCCTGAAAACAGAATATTTTTAAACAAGTTGTAATTCCGTAAAATATACAACCATTAAGAGCATACATTATGTTTGCCGTCAATATTCCCTAGATATGCGCCCCGCATTTGCGGAGGCCTCAAAATACGGAGGTATGGCATGTGGAGGTGGCGGAACGAGGCGGCAGATCGGGCTCACAAGCCGCCTTGCGCGACAAAAATGAGCTTCTTATATACGCGCCGATGCCGCGCTCGCCTCATAGGGCGGTGCGTCGCGGCTGTTTCTAGTGAACAGGGGCTGTTGCCTGGAACGCCGGAATGGGTCCTGACAGTCTGCTTAGCGGAGAGAATAAATGGCAAAAGTAATCGGTATCGACCTCGGAACCACCAATTCCTGTGTCGCCGTCATGGACGGCAAGGACGCGAAGGTGATCGAGAACGCGGAAGGCGCGCGCACGACGCCGTCGATCGTGGCATTCACCGATTCCGACGAGCGTCTGGTTGGCCAGCCGGCCAAGCGCCAGGCCGTCACCAATCCGGAGAACACTTTTTTTGCGATCAAGCGCCTGATCGGCCGGCGCTTTGAAGATCCCACCGTCGAGAAGGACAAGAAGCTTGTCCCCTATCATATCGTGAAGGCGGAGAACGGGGATGCCTGGGTCGAGGCCCAGGGCAAGAACCACTCCCCATCGCAGATCTCGGCGATGATCCTTCAGAAGATGAAGGAGACGGCTGAATCCTATCTTGGCGAGAAGGTGGAGAAGGCGGTCATCACGGTTCCCGCCTACTTCAACGACGCCCAGCGCCAGGCCACCAAGGATGCTGGCAAGATCGCCGGCCTGGAGGTCCTGCGCATCATCAACGAGCCGACGGCGGCAGCGCTTGCCTATGGTCTCGACAAGAAGGAAGGCAAGACGATCGCCGTCTACGACCTAGGCGGTGGCACCTTCGACATTTCGATCCTCGAGATCGGCGACGGCGTGTTCGAGGTGAAGTCGACCAACGGCGACACCTTCCTCGGAGGCGAGGACTTCGACATGCGCCTCGTCAACTATCTCGCCGAGGAGTTCAAGAAGGAGCAGGGCATCGATCTGAAGGCTGACAAGCTCGCGCTGCAGCGGCTGAAGGAAGCCGCTGAGAAAGCCAAGATCGAGCTGTCGTCCGCCGCGCAGACCGAGATCAACCTGCCCTTCATCACGGCCGACCAGTCCGGGCCGAAACACCTGGCGATGAAGCTGACGCGCGCCAAGTTCGAGAGCCTGGTGGAAGATCTCATCACGCGCACCATCGAGCCCTGCAAGTCGGCGCTCAAGGATGCCGGCATCAATGCAGGCGAGATCGACGAGGTGGTGCTCGTCGGCGGCATGACCCGCATGCCCAAGGTGCAGGAAGCCGTGAAGAACTTCTTCGGCAAGGAGCCGCACAAGGGCGTGAACCCGGATGAGGTCGTCGCCATGGGCGCGGCCATTCAGGCCGGCGTGCTGCAGGGCGACGTGAAGGACGTGCTGCTGCTCGACGTCACCCCGCTGTCGCTCGGCATCGAGACGCTTGGCGGCGTGTTCACGCGGCTGATCGACCGCAACACGACCATCCCGACCAAGAAGAGCCAGGTTTTCTCGACGGCGGAAGACAACCAGAACGCAGTGACGATCCGCGTCTTCCAGGGTGAGCGCGAGATGGCGGCCGACAACAAGATGCTCGGCCAGTTCGATCTCGTCGGCATCCCGCCGGCACCGCGCGGCGTGCCGCAGATCGAGGTGACCTTCGACATCGACGCAAACGGCATCGTCAACGTTTCGGCCAAGGACAAGGGCACCGGCAAGGAACAGCAGATCCGTATCCAGGCCTCCGGCGGTCTTACCGATGACGAGATCGAGAAGATGGTCAAGGATGCCGAGTCCAACGCCGAGGCTGACAAGAAGCGCCGCGAGACGGTCGAGGTGAAGAACCAGGCCGAGGCCCTCATCCACTCTTCGGAGAAATCGCTCAAGGACTATGGCGAGAAGGTCTCCGAGGAGGATCGTACGGCCATCGAAAACGCGATCGCCGAGCTGAAGACGGCCACGGAGGGCGACGACCTGGACGCCATCAAGGCCAAGACCACGGCCCTTGCCGAGGTGTCGATGAAGCTCGGCCAGGCCATGTACGAGGCCAATCAGGCCGCCGGTGAGGAGGCTTCCGGTGCGGAGGGCTCGTCCGGTGAAGGCGGTGAAGCCAAGAACGATGACGTGGTCGACGCTGACTTCGAGGAGATCGACGAGGACGACAAGAAGTCGGCCTGACGAATCATCGTCTCTCGTGAAAAACGGAGCCCGGGCCTCGTGCCCGGGCTTTTTTATGAAGCCTGGGGCCAAGCGGTGTGGCGGGCTCAATGTGCCATGAAGACCGGCAGTGTGCTTTCGGTGATGATTTGCCGAGTCGCCCCGCCGAAGATCATCTGCCGGATTCGGCTCTGCGTGAAGGCGCCCTTGATCAGCAGGTCGCACCCGCATTCGGCGGCTTCGTCGAGAATGGTCTTGCCTGCCGAGCGGCTGCCCGGCGCCACGGAGCGCATTTCGCAATTGATGCCGTTGTACCGCAGGTAGCGGCCGACCTCCTCGCCGGTGGGGCCGGGCACGCTGCTGCCTTCCACGGTCAGGACGATCGCACGGCGCGCGTGTTGCAGGAGGGGCATGGCAAAACCGATCGTGCGTGCCGTCTCCGTACTGCCGTTCCAGGCGATCATGATGGTCTCACCCATCCGCGAGGGCGCACGCGGCGGCGCGATGAGGACCGGTCTGCCGCTCTCGAACAATGCCGCTTCCAGGGTACTGGCACGCGGCTGGCCGGCCTTGCTGCCTGGCCGGCCCACGACCGTGACGTCGAAGACACGGCCATAACTGCCGACGAAATTGTCCCCCTGCGGCTCCCCGCGCCAGCCGAAGCGCAGCGCCCCGCTCTCTGCCTCGGCAGCCGGCACACCATGGGCGTGCATGGTCCGTTCGAACATGCGGCGCGCCTCGTCCGGCGCCGTATCGTCATACCTGAAATCCGAGTCGTAGACGATGGTCGCGCCCATCGCGTCGGCTGCCAGGAAGGGGCTGAGGGCGGGGCTTAGCGGGAACCCTTCGAGATAGCTCCCGAACGTCTTGCCGAAAAACGCGGCCGCCTCAAGCGTCGTGCTGGCAAGGTCGTGCATTTCCACGGGAACGAGAATCGTTTTCATGGGCATGACCGCGAATAAAGTTGCGCCGATAAGCTGTTTCCGACCAGCGTGGTCGACACCGCATTATAGTTGCAGAACCGATAGCGGGGAAAGCCTTGTTATTGAAGCCCGGACCGCCGCGGCCGCCTGCCGATACCACCCCGCAAGCTCCTACACCGGTCCAGTTTCTCACGCTCTTTCCTTCCATCATGCTGCCGATGTTCCTGGCCGTGGTCGACCAGACGATCGTCGCTGCGGCCCTGCCGGCCATTGCCGGACGCACCGACAGCCGCACGGGGCACACGGCCGTCTTTCCCTCGTGCGGTCTCGTCGTGGTGGTGCTGATGCTGGGCTCGCTGGCGATCTTCGCGCCGCGATTGAGCGAGGAGGAGATTTCCTGGGTGCTCGGCTTCACGGCCATCTTCATGGGCACGGTGATGGGCGTTGTGCAGGTGACGGTCCAGACCGCGGCCGGCGCCGCGCGGCTCGGCACCGCCGCCGCAACGGTGCAGTTTTCCCGCTCGCTCGGCGCGGCGCTCGGCACGGCGATCGTCGGCACGGTCCTGTTCGCGGCGCTCGCCTCGACCGATGCCGAAGCCGCCCGGCTCTTCGGATCGATCCTGCAGAAAGGGCCGGAGGTTCTTGGCTCCTTGCCCGCCCCGCGCCGCGCAATTGTCCAGGAGGAGATTGCCGACGCCTTCCGGCTGCGTTCTTCGCCATCACGGGCTTTGCGGTCGCGGCCATGCTGCTGGCCTGGTCCATGCCCCTGCGGCGGGTGTGACCGATCCCTCGGCAGACCTGCCCTATAGAAAAATACGCGATGCGGAATCACGCATTCTTCTCTCAGCTAGTTGTTTTTCACGCTCGATTATTCCGAATCGGGGACCGAACTTCGGATATCGCGCTACCGCCCCACGGCACCGACCAGCAGGTTGTTCTCCGCCCGCAGGCTCACCCAGCGCCCGGTATGCGTGCTGGCCTGGCGCTTGAGGTATTCGTAGCCGGTCTCGTTCCACAACTTCACCTCATCATTGAGGTTGTCGAGGATGAGATCGCCGTCGCTGCTGCGCAGGGTCAGGACGGCATGCCCCTCGCCGTCGGGCTTGCGCACAACGGTAATGGGGAGATTCGCGAGCGACACGCCGGCCTCGTGGAGGCGCCGGCGCTTTTCAAGCACGTAGTCCTCGCAATCGCCGATACCTCTGTCGGGATAGGTCCAGACCTCCTCCCGGCCGTAGATGTCGACGTCGTTCATCGGCTTCACTGCCTTGTTGACCGCCAGGTTGATCGCCACGATCTTCTTCCTGAGGGCGTCTGTCATCCGTACCGGACCCGTATCGCGCGGATGGATGGCGCATTCATGCGGCATCCTCTTGCAAAACTCATAATGGCCGATCGGCTGCGAAGTCAGCCCGCCGGTGGCCATGAGCGACGCCGCCTCGGCCGAGTTATCGACCGGGCCGATCGCAGTCGCGCAAAATCCGATTGCGGTGAACAATACCGCCCACTTCGCAGCCATAAGCCGCACCCCATGTTCCAATCTTTAATTTCTTTAATGGAAAATTAACGGGTTTTGGGTAGGGACTGTCAATTGTGAATCCGGCGTTTATCCCCGTATGGTTACCGTGCGACGATCCGCGCACCCCCTTTTGCTGATCAGTGTTGCGCAAATGCCAAGGTGCTGAGCCGCTGCAAGAGCGGGCTCATTTTGGGGGGAACGCCTGGCAGCCAGGGGTGCTCCGGTCGGTCTTAATCGTATCTTGAAATGATCGCGCGGCGCTAACGGCTGCGCTTGCGCGGCTTTGCACGTCCCGGAGCGCGGGCGGACTTGCCGTGGGCGGCGATGAAGCCGGTGATCCGCGGCACGATCTCAGCTCGGAACCGCGATCCGTTGAACACGCCGTAATGTCCGACCGTCGGCTGCAGGTGATGCTCGCGCATGTGATCGGGAATATTGGTGCACAGGTCATGCGCGGCTTGGGTCTGGCCGACGCCGGAAATGTCGTCGTTCTCGCCTTCGATGGTCAGAAGCGCGACCGACCGGATCGCGCTCGGGTCAACGCGCTCTCCGCGATGCGTCATCTCGCCTTTCGGCAGCGCGTGACGCACGAAGATGGTTTCGACCGTCTGCAGGTAGAACTCCGCCGTCAGGTCCATCACGGCCAGGTATTCGTCGTAGAAGTCGCGGTGCTTCTCGGCCGAGTCGCCATCATCCTTCACCAGATGCATGAAGAAGTCCTTGTGGGCCGTGATGTGCCGGTCGAGATTCATGCTCATGAAGCCGGAAAGCTGCAGGAAGCCGGGATAGACCTGACGCATGAAGCCGGGATTGGGCCACGGCACCTCCATGATCACGTTCTCGCGGAACCAGTCCGTGCCACGCTCTTCGGCCAGCCGGTTGACCCCGGTGGGGTTGCGTCTCGTGTCCACCGGGCCGCCCATCAACGTCATGGTCGCCGGAAGATCCGGAATGCCGCGCGCTTCCATCAACGCGACGGCGGCGAGCACGGGCACGGACGGCTGGCACACGGCCATAACGTTCGCGCCGGGGCCGAGGGCAGCGAACATCTCGATGACGTAATCGATATAATCGTCGAGATCGAAGCGGCCCTCCACCAGGGGCACCATCCGTGCGTCCGTCCAGTCGGTGATGTAGACATCCGCATGCGGCAGCATCGCCTCCACCGTGCCGCGCAGAAGCGTCGCATAGTGGCCGGACATCGGCGCGACCATCAGGAGCTTCTGGTCCGGCTTGCGTCCGGCCGGCAGATCGCGCGCGAAGCGGATGAGCCGGCAGAAGGGCTTCGTCCACACCACCTCTTCCCGCACCACCACTTCCTTGCCGTTCACCGTGGTGGCGGTGATACCGAACGCCGGTTTGCCGTAGCGGCGGGTCGTGCGTTCGAACATTTCGGCCGCCGCGGCCACCGAACGACCCCACGGCGTGGCGGCGGCGGGATTGAACGGATTGGAATAGAACAGCCGGATCGCGTCGGCATAGGCGCGCGCGGGCTGCAGGGCCGCGTGGTTGAACTCGTAAAGCTGGTAATACATCTCGAAGACCTTTCGGGCGGGGAGGCGCGCGCGGGAGCAGCGGATCGGCGTTACGCCAGCGATCTCAACCCGGCCTAAGCAATGGTCGATAAATCATTCTTATAGAGTAGCGATGATTTGATGCATTGCAATAGAACGGAGGTTCTTCTCGGCTAACTGATTGGTTTTAAACAACATGGAGAAGGAGAATCAGAGCGGTTTCCGTTGCGGCGCAACATCAGGAGTCGCGTTTCGGGCGGAATTCCCGGCGGCACTTCGGCCGCGAACTGTTCGGCCAGGCGGGCGGGCGCTGTGTTGAGGGGGCAGGCGAGGAATCCATGCCGCGCGTAGAAACCTTCATTGAAAGACAGGGCACGAAAGGTCGAGAGCGAAACCCCGTCGAGTTTCCGCTCGGCGCTCACGGCGATGACCTTCATCAGGAGGGCCCTGCCCACGCCACGGCGGCCATGGGCCGGATCGACCGCTAGCTCCCGGAGGTGCAGGAAGCCCGCTATCTGGCGAGTAACGGCATATCCCACAGGGTTGCCGCTGCGTTCAATCGCTACAAGCGTTTCGCCTTCCGTGGCAAGCGCATGAAATTCGGCCGCTTCCATCGGCGAGTCCGGCACCAGCGAGGGGAAGCCGAACCGGCCGAAGAGAACGGAGGCGCGCGCTTCAACTTCTGCCAGAACAGCCGCGTCGGTCCAGGCATAGGCACGGATGCGGTAGCCCGCCGGTAGAGACAACGCGTGTTCCGCCAAAACTAGCCGTCATAGCCGTCGGCGATAATCAGCTCGCCATCGGAAACCGATTGCCGAATGGCTTTCGCTTCCTGGTATTCCGGCGAGTTGTAGCAATCCTTCGCCGCCTGGAAGGAGGGGAATTCGATGACGACGTTGCGCTGGCGTGCGGCGCCTTCCATTGCCTCGAAGGGCCCGCCGCGCACCACGAACCTGGCGCCGTGGCGCTCGAAAGCCGGTCTGGCGGCCGCGATATAGTCCTTGTAGCGCTCGCCGTCGTGCACGTCGACACGCGCGATCCAGTAGGCTTTGGCCATTTCTCCCTCCCGTGTCGGCGCGCTCAGGCGGCCGATTGCATTTCTTCCAGGATCGCCGCGGCGGCGGCGCGGCGGTCCCGTGCCGCGATAACCGGCCGGCCGACCACCAGATGGCTGGCGCCTGCGCGGATCGCATCGGCCGGCGTCATGATGCGCTTCTGGTCGCCGAGCGCGGCACCCTCCGGACGGATGCCGGGGGTGACCACCGCCAGGTCCCGCCCGACGATCCCGCGCACGGCCTGTGCCTCGGCTGCCGAGCAGACGACGCCGCCCATGCCGGCATCGCGCGCCTGGCGGGCGCGGCGCAGGACAAGCGTCTGGGGATCGTCCGCATAGCCCGCCTCCCGCAGGTCCGCCTCGTCCATCGAGGTGAGCACCGATACGCCAAGAAGGCAGAGACCGGAGCCTTCCGCCGCGGCGACGGCCGCGCGCATCGCTTTCGGATAGGCATGGAGCGTCAGCATGGTGACGCCCATGCGGGCGACGTTCTCCACGCCCCTGGCCACCGTATTGTCGATGTCCAGAAGCTTCATGTCCAGGAAGACACGTTTGCCCGACCGCACCAGCGTGGCGGCGAAATCCAGCCCGCCGGCAAAGGCGAGCTGATAGCCGATCTTGTAGAAGCTCACCCCGTCGCCGAGCTCCGCCACCGCCTTTTCCGCCTCGGCGAGGCTTGGCAGATCAAGGCCGACGATCAGCCGCTCGCGCATGTCTTCGCTCATGTCGTTCATGCCTCCAAACGGGTCGAGAGCATGCGCGCCCGCTCGATCAGCGTGCGGCAGACCTTTGTCATCGCCTTCTGCAGCCGCTCTTCCAGCAGATCGCCGTTGTCGTCGAATGCTTCCCTAGCCCGCGGCACAGAGCATTGCGGAGTGATGATCTCGGCCTGGCAGTGCACGAGTACGGCACGCAGGTGGTTTAGCGCGCGCACGCCGGCAAAAATGCCTCCCGATGAGGAGCAGAGCGCCACCGGCTTGCCACTGAAGGCGCGAAAAGGGCGGCCGTCGCTGTCCGCATTGACGCGGCTGATCCAGTCGATCGTGTTTTTCAGGAGCGGCGGAACGGAGGCGTTGTACTCCGGGCTGGCGATCAGCGCGCCGTCGTGCGCGCCGAGCATGTAAGCCAGCTTCAGGGCGTTCTCCGGCACACCTTTTTCACGCTCCAGGTCCTGGTTGAGGATGGGCAGGGGGTAGTCGTCGAGGGAGATGCGCGTGACCTCCGCGCCTTGCAGCGCCAACTCCTTTACCGCCGCGTCGGCCGTCTTGCCGCTGAAGGCGCCGGTGCGCGTAGAGCCGGGAAAAACCAGGATTCGCGGCGTCATTCGGGTCTCCGTTTGCGTTCCTGCCCTGTAGGCCATCGGCGCTTATAACCCGATTCAGGCGTGCGTGGCGCGGCGGTAGATCCAAAGGTGTGCCGGTGGGATGTTTCGCATCACGAAGTCGAAGCGCTCGACCGAGTAGCTGCCGCGCCCGGACGGAAGCGGCGACAGCGCGCCGTAGGTGATCTGCATGATGGGCCGGCCGGCCGGCAGGAGATCGAGCAGCCGCTCGACGAGGTCTATGCGTTGCGGCATCGGGAAATTGAGCAGGGGGATGGCGGACACGACGCAGTCGAAGGTGCGTCCCTTCCAGGGCGCGAGCACCTTGTCGAGTTCGAAGGCACTGCCGTGGACGACGTTGACGTCTGGCAGGTCGCGCCTGAGGCATTCGACGAATTCGCTCGAATATTCGATAGACACGAGGTTTTCCGGCTTTACACCGCGGGCAAGAATGGCGCGGGTGATGACACCCGTGCCCGGCCCCAGTTCCAGCACCAGATCGCCAGTTTCGGGACGCACGACCGATGCCATGCGCCGTGCGGTCACCGAGCTTGTGGGGGCGATGGCGCCGACGGCCTTCGGCTTGTCCATCCAGCCACGAAAGAAACGCAGCTCATCGCCGAACCGGGCGGCTATGGCCTTGCGTACGTCCAAACCTTTTCCCATTCCTCACTCACTTCCTCGTGGCGCGGAACGACGACACTTCGCTCGTCCTCCCTTGCCGCCCTCAGGCGGCGTATCAGCATACACCGGCCCGCCAAAGGTCACGACCTTCCTTACCGCGCGAAACGGCGCGGTTCAAACGATGTTCCACCGCCCGAAGGCCATCTCAGTCGCTGAGCGACTCGAAAAAGTCCTTCATGCGGGCAAAGAAGCCGGTCGACTGCGGACTGTTGTCGCCCGAGGAGATCTTCTCGAACTCTTCCAGCAATTCACGCTGCTTCTTCGTCAGGTTCTGCGGCGTCTCGACGGCGACCTGGATATAGAGATCACCCGTCTGGGGCTGCCGCAGGACCGGCATGCCCTTGCCGCGCAGGCGGAACTGGCGCCCGTTCTGTGTGCCTTCGGGAACCTTCACGCGCGTCTGGGTGCCGTCGAGCGTGGCCACCTCGAAGGCGCCGCCGAGCGCGGCGGTAGTCATCGAAATGGGCACCTTGCAATAAAGATCCGCGCCGTCGCGCTGGAAGAACTCGTGCGGCTTCACCGAAAGGAAGATGTAGAGGTCGCCCGCCGGCCCGCCGCGCAAGCCCGCCTCGCCCTCGCCCGCCAGCCGGATACGGGTGCCGTCCTCGATGCCGGAGGGGATGTTGACCGAAAGCGAGCGCTCCTGCATCACGCGGCCCTGGCCGGCGCAGCTCGGGCACGGGTCCTGGATGATCTCGCCGCGGCCGTGGCATTGCGGGCAGGTGCGCTCGATGGAGAAGAAGCCCTGGGCGGCGCGCACGCGGCCGGCCCCGTGGCACATGGAGCACTGGACGGGCGAGGATCCCGGCTTGGCGCCGCTGCCGGCGCATTCCTCGCAGCTCACCGAGGACGGCACATGGATATGCGCCGTCTTGCCGGTAAAGGCCTCCTCGAGCGTGATTTCCATGTTGTAGCGCAGGTCCGCGCCGCGGTTGCGCCCGCCGGTGCGTCGGCGGCCACCGCCCATCATGTCGCCGAAAATATCCTCGAAAATATCGGCAAAGCCGCCGGCGCCGAAACCGGCCCCGGCGCCGTGTCCGCCCATGCCCCCGTTCTCGAAGGCGGCATGGCCGAAGCGGTCGTAGGCGGCGCGCTTTTGCGGGTCGCGCAGCGTCTCGTAGGCTTCGTTGATTTCCTTGAACTTGCGCTCGGCTTCCGTGTCGCCCGGATTGCGGTCCGGATGGTACTTCATGGCCAGTTTGCGGAAGGCGCTCTTTAGTTCTTTCTCGTCGGCGTTTCTCGACACGCTGAGCGTCTCGTAAAAATCTGCCTTCATGAATTAAAGATCCCGCATGTTGTTCAGGCCGGACACGAGCGTCCCCGATCCGTGCCCGCTATTTAGGTGCTCGGCGCAGCGAATGCCATAGTTTGCCGGATTTGGCCAGAGTCGGCGAATGCGCGTCTGCGCTGCGGTGGATGTGAGGCAATTATCGTCTCTTCAAAGGAGCGGAAACAGGCGACCGGGCCTCGACCACCCGGAAGAGCTGCCACGGCTCGGAAAGCTCAGGCACCACGTGCTCGCCGAAATCATCACCGACGAAGGAAAGGTGATCGTCGCCCGGATATTCCACCAGCGGGGCGCCTGGTATGTACCGTGCAAGCTCGCGCCCGCCCTCGATATCGATGAGCACGTCACCGGTGCGATGCAGCACCAGCGTCGGCGCCTGGATCGCGGGCAGGATCTCCGAGATGACGATCTTGCTCTTCATGCGCATCAGCGCGATGGCCGTGCCGGGCGTGGCCCCCAGCCGCTCGAACTTGCCCCACCATTGCTGCAGCGCCGGGTCGTCGGCCGCGCTTGGGGCAAAGCGGGGCAGGCTCTTGCCCGTGCCCAGTCCGGGATGAGGCCAGCATTCCCAATGGCTCGCCCGAAGGTTCGAAATGCGATCCACAACACGAGTTGGCGGTGAGCCGACCCATTCAGTTGCGGGCGCGTGCCCGCCTTCGTTGAGGGTTGAGTGCAACTCGAACCAGCGGCGCTGCATTCTGTGCATCGAAGGCGGGCAAAGAGACGTCGTACAATCTACGTGCGCCGACAGATCATCTCGATCGGGGCAATTAGCCCGCGTTCCAGGTTCTCGATCATGTTGGCAATCTTCTCCGATGCGGCTGGTCCCATATGAATGTGTATCCCGAGTGGCGGCGGCCCGCTTTCGACCATGCGCGCTCGTATCCGACGGAAGAAATCGAGAGCGAAGTCTCGCCGATTTTCTTCCGCCACCACAACGAAGCCGCCCCGTTCGAGAGCTTGGCGGAAAGTAGCGGGGGTGGCGAGAAAGGAGAGTGCTGCCGTTTCGGCCCAGGGGACCGGGTACGACAGATCGCCGTCGCCGGTCTGCATCACCTCGTAGACCCCAAAGACCCCGTCGGTCTTGAGCACGCGGGCGACTTCGGCGCAGAGCCCCTCCTTGTCCGCAATATTCATCGCGACATGGATCAACATGGCCGCATCGAAGCTCTCGGCATCGAAGGGGAGCGCCGTGGCGCTGGCGATCTTGAACGCCACCTGCCCGGTGAGCCCCACCATACCTGTCAAGCTGTCGGCAACCTTGACATATTCGGGTGTCACATCGACCCCGACGACGCGGCAGCCATAGCGGCCGGCAAGGAAGCGGGCGGGCCCGCCAATACCGGATCCGATGTCAAGGACGGTCACGTCGGCTTTCAGGTCGATCTTTTCCGCAAGATGAACCGTGGCTTCGCGCCCGCCCATGTGGAACTCATCAACCGGAGCAAGATCATCCGGCTGCAGCTTGTCGAGACTGTGCCCTGAAGCGATCAGCCCGTTGCGGATCGCCTCTTCGAGTGAACCGTGGGTCCAGTGCTGAACCACCTCCTGTTCGATCGTCGTCATCTTTGCCCTCCTCTTGGGCCCCGGGCGAATATCCCTCGTCTGTTACGCTCCTGCTTCGCCATGGAACGGCGGAGCAAGTCACATTACCGCGTTCCTCCTTCCAAGGCTCGCATCGAGAAGCATGCGCGAAGAGGGAAATATCTCCAGTCCGGAAGTTGAATCGGTCGGACTGGAGTTTTCGGTTATGATCAGCTTCGATGTGGAGGCTGTCATGGAACACGGTCAGCTTTGTCCTCTCGCCAAAGCCACGGAGATCCTTGCCGAG
Source organism: Chelativorans sp. M5D2P16 (assembly GCF_034427935.1). Taxonomy (NCBI): domain Bacteria; kingdom Pseudomonadati; phylum Pseudomonadota; class Alphaproteobacteria; order Hyphomicrobiales; family Phyllobacteriaceae; genus Chelativorans; species Chelativorans sp. M5D2P16. The sequence goes on along the minus strand of NZ_JAXQNM010000013.1, from coordinate 295,748 downwards.
CGCTGGACGTTTCTGGTGATACGGCAACTGCTCTCCGGCGCGGCCCGGTTCAACGAGATCCGCCGCGGCGTGCCGCTGATGTCGCCGTCGCTACTGTCCCAGCGCCTGCGGCGATTGGAACGGGAGGGTCTGGTCAGGCGGGAGGGGCTGGCTTCCGGCCACCTTTATCGCCTGACCGAAGCCGGCCAGGAGCTTGCGCCCATCGTGCACGGATTGAGCCGCTGGGGCGAACGCTGGGTGCTGGGCCATATCGACCCACGAAAGTCTGATGTTACCGCGCTGATGTGGGCGATGCGGAGGCGTGTCGACCCGTCGGTGTTCGGGCAAGGGCGGGTCACGGTTCAGTTCGAATTCACCGATCAGCCGCGGTCGAAGCGTTTCTGGTGGCTGGTCAATGAGGGCGGCAATGTCGATCTGTGCCCGAAGGACCCCGGTTTCGAGGTGGGCCTTTACGTGCTCACCGATCTGGAGACGATGGCGCAGATCTGGGTGGGCAAGCTGCAACTCTCCACCGCGATCAATGCAGGCCACCTGGAGTGCTCCGGAGACCACGGCTTGCGCCAGGCTTTTCGCTCATGGTTGCTTCTGAGCCCGTTCGCGCAAAAGCGCGTGGCTGAACCGGGCTACCGGTCAAAGGCGCCGGCGTAGCGGTTGAGCCAAACGCCCGCACGAAAAGAAGTCTGGACTCCGCAATGGAGCCAGCCTCTCGACCCCACCTCACTAGGAGTAATTCCAGGAAAGTGGAAGCCGGTTTTCCGTCCGAAGTTGTGCAGAATCAAATGGTTAGATCAGTTCACCGTTTCCGTGAGACGGTGAACTGATCTAGGTTCGCTCCTGCAGTACCGAGCCATTCTCAATTTTTGAGCGAACGGCAAAGTCCCATCCACCCGCGACATTCCAGTGGTGTGGCTACTGTACTTGTCTTTGAGTGCTGCACTTCACTTTCAGATTTGACCCCGGTATGCAGCGGGCGCCGCCTGCCGAAGTACCATAGTGCCTGTCCTCTCACGGCCACCTGCTCTGCTTCGTCCGCGGCCCGCTGCCGGCACGCCGCGACCTTTCACGCGGCATGCGCCAGGCGGTTGCCCGCCACGCGATAGGAGATCGCCTCGGCAAGGTGAATGCGGCCCACCTGTTCCTGCCCGTCGAGATCGGCAAGGGTGCGCGCCACCTTGAGCACACGGTGATAGGCGCGCGCCGACAGTCCCATCTTCTCGCTCGCATCCTGGAGCAGCGACAAGCCTGCCGGGTCGGGCGCGGCGACCTCCTCGACGAGGGCGGCCGAGCAGCGCGCATTGGTGGTCCAGTCCGGCATGCCCAGGCGGATGAAGCGCGCCTGCTGCGCCTCGCGGGCGCGGGCCACACGGGCGGCCACGCTGGCGCTGTCCTCGGCCTTGGCCGGCCGGATGAGGTCGCTGGCCGAGACCGCCGGCACGTCAACGCGCAAATCGATGCGGTCGAGCAAAGGTCCGGAAATGCGTGCCTGGTAGTCCGCCTGGCAGCGCGGGCCCCGCGCGCAGCGATGACCGGGCTCGCCCGCCATGCCGCAGCGGCACGGGTTCATGGCTGCCACGAGCTGGATCTGCGCGGGGTAGCTCACCCGGTGGTTGGCCCGGGCGATCACGCAGGCACCGCTCTCCAGCGGTTGACGCAGCGAATCCAGCACTTGCGGCGTGAACTCGGGGAACTCGTCGAGGAAGAGCACGCCGTGATGGGCGAGCGACACCTCGCCCGGCCGGGCGCGCAAGCCGCCCCCCACCATGGCGGCCATGGAGGCCGAATGGTGCGGCGCGCGGAAGGGACGGCGATCGGAAAGCCGCCCGTTGGCCAGTTCGCCGGCAACCGAGGCGATCATGGAGACTTCCAGAAGCTCCTTGGGCGACAGCGGTGGCAGGATCGAGGGCAGCCTCTGCGCCAGCATGGACTTGCCGGCACCGGGCGGGCCGACCATCAGGAGATTGTGCCCGCCGGCCGCCGCCACCTCCAGCGCTCGCTTGGCGCTTTCCTGGCCCTTGATGTCGGCGAGGTCCGGCAGCGCCGGCGGGGGCGGCCCCATGCCCGCTTCCAGCCGGCTCATCACCTGCGTGCCGCGGAAATGATTGGCAAGCGCGATCAGGCTGCGCGGTGCCAGGATGTCTATCTCGGAGCCGGCCCAGGCGGCCTCCGCCCCGCATTCGTGCGGGCAGATGAGGCCCTTTCCCATGGCGTTGGCGCCGATCGCCGCCGGCAGGGCGCCGTTCACCCGCGCCACCGAGCCGTCGAGCGCCAACTCGCCGAGCACGACATAGCCGCCCAAGGAATCTCCCGGGATCGCTCCGAGCGCGGCCATCAGGCCGAGCGCGATCGGCAGGTCGTAGTGGCTGCCCTCCTTGGGCAGGTCCGCCGGGGCCAGATTGACCGTCACCTTCTTCGGCGGCATGGAGAGGCCGGAAGCGTGAAGCGCCGCCTGCACCCGCTCGCGGCTTTCGGCCACCGCCTTATCCCCCAGGCCGACGATCTGCATCCCCATCTTGCCGGGCGCGACCATCACCTGCACATCGACCGGAACGGTCTCGATCCCCTCGAAGGCGATCGTGCGCACATGCGAAACCATGCAATCCCCCCGCCATAACGGCGCCCGCGATGGTTGAACGAACTCACGATCCGCACACAAGCACAGATTGCGATCCCGTTCAAGAACATTTCACGAACAGGCTCTGCCCGGGATCAGCTTTTCCGGGCGCGCCGCTCCTCCACCGCGTCCCAGAAGAGGGCGGCGATGTCGGCGCCGCCGAACCTCTGCACCTCGCGCACGCCCGTCGGCGAAGTGACGTTGATCTCGGTCAGCAGTCCGCCGATGACGTCGATGCCCACGAGGACGAAGCCGCGTTCCTTGAGGGCCGGGCCGATGCGGGCGCAGATCTCGCGCTCCCGATCGGTGATCTCGGTCGGCTCGGCGCGGCCGCCCGCATGCATGTTGGAGCGCGAATCGTGCTCGGCCGGCACCCGGTTGATGGCGCCCACGGGCTCGCCTTCGATAAGGATGATGCGCTTGTCGCCGCCGCGCACCTCGTTCAGATAGCGCTGCACGATAAAGGGCTCGCGGAAGGTCTGGGTGAACAGTTCGAGCAGCGAGCCGAGGTTGCGGTCGGCCTCCAGCATGTGGAAAATGCCGGCACCGCCGTTGCCGTAGAGCGGCTTGATGATGATGTCGCCGTGCTCCTCGCGAAAGGTGTCGACCGCGGCCGGATCGCGCGTGATCAGCGTGTCGGGCATCAGATCGGCGAACTCGGTGACGAAGATCTTTTCCGGGCTGTTGCGCACCCAGGCCGGGTCGTTGACGACCAGCGTCTGCGGGTGGACACGCTCCAGCATGTGGGTGGTGGTGATGTAGTGCATGTCGAAGGGCGGGTCCTGGCGCAACAGCACCACGTCCATCTGCGCAAGCTCCGTGCGCACGGGCGTGCCGAGCGTGAAGTGATCGCCCTGGCGCTCGCGCACCGTCATTTCCTCGAGCCCGGCGAAGATCTCGCCGCCCCACTGCGACAGGCGGTCCGGCGTGTAGTGGAAGAGCCTGTGGCCGCGGCGCTGCGCCTCCAGCGCCAGCGCGAAGGTGGTGTCGCCGGTGATCGAGACCGTGGAGACGTGGTCCATCTGGAAAGCGACGTCGAGGGGCATCGTGCGGGTCACTCCTTGAACTCTGGCGGCAGATGACGTCGCCCGGCTTCGGCTGTCAAGCCGCCGGTGACGGCCGAACAGGTTGCGCGACAAATAGTACTGTATGTTACCATTCCTAAAGACTTTGAAGGGCATTCTCGCCTAAACCTTTGCCACAAAAAGGAAAAGAATTATGTCGTCCGGGCCGTTTACGAGGCATCGTCTCAACGGGTGCGAGGAGGATGGCGCCTTCACCGACCCGCTGACGGGGCTGGGCAACGCGCGCCGTTTCGTCGACAAGGTCAACCGGCTCATCTCCGACCGGGCCGACGACCCGGCGCCCTTCGCCGTCGGTGTACTCGACCTTGACGGGTTCAAGCCGATCAACGATCTGTTCGGGCGCAAGGCGGGCGACGAGATTCTGCAACAGGTTGCCATGCGCCTGCGCGCCGCCATGGACGAGCATGCCGTCGTCACCCGCATCGGCGCGGACGAGTTCGCCTTCCTCTGCCCGATGATCTTCAACGAGCAGGCGGCCATCGAAAAGGCGAAGATGCTGATCGAGGTTCTTTCGGCGCCCTACGGGGTGGACCACCGGACGGCGCGTCTTTCGGCATCCGCCGGCTGCTCGCTTTTTTACTCGGAGGAAGACACGACCGATCTCCTGTTGAGCAAGGCGGAGACGGCTCTTTATCAGGCCAAGCGCGCCGGCCGCGGCAAGGTGATGGCATACACGCGCGAAATGGAGGAGGCGGCCAAGCGTGTCACCCGCATCGAGCAGGCCCTGCGCCGCGCCGTTGCCGCCGGCGAGGTGGAGCCGCATTTCCAGCCGATCGTCGATCTCGCCACGCGCCGCACCGTCGGCTTCGAGACCCTGGCACGGTGGCATGACGGCGATCTCGGCCTGGTCTCGCCCGAGGTCTTCATTCCGATCGCCGAGGAACGCGGCATCATCGGGCAGCTTTCCCAGCTCGTGCTGCGCAAGGCGACCGAGGCGGCGCGCGATTGGCCGGACGATCTGTTCCTGTCCTTCAACCTTTCGCCCTCGCAACTGGTCGATCACAACACCGGACTGCAGATCCTGGCCATCCTGGAATGCACCGGATTCGACCCGCGCCGCCTGGAGATCGAGATCACCGAGACCGGCCTGATGTCCGACCCGGCTTCGGCGGAAAAGATCATCGGCGACCTGCGGCGCGTGGGAATCCGCGTCTCCCTCGACGATTTCGGCACCGGCCAGTCGAGTCTCGGGCGGCTGCGCGACTTTCCTTTCGACAAGCTCAAGATCGACCGCGGCTTCGTCGCGTCGATTCTCGAGGACCGCCCCTCCGAGCACATTATCCGCGCCATCCTGGCCATGTGCGAAGGGCTCGGCATGGATGTGGTCGCCGAAGGCATCGAAGACGAGGCTCAGGCGCTGCGACTCGTCGAATTCGGCTGCACGGGCGGCCAGGGCTATCTCTTCGGCAGGCCGCGCGACGCCGAGGAGACGCTCGACATTCTTCGCAGTTTCGATCAGCCCGCCAGAACCCAGTAAACTGCAACCAGGCGGGCCCGGCCGCGTTTCGAGCAATTCCAGGAAAAGTGGAAGCCGGTTTTCCGTCCGGAATTGCGTGGAATCTGATCTGGAGCCGAGCCGCCGGCCGTGCTGACGGCCCTTGGCCGCTGTCGCCGGTTGCGGCTATGCTCCGCCGAAAAGGAGCATATCCTATGATGCCCATCCAAGGTCTCCCCGACCTCGAAGACGCGTCCGTCCTGATCACCGGTGGCGGCTCCGGGATCGGCGCCGCCCTGACAGAGGGCTTTCTGCGCCAGGGCGCGCGCGTGGCCTTTATCGACATCGCCGTGGAGGCGAGCCGCGCGCTGTGCGACCGCCTGGAAGAGGATCTGGAACGCCGGCCGCTTTTCCTTCACGCCGACCTGCGTGACATTGGAGCCTTGCGTGCGGCGGTGTCGGAAGCGGAGAGGGCGCACGGCTCCGTTGCGGTGCTCGTCAACAATGCCGCCTGGGACGACCGCCATGCGATCGAGGACGTCACGCCGGAATACTGGGACGACAACCAGGCGATCAACCTGCGTCCGCAATTCTTCGCCGTGCAGGCGGTGGTGCCGGCCATGAAGGCGGCCGGGCGCGGGGCAATCGTCAATTTCACCTCCATCTCCTACATGATCAACCAGGGCGGGATGCCGGCCTATTCGGCCGCCAAGGGCGGCATCGTCGGACTTACGAAGGGCCTGGCGGGCGCCCTCGGCCCGCACGGCATTCGCGTCAATGCGATCGCGCCTGGCTGGGTGGTGACGGAGCGGCAGAAGACGCTCTGGGTGACCGAAGACGCCCTCGAGAGCCACATCGAACGGCAATGCCTCAAAAAGACGCTTCAGCCCGAAGACATGGTGGGGCCGTGCCTCTTTCTTGCCTCCGGCCTTTCGCGCATGATGACGGCACAGACGATCATCGTCGATGGAGGGCTGTTATGAGCGATGTTCCGGTCTCGATCCTTTCGGACGTGGCCTGCCATCTGGGCGAGGGCCCGACCTACGATCCGCACGCCGATACGCTGTTCTGGTTCGACATTCTCGAACGCAAGCTCCTGGAGCTGCCCTATCCCGGCGGCCAAACCCGCATTCACGACCTTCCCGTCATGGCGAGCGCCCTTGCCGCGGTGGACGAGAAGCGACAGCTCCTGGTGACGGAGACCGGCCTTCAGCTTCGCGAGCGCGATTCAGGAGCGCTCACCATGCATGTCGAGGTGGAGGCGGACCGCGAGAACACCCGTTCCAACGATGCCCGCGTGCATCCCGCCGGGGCCCTGTGGTTCGGCACCATGGGCAAGGCGGCTCAGGAGCAGGCCGGCGCCATATACTGGTTCTTCAAGGGCGAGGTGCGCCGGCTGTTCTCCCACATCACCATCCCCAATTCGATCTGCTTTTCGCCCGACGGGGCGATCGGCTATTTCGCCGACACGCACGAGAACCGCCTCTATCGCGTGGCTTGCGATCCGGAGACCGGCCTGCCCGTGGACGACCCGGTGCTCACCCTGGAAGGAAACGAGATACCCGGCGGCATCGACGGCTCCGTGGTGGACGCCACGGGCACCCTGTGGAATGCGCGCTGGGGCGGTGGGCGGCTCGATGCGCTGACCTCCCGCGGCGAGCTCATTCGCAGCATCCAGCTGCCGGCGCGGCGCGCCACCTGCCCGGTGTTTGTCGGCCCGGGGGCCGACCGCCTCGCGGTCACCTCTGCCTACGAAGGCCTCGATGAGGATGCCCGCCGGGCCGATCCCGACGCCGGCAAGACCTTCCTGGTCGAGCTTGAGGTGGAAGGCCGGTTCGATCCGCCCGTGCTTCTGTGACGGTCAGTCGAGCTGCTCCAGGCAGATCTTGGTGTGGCCGGCCCTGAGAAAGCCCAGCTTGGCAGCCGCCGCCTTGGAAAGATCGAGAATGCGCCCGCCGACGAATGGGCCGCGGTCGTTGATGCGCACGGTCGCGGCCCGGCCGTTGCGCCTGTTCACCACCCGCACCTTCGTGCCGAAGGGCAGCTTGCGATGCGCGGCGGTCATGGCGGCGGGGTTCATGCGCTCGCCCGAGGCGGTCTTGGAGGTCAGCGCATACCAGGAAGCGCTGCCGCACTGGGCGTGAGTTGTCGCGGGAAGGAGGGTGAAAAAGGTAAAAGCGATCGCTGCCGGCGCGGCGCGCCGTCCGGCGTTTTTCCTCATCGGTCTGACGTCCCTTGCTATTGTTGTATGGGAGCAGCGTAGCCGCGAAATGGGGCAGGGGGACGGCAGGAGCGCGGCGTTCCGGCGGCCCTGCAATCAGTTCTGACGGGAAAGGATGGTGCCCAGGAGAGGACTCGAACCTCCACGCCTCGCGGCACACGGACCTGAACCGTGCGCGTCTACCAATTCCGCCACCTGGGCTAGGTGCGCAGCCGATGTAAGCGGCTCGGCCTGCCGTGTCAACGCGGTTTCGCGATTTTCGCGACAGGCGAGGCCGAACGCCGTGGCTCTGCGCCTCAGTCCTCCAGCACTTCCTTCGAGGCGACGGTGGAGTCGGCGTTGAGGCAATAGACAATGGGCACGCCGGTGGCGATCTCGTTTCTGACGATCTCCTCGCCCGAAAGCCCGTCGAGCACCATGACGAGGGCGCGCAGCGAGTTGCCGTGGGCGCTCACCAGCACCGTCTCCCCGCGCAGGACATGCGGCTGGATGACGCGCATATAGTAGGGCCAGACCCGGGCACCGGTGTCCTTCAGGCTTTCGCCGCCGGGCGGTTGCACGTCGTAGGAACGTCGCCAGACGTGCACCTGCTCCTCGCCCCATTTTTGGCGCGCGTCGTCCTTGTTGAGGCCGGAGAGGTCGCCGTAATCGCGCTCGTTCAACGCCTGGTCGCGGATGGTCTCGAGCCCCTCCTGCCCAAGCTCGACGAGGATATGGTCGTTGGTCACCTGGGCGCGGGAAAGGACCGAGGTGAAGGCGATATCCGGCTTCAGCCCGCGTGCCTTGATCCTGCGGCCGGCAGCCTTCGCCTCCTCATGCCCCTTCTCCGTCAGCCCCGGGTCGCGCCAGCCGGTGAAAAGGTTCTTCAGGTTCCATTCGCTCTGGCCGTGTCGGACGAGTATCAGCGTTCCGGACATGATGTTTCCTCTGTGGTGGATGAAAGGGATCAGGCGAGGCCGAGGACGTCGCGCATGGAGTAGAGTCCGGGTTTTTGCCCTCGTCCCCACAGCGCGGCCTTGACCCCGCCGCGGGCGAATATGGCGCGGTCGTCGGCGTGGTGGGACAGAACGATGCGCTCGCCCGTGCCGGCGAGGATTACCGAATGCTCGCCCACCACCGAGCCGCCGCGCAGCGTGGCAAAGCCGATCGATCCTTCAGCACGCGGCCCGGTATGCCCGTCGCGCACGCGGACACTCTCCCTGGAGAGATCCACGCCGCGTCCGCTGGCGGCCGCCTCGCCCAGAAGCAGTGCGGTGCCGGAGGGCGCATCCACCTTGTGGCGGTGGTGCATTTCCAGGATTTCGATATCGAAATCGTCCGCCTCCAGCGCCTTCGCCGCCTGTTCGACGAGGATGGACAGAAGATTGACCCCAAGACTCATATTGCCCGACTTGATGATGGTGGCGTGGCGTGCGGCGACCGCGATCGCCCTTTCCTCCTCATCGGAGAAGCCCGTGGTGCCGATCACGTGGACGATCCGCGCCTGTGCGGCGTAGCCGGCAAACGCGACCGTCGCTTTCGGCGCGGTGAAGTCGAGCACGCCGTCGGCCTTTGCGAAGACCGGCAGGGGATCGTCGCTGATCTCCACATTGACGATGCCGATGCCGGCCAGCTCGCCGGCGTCCTTGCCGAGGTGGGGCGAATCGGGGCGCTCGATGGCGCCGGCCAGCCGCACCCCGTCCATCGTATGGACGGCGCGGATGAGTGTCTGGCCCATGCGCCCGCCGGCGCCGACCACCACAAGACCCATTTCCTGCATCAGCGGCTCTCCTCGCTCGTCGCTTCGTCGGTGGCTTTCCTCATGCGCCCCTCGTCGACTGGCGCGTCGCCCAAAAGGTCGTCCGTCTTCTGCGTCTGCATCCGGTAGAACCGTGCATAGACGCCGTGCGGCTTCCTGATGAGCGTACGGTGCGTGCCCTGCTCGACCAGCCGGCCCTCTTCGAGCACGATGATCCGATCCGCGTTGATGACGGTCGACAGGCGGTGCGCGATGACCAGCGTGGTGCGGGTCTTCATAACCCGCTCCAGCGCCTGCTGCACCTTGGCCTCCGATTCGTTGTCGAGGGCCGAGGTGGCTTCGTCGAGGAGCAGGATGGGCGCGTTGCGCACGATGGCGCGGGCGATGGAGAGGCGCTGGCGCTGTCCGCCGGAAAGCGTGGCCCCGTTCTCGCCCACCGGCGTGTCGTAGCCGTCGGCCTGCTGGAGGATGAACTCCTCCGCATTGGCAAGCTTCGCCGCCTCCTCGATCTCGGCGTCCGTCGCATCGGGACGGCCGTAGCGGATGTTGTCACGAATGGTCCCTTCGAAGAGGTAGGGATGCTGCGAGACATAGGCGATCGCCGAGCGCAGCGACCGTTTGGTGACCCGGGAAATGTCCTGTCCGTCGATGGTGATTGTGCCGTCTTCCAGGTCGTAGAAGCGCTGCAACAAGGAAAACAGCGTCGACTTGCCCGCGCCCGAGGGGCCGACGATGGCCGTGGTCTTGCCCGCCTTCGCCTCGAAGCTCACCCCCTGCAACACGGGCATATGCTCGGCATAGGAAAAGCGGACCTTGTCGAAGAGGATGTCGCCCTGCTTCACGTTGAGCAGTTCCGCCCCGCGGGCATCCCCCTGCCGCGGCTCGAGGTCGAGGATTTCATAAATCATGCGCGCGTTCACCAGCGCGCGCTCTATGCTCACCTGCACGCGGGCGAGCTTGCGCGCCGGGTCGTAGGCCAGAAGCAGCGCCGTGATGAACGCGAAGACCGATCCGGGCGGCTCCGCGGACGTGGCCGCGCGCCAGCCGGCGTAGGCGATGACGGCGGCGATCGCGAAACCCGCCAGAATCTCGGTGATCGGCCCCAGCCGCTCCGAAACGCGGGCAATCTTGTTGGAGCGTGCCTCCGCACGCTGAATGAGCCCGCCCATCTTGTCCGCCAGCACCTCCTCCATGGTGAACGCCTTGACGATGGCGATCCCCTGTACGGATTCCTGCATGGCCCCGAGCAACCGGGAGTTGATCTCCACCGCCTCGCGCGTGATGCGCCTGAGCCGGCGCATCAGGTAATTGACGGTGTAGACGAGGGGTGGGCCGATGATGAGCGCGATCAGCGAAAGCAGCGGATCCATCCATACCATCACCGCGACGAGGCCGATCAGCGAGACGACATCGCGGGCGACGGCGGCGAGCGTCATGTTGAGCAGGTCACGGATGCCGGTGACGTTCTGACTGATCTGCGCCGCCAGTTGGCCGGAGCGGGTCGCGGTGAAGAACCCGATGTCGAGCCGCATGAGCTGTTCGAAGATGCGGCGCTGATAGCGGGCGACCAGATTGTTGCCCACTTTCGCCAGAAGCACTGCCTGGCCATAGGTGGCGAAGCCGCGTATGGTAAAGGCGAGGATGATCGCCCCGGAGATCCAGCCGACCAGTCCCCAGCGCTGTTCGTAAAAGACCTCGTCGATGATGTCGCGCATGATCCATGCGCTGAAGGCGGTGGTCCCGGCGATCGCCAGCATGCATACGGCCGCCAGGCTGTATTGCGGGATGAAATCCCGCCCGTTTTCCGCCAGGACACGGCGGATGACCGCAATCACCTCGCCGGGTTCGGGTGGAGTTTTGCTTTGCTTGCCGAGCAATTGACATCCGTCGTGGCTGCGGCGGCCGGCGGCCGCCCGTTATCGGGTGAGGCTATGCCTTATCGGCCGGACGCATGCAATCCACAATGAGGCGGCGCGGGTTGCCGCGCGGGGCCTGGAGTTATCGCGCCTTCCAGCGCCGTCCCGCCGTCTCCACGCCGAAGCGCCCCGGCGTGCGGGCATAGGCGGCCAGGCCGGCCAGCGCGGCCATTGGGTGGGTGATGACGAAGACGGGCATCGTCTCCATCAGTTCCCCATGCGGCGCCTTGTCCTCGAAGGCGGTGCGGAACTTGCCGTTGTGCAGGGCCGGCAGGATCTTCTGGGCAATGCCGCCGGTCAGATACACCCCGCCCCGGCCCATGAAGACGAGCGCCAGATCGCCGGCCACGCGGCCGAGATAGGTGAGGAAGAGGTCCAGTGTCTCGACCGCCGTCGGGTCGCTGCTCTCGAGGGCCGCGCTGGTGATCTCCGCCGGGTCCGAGAAACGGGCCTCCTTGCCGTCCGCCGCGGCAACCGCGCGGTACAGGTTGACGAGACCGCGGCCGCACAGGATCTGCTCGGCCGAGACGCGCCCCTCGATCTTCTCCAGATGCGGGAAAACCTCCCCGTCTCGGGCGGAGCGCGGGCCGAGATCGACATGCCCGCCCTCGCCAGGGATGGGAATCCAGGTGCGCCGGGCATGCACGAGCCCCGCAACGCCGAGTCCGGTGCCCGGCCCGAGCACCACACGGCTGCCCACGGTCTCGGCCTCGCCGCCGCCGACCTTTTCCATATGCGCCTCGCCGAGCGCCACCACGGCCAGCGCCTGCGCCTCGAAATCGTTGAGCACGACGATCTCGCTGAAGCCCAGCCCCGCCATCATCTCGCGCGGCCGCACCACCCAGTCGCAGTTGGTCAGGTCGATCTCGTCGCCGTCCACGGGTCCTGCCACCGCGAGCACGGCCGAGCGCGGCAGGAGATGCGTCTGGTCGAGGATGGCGGCCTGGATCGCCTCGTCAATGGTGGCGTAGTCGGCGGTCTGCACCACGGGGAACTCCCGCGGTTCGGCATAGGAATCGACGACGATGGCAAAGCGCGCGTTGGTCCCGCCGATATCGCCGACAAGGATGGGAAAGTCGAGGACCGTCTCGGGCTGGTTCAGATTGGGCATTTGGCTACGCTAAGCTCCTCGCTTAAGTCTCTCGTGCGGGAGTGCCCGCCTCTTCCTGTTGCAATATGATCCCGGCCGTCGCCCGGTTGAGCGCCATTGCGATATCATACACGATCGCGAGCCGCATCAGAGCCTTGACATCCACGTCATGTGGCATCGGCGTCAGCGGATCGACGAAGAAGATGAGGAGATCGACGGCGCGCTCGGCGATCAGTGCGCCGATCTGCTGGTCGCCACCGAGCGGTCCGCTCTTCAGGCGTCGCACCTTCAGTTCCGGACAGGCCTCGACGATGCGCCCACCGGTCGTGCCCGTGGCCACCAGTTCGCAACCGGCCAGATGCGTCCGGTGGTCCAGGACGAAGGCCACGAGATCGTCTTTCTTCTGGTCATGCGCGATCAGTGCAACGCGTCGGCGGGTCACGGCTGTCACCAGGCGGATCGTTAAATCGATTGAGGCTATAAGCGAGCCGGGCGGATATGAAAAGCGTCCCGGCGCGCTTTCTCGCTGTCAGGGACGCGGTGAGGGCAGGGGGATGTCCGCCGGCTGCAGTGAAAGCAGGAGCGATTTGGGATCCGACGCCCCGGCGGCCGGCATCGCCCCGCCCGACGGCAGCCCTTCGGGACCGGCCAAGGTCACGGTCGCCTCGGAAGCCGGCGCCGGCGCGTCCAGAACGCTGCGACAAGCCGCCGGTAACGCCGTCATCGTCATGATATCGCGCGCCTTGGGCTTCTGCGGGCCTTCCGCCGGCTTCCACGGCTCTTCCGTGAACCACCAGGCGAGGCTCTTGCCGCAGCCCTCGCCCGGTGTGGTGGGCCGTTGGGACTTGCACCCGGTCGAGCCTTTCGGGCAGCCTATCCGCACATGGAAGTGATAGTGATGGCCCCAGAAGGGACGGATCTTCTGCAGCCAGCTCCGGTCGCCGGTCACCGTGTCGCAGAGCTTCTTCTTGATGCCCGGATGCACCAGGATGCGCTCCACCTGAGGATAGCTCGCCGCCCGGCGCAACACCGCCTCGTGCGCCGGCGTCCATTTGCGGTCGTCGACGTAGAGCGAATCCTTCTTCAGCATGGAGACGGCGCTCACCTTCTCGCGCTCGGCCACGCTCATGCGCCTGTCCGCCATGGGGGTGAACCAGATGTCGGCGTCGAGCCCGATCTGGTGCGAGGCGTGCCCGGAAAGCATCGGCCCGCCGCGCGGCTGCGAGATGTCGCCCACCAGGAGCCCCGGCCAGCCGTCGCGCGCGGCCTCCCGCGAAAGTCGCTCGATGAGGCCGATGAGCTCGGGATGTCCCCAGCGCCGGTTGCGCGAAAGGCGCATGGCCTGCCAGTGCGGGCCGTCCGGCGCGATGGCGATACCACCTGCAAGGCACCCCTTGGAATAAAAGCCGTAGGAAGAGGGCGCCGTCGCCGCGGGCAGGTCCTTGGCGCCGAAAAGTTCCTTTGCCAAAGGCTCGGCCCTGGCGGCAAACACGCCCGCAAGGGCAAAGGTCAGGCTGGCGGCAGCCAGCCGCAAGAAACGAGATCGCCGCATCGAATCCCCTCCTGACGGTCAGGATCGCCACGAATCATAGCAGATTTGCGGCAGCCTCGCCTTTCCAAACGCCCGATTCCCACATTGTCTCCAGCGCCTGACGATAGTCGGGATAGCGCAAGCGATAGCCGGAGGCCTTGAGCTTTCCGTTCGCCGCCCGTTTGCACTCGGAATAGAAGGAGCGTGCCATCGGCGTCATGTCCGCCTCGTCGAAGGCGATTTCCGGCGGCGGTGCGACATCCATCAGGTGGGCCGCATAGACGATCACGTCCTGCGGCGGTGCCGGTTCGTCGTCGGTGACGTTGTAGATGCCGTCGGCCCGCATGCGCATCAGGTGCCGCAGCGCGCCGGCGATGTCCTCGACATGCACGCGGTTGAACACCTGGCCGGGCTTGACGATGCGCCTGGCCCTGCCCTCGGCGAGGTTCACGAAGGCGTTGCGGCCCGGCCCGTAGATGCCGGAAAGCCGCAGGATCGAGAGCGGCGCTTGCGCCCGCCGCGCGAAGCCCCGCCAGGCCTGTTCCGTCTCCAGTCGCCGGCGCGAGCGGCGCGAGCGGGGGCGGCATTCGGCCGTCTCGTCCACCCAGGCGCCGCCATGGTCGCCGTAAACTCCCACCGTGGAGAGATAGCCGATCCACGCCAGCGCCGGCGGCGGGTCGATGGCTGCCGACTGCAGGTCGTCCAGCACGGGGTCGCCGTTTTCGCCCGGCGCGATGGAGACGAGGAGGTGTGTCGCCCTGCGCACCACGTCCAGGATATCGCCTTTGAAGCCTTCGCCCTTATAGAGGAATGGCCGGATGCCTTTCCGTGCCAGCGTCTCCGCCTGTTGAACGCTGCGCGTCGTCCCGCCGACGATCTCTGCTTCCCCGGCAATGCCGGCCGCGAAGGCCTGCGCCGAGTAACCCGCGCCGAAGATGAAGACACGCGCGCTCATGGAACCAATTCGCCGATAAAGGCCAATGCGCTGTCCCATTCCTCCACCACCTGGGGATCCGCCTCGCCGGGACGGTATCGGCGCGCCAGCGCCTCGAAACGGTCCCGGTTCAAAAGCCGCGACAGCGCCCACACTGCCGCGCCGCGCACCAGTGCGGCTTCGTCCTCCAGGAGCCGCGTGCAGGCTGGCACGAGCGCAGGCTCGCCGGAATTGCCGGCGGCGATCAGCACGTTGCGGATGAAGCGGTCGCGGCCGATGCGTTTGACGGGCGATCCGGAAAAGAGCCCGCGGAAGCCCGCATCGTCGAGTTCGATGAGATCGACAAGCGCCGGCGCCTTCAGGTCGTCCCGCGCCTTGAGCTTGGCTTCGGACGCCTCCTGCGCGAACTTGTTCCATGGGCAGACGGCCAGGCAATCGTCGCAGCCATAGATGCGGTTGCCCATCTTTGCGCGCAATTCGCGCGGGATCGGGCCCTTGTGCTCGATGGTGAGATAGGAGATGCAGCGCCGTGCATCGAGCTGGTAGGGCGCGGGGAAGGCGTCCGTCGGACAGACGTCGAGGCAGGCCCGGCAGGAGCCGCAATGGTCCGTCTCGGGCCGGTCGGCCGGGATTTCGGCGGTGGTGAAGATCGAGCCGAGGAAGAGCCAGGAGCCCATCTCGCGGCTGACCAGATTTGTGTGCTTGCCCTGCCAGCCGATCCCCGCCGCTTCCGCCAGTGGCTTTTCCATCACCGGGGCGGTGTCGACGAATACCTTCACATCGTCCCCGCATTTTGCAGCGAGCTTGCCGGCGATCTGTTTCAGCTTGCCCTTGACGACGTCGTGATAGTCCCGGTTCCGCGCATAGACGGAGATCGCCGCCCGGTCCTTCGCCTGCAGGACGGCGAGCGGATCTTCATCCGGCCCGTAGTTCATGCCCAGCATGACGATGGAGCGCACCGCGGGCCATAGCGCCCGCGGCCGGGCGCGGCGCATGGCCGTTTCCTCCATCCAGCCCATCGTGCCGTGACGCCCTTCGCGCAGGAAATGCGCGAGCCGCCCCGGTGCCGCCGGCGCGGCATCGGGCGTGGTGAAGCCCACCACGTTAAAGCCCAGCGCGCGCGCCTCCCGCTCAACGAACGCGCGTAGCCGTTCCGATTCGGCTCGCGCGGCACGCATCAGAAGTCCAGGTCCGCGTAGTGCGAGGCGGGCGAGAGCCCCCGCACGCGGTCAGCAAGAAGGGAACGGAAGGAGGGCCGCGACTTCATGCGGCTGTACCACTCGCGCGCCGCCTCGAACTCGCGCCAGTCGATCTCGCCCATATAGTCGAGGATGGAGAGTGCGGCGGCGGCGGCCGTATCGGCATAGGAAAGGCGCGGTCCCGCGAGCCAGTCGCGCGTGGCGGCGAGCCAGTTTGTGTATTTCAGGTGCTGGCGCACATTGCCACGGGCGGCGCGGATCGCCGCCGAATCGGGCGCGCTGCCTGCCTCGCCGCCCATCAGCGGCTTCAGAACGCGCTCTCGCACCAGGTGGCGCGTGACGTCCGAATCCATCTTCACCAGATACCAGTCGACCAGCCGCCGGATCTCGGCCCGTGCGATGGAATTTTCCGCCATCAGCCGCCTGTCGCGCTGGAACGCTCCGCGGGTCTCGTCGAGATATTCGCCGATCACCGTCGCGCCGACGATGACATGGTCGCTTTCGGCCAGAAGCACGGGGATGGTGCCCGCCGGATTGAGCGCCAGAAACTCCTTGCGCTTCGCCCAGGGGCGCTCCTCGATGAGCGCGATCTCCTCGCCATATTCCCCGAAGGCCAGGCGCACGAACCGGCAGGAAGCATATAGCGGATGGTGGAACAGCGTCAGCATAACACAGTTTGTGATCACCAAAGGCTCTGGCCATTCGCGGGCCGGAACGATAATCCTCGACAAGCCTGATTCCCAGGCCCTCCACCCGAGCTATAGGTGGAGACGACGTGCCTGACAAGCAAGCTCGCCCGGGGAGATGTCGTGCCGGAACAAACCATTGCGGAAGCGCTCCTTCTCGGCGTCTTGGAAGGATTGACCGAGTTCATTCCCGTCTCCTCCACTGGCCATATCCTGCTGGCTGGCCATTTTCTTGGCTTCCAGTCGACAGGCAAGGCCTTCGAGATCCTCATCCAGCTCGGCGCGATCCTGGCGATCCTGAGCGTCTATGCCGCACGCCTTTGGAAAATGGCGGTGGATCTGCCGCGCGACCCGGCCACGCGGCGCTTCGTCATGGGCGTCCTGCTGGCCTTCCTGCCCGCGGCCGTGATCGGCGTCCTGGCCTACAAGATCATCAAGACCGTCCTGTTCGAGACCCCCACCTTGATCTGCATCATGCTCATCCTGGGCGGCGTGGTGCTTCTATGGGTGGATCGCTGGGCGAAAAAGCCGGTCTATACGGACATCACCCACTTTCCCCTGGCGATGTATTTCAAGATCGGGCTTTTCCAGTGCCTGTCGATGATCCCCGGCACCTCGCGCTCCGGATCCACCATCGTCGGCGGCCTGCTCCTGGGGGCGGACAAGCGCGCGGCGGCGGAGTTTTCCTTCTTTTTGGCCATGCCCACCATGGCCGGTGCCTTCGCCTACGATCTCTACAAGAACTACGCCCTGCTCACCGCCGCCGACGTCAAGATCATCGCCGTCGGCTTCATCGCCGCCTTCATCGCCGCGGTGATCGTCGTGCGCTCGCTGCTCGGCTATGTCTCCCGGCGCGGCTACGCATTGTTCGGCTGGTGGCGGATCCTCGTTGGCATGGTGGGGCTCGTCGCGCTGCTGCTGCTCGGCTAGCGGCGCACCGCCATCAGGAGGCCCTTTTCGGCTGGCTAAAGGCCAATCCTGGTCCATGGTCGAGGTGATGATCTTGTTATTCAGGCAAACCTTTATTGCAGGTGGGGACGCACGGCGCAGGCTCAAACGGTTCGGCATCTATGGCGGCTTCCTTGTGCTTTCCTGTTTGGCCTATCTCGGTCTCCTGCAGCTGACGGGCAATTTCCACACCGTGATTGCCGGGGAACTCTACCGTTCCGCCCAGCCGAGCGCGCACGCCATTGCGGAATACCGGGAACGGTATGGCATTCGCACCATCGTCAATCTGCGTGGCGAGAGCGATTCCGCATGGTACACCGATGAAATGTCCACGGCCGCGCGACTGGGAATCACGCATATCGATTTTCCCATGTCCGCCTCCCGGCAGGTCTCGCTCGAGCAGGCCGACGCGCTGGTCGCGACCTTGCGAAACGCACCCAAGCCGATCCTGATCCATTGCAAGGCGGGCGCGGACCGCACCGGCCTCGCGATCGTTATCTACCTTCAGCAACTTGCCGGTGTGGATGAGGAAGCGGCTGAGTGGCAGCTTTCGCCCTTGTTCGGGCATGTCGGCATTCCCTGGCTCTCTCCCACCTATGCGATGGACGAGAGCTGGGAGTCGCTCGAGGAGACCTATGTCTATGCCGCAAACCGCTGACTGCGACCGGATTTGAGCCACAGCCCAAGCGCTATCAGAGGGTCAGCAGGCCGCGCCGCACCAGGTCGACCGCGAGAAGCGTCAACCCGATCCTGAACCAGCGGCGGAAGCTTTGTTCGGGCAGCTTTTCCAGAAGCCGGCTGCCGTAGACCGTCCCGAGATAGCCCGAGGCGATCATGGCCAGCACAAGCGGCAGCCAGCGTGCGAAGGCGAAGCCGGCGATGGCGAAGGCGATCACCTTCAGTACGTGCTGTACGGTCATGCCGGCCGCGTGGGTGGCGATCAGCGCCTTGCGGTCGTCGGGTATGATCTGCGCGAAGAACGCCGACAGCAGCGGCCCAGTGGCGCCGACGAACATCGTGGCGAGCGCGAGGACGGCACTGCCCACGGCCATCCCGGCATGGCCGAGCCGCGCAGCACCGGGAAACTTCATCCAGGTGACGACGATCACGAACAGCCCCAGCACCAGTTTCAGCACCGCGTCGGGCAATTGCACCACGAAATACGCACCCGTCGCCGCGCCGACGAGGCTTCCCGCGATGAAGGGCAGCGCGATGCCATGCCGGATATGTGCCCGCTGATGCCAGGCGCGGCCCGTGTTTGAACCGAGCTGCACGGCGCCGTGCACGGGAATGAGGGCGGCGACGGGCAGGAAAAGGCCGAGCAGCGTCAACATGGCCACCCCGCCGCCGATACCGAAGGCTGCCGTCAGGGCGGAGGTGAAGAAACTGGCGAGGATAAGCAACAAGGCCGCCGGAAAGCCGAGGCCGTCCGGCAGAAGGTTGGTGACGATATCCAAACGCCGCCCGCCCTCACATCTGCGGCAATGTGAACTGCCCCGCCGGGCGGTAGGTCCAGAGATAGGTGGGCAGGATGGCCTGGATCGCGTGGCGCGCGATGCCGAGCCCTTCCAGGGTGAGGCCCTTGTCTGCAGCCTCCGCCGAGACGACATTGTCCACCTCGAGCATGCGCACCTGGTCGAGAGTCAGGAGCGGCTTGGGCAGAAGGCCGAGCACGCGCGCCTGCAGCCGCGCGATCGGCCAGGGAACGGAGACGAGCAGCCGCTTACGGTTGATCACCTCCAGCATCTCTTCCATGCACTGGCGGAAGGTCAGCACCTGCGGCCCGCCGAGTTCGTAGATCGCGCCGCCCTTCAGATCGCCGTCCACGGCGCGCGCATGCGCCTCGGCGACGTCGCTGACGTAGACGGGCTGGAATTTGGTGTGCCCGCCGCCGATGAGCGGGAGGACCGGCGAGAAGCGGGCCATATTGGCAAAGCGGTTGAAGAACGTGTCCTCGGGCCCGAAGATGATGGAGGGGCGCAGGATGACGGCATTCTTCACCGTCTCCAGCACCGCCTGCTCGCCTTCGGCCTTGGTGCGCCCGTAGGCGGAAGGGGAATCGAGGTCCGCACCGATGGCGGAGCCCTGGGTGAGACCGGCACCGGCGGCGCGCGCGGCCTCCGCGATGGCGCGGGCGCCGAAGCTTTGCACTGCGTCGAAACGCTGGCGTCCCGACTCGTGCAGGATGCCGACCAGGTTGATGACGTGATCCGCACCCTCGACCGCGCGGTCGACCGACCAGCGATAGCGCAGATTGGCCTGCACGGTGTGCACCTGGCCCATATTGCCGAGCGGAAGCACGTGGACGGCCGTATGCGGGTTGCGGCAGGCCACGCGAACGCGGTAGCCCCGACGCGTGAGCGCCTGTACGACGTGGCGGCCCAGGAAGCCGGAGCCACCGAAGACGGTGACGAGCTTGGGTTTCTGGCTGATGGTGGCCATTCTTGCGCCTCGGTCTCCGATTATGCTCTTCTCCCGGGCTTCATAATCGCCTTTCGCGCCAAAGGCAAAGGGCGGGGGACATTGGCCGCCATCCCCAGCCCGCAAGAGCGGTGAAACTTGGAAAAAGGCGTTGGAACGCCTATATCTTAGGACTAACGGCCGCTGATTCGCGGCAGACCAAAAGCCTTTTTCAAGGCGCCTCCTGTACGAAAGCGTTTGATGAGCGACACGCCCGAAATTCTCCCCGGCGAAGCGACCGAATACGGCGCCGAATCCATCAAGGTTCTCAAGGGCCTGGATGCGGTCCGCAAGCGCCCCGGCATGTATATCGGCGACACCGACGACGGTTCCGGCCTGCATCACATGGTCTACGAGGTGGTGGACAACGCCATCGACGAGGCTCTGGCCGGACACGCCACGCGGGTTACTGTCGCGCTCAACCCCGACGGCTCCTGCACGGTCACCGACAACGGCCGCGGCATCCCGACCGACGTGCATACGGAGGAAGGCGTTTCGGCGGCGGAGGTCATTATGACCCAGCTCCACGCCGGCGGAAAGTTCGACCAGAATTCCTATAAAGTCTCAGGCGGCCTGCACGGCGTCGGCGTTTCGGTGGTCAACGCGCTGTCGAGCTGGCTGAAGCTGAAGGTCCGCCGCAAGGGCCAGATCCACGAGATGAGCTTCACCCACGGCGTACCGGATGGGCCGTTGGCCGTCACCGGCGATGCGGGTGAGGAGACCGGCACCGAGGTGTCCTTCCTGCCCTCGACCGAAACCTTCACCATGACCGAGTTCAACTACGGTACGCTGGAGCACCGCCTGCGCGAGCTCGCCTTCCTCAATTCCGGCGTGCGCATTCTCCTGACGGACCGCCGGCATGCCGACGTGAAGGAGGAGGAATTCCTCTATGACGGCGGCATCATCGAATTCGTCAAATATCTGGACCGGGCGAAGAAGCCGCTGATCGACGAGCCCATCGCCATTCTCGGCGAGCGGGACGGGATAACGGTCGAGCTCGCCATGTGGTGGAACGAGTCCTATCACGAGAACGTGCTCGCCTTCACCAACAACATCCCGCAGCGCGACGGCGGCACGCACATGGCCGGCTTCCGCGGCGCGCTGACGCGCCAGGTCACCTCCTATGCGGATGTCTCCGGCCTGATGAAGAAGGAGAAGGTCTCGCTCACGGGCGACGACTGCCGCGAGGGGCTGACGGCGGTCCTTTCCGTCAAGGTTCCGGATCCGAAATTTTCATCGCAGACCAAGGACAAGCTGGTCTCCTCCGAGGTCCGCCCCGTGGTCGAAAGCCTCGTCAACGAGGCGCTTGGTACATGGCTGGAGGAGCATCCGGCAGAGGCCAAGGTGCTGGTCGGCAAGGTGGTGGAAGCGGCTGCCGCGCGCGAGGCCGCGCGCAAGGCGCGCGAATTGACCCGGCGCAAGGGTGCGCTCGACATCACCTCGTTGCCCGGAAAGCTCGCCGATTGCCAGGAGCGGGATCCCGCGAAGTCCGAGATCTTTATCGTCGAGGGTGATTCGGCCGGCGGCTCGGCCAAATCCGGCCGCTCGCGCAAGAACCAGGCGATCCTGCCGCTCCGGGGCAAGATCCTCAACGTGGAGCGCGCGCGCTTCGATCGCATGCTGTCTTCCGACATGATCGGCACGCTGATCACGGCGCTCGGCACCGGCATCGGCAAGGACGAGTTCAATCCCGAGAAGCTGCGCTACCACAAGATCATCATCATGACGGACGCCGACGTCGACGGCGCCCACATCCGCACGTTGCTTCTCACCTTCTTCTTCCGCCAGATGCCGGAACTGATCGAGCGCGGGCACCTCTATATCGCCCAGCCGCCGCTTTATAAGGTCACGCGCGGCAAGTCGGTGCAGTACATCAAGGATGAGGCGGCGTTCGAGGAGTTCCTGATCGACACCGGCCTCGAGCAGGCTTCGCTGGAACTTTCCACAGGCGAGGTGCGCTCCGGCCACGACCTGAAGCAGGTGATCGAGGACGCGCGCGCCGTGCGCTCGCTGATCAACGGTCTCCATACGCGCTACAATCGCGCGGTGGTGGAGCAGGCGGCCATTGCCGGCGCGCTCAACGCTGCGGTGCTGGCCGACCCCGCGCGCGCGAGCGCGGCGGCTGACCACGTGGCAAACCGCCTGGACATGATCTCCGAAGAGACCGAGCGCGGGTGGCAGGGTCGGTTGAACACGTCCAATGACGGCACGGGGGGATATCTCTTCGAGCGAACCGTACGCGGTGTTCGCGATGTCGTCGTTCTGGATGCGGCGCTCATCGGCTCCGCCGACGCGCGCGCCATCGACCGTCACATTCCACGCCTGCAGGAGATCTTCGAAAAGCGACCGGTGCTGAAGCGCAACGACAAGTCCGAGTTCGTCTCGGGGCCGCTATCGCTGCTCGAAGCCATCTTCGCCACCGGCCGCAAGGGCTTGACCATGCAGCGCTACAAGGGGCTCGGCGAGATGAATGCCGAGCAGCTCTGGGAGACCACGCTGGACCCCGAGGCCCGTTCGCTGCTGCAGGTCAAGGTGAACGACGCCACCGATGCCGATTCCCTTTTCTCGCGCCTGATGGGCGACGAGGTGGAGCCGCGGCGCGAATTTATCCAGGACAACGCCCTCTCGGTCGCCAACCTGGACGTCTAGACCGCACCATCGGGGAGGGAACAAGGGCCGCGCCGCCGTCGTTCGTCCGGCAACACCGGAGAACGACGGAGCTTCCAGATGGCACATGATGAAGAGCGCGTGTGGGAACTGGTCGAGAAGATCGGCATCTGCATGCTGATAAGCCGCGACGGCACCGACCTGCGCGCGCGGCCGATGGCCGCCTATTTTGATCGCGATGCCCATTTGCTTTATTTTCTCACTGACGCAGAAAGCCACAAGGAAGAGGAGATCGCCCGGGATCCCCATGTGGCGCTCGCCTTCGCCGATACCAGTGACCAGAACTATCTGTCGATTTCAGGGACGGCCGAGGTCTCCAACGATCGCGACCGCATCCGGCAGCTCTGGTCGACACCGGCCAAGGCCTGGTGGGACAATCCCGACGACCCATCGATCCGCGTCCTCAAGATCACGCCCAAGGACGCGCAATATTGGGAAGGTCCGGGAACGGTAGTGAGCTATATCAAGATGGCCGCCGCGGCGGTGTCCTCTGCGAGACCCGACATGGGCGAGAACCGCAAGGTGAACCTGTAGAGCACGAGGCTGGGCGAGCGGTCGCTCCCCGTTGTCGTCAGGTGCGCGGGGAGGAGCGGATACGCACGGAAAAGATGCAGTCACTCGGTATCGCCGTCGCTCGCCTTCTTTCTCTTCCATCTCTTCAGCAGCGTGAAAGCCACTGGTGCCGCCGCGACAACCAGCGTGATACGGACCATGTGATGCACGGCGACGTACGCGATTTCCGCGTTCATGGCCAACGCCACGAGACTCATCTCGGCAAGCCCGCCCGGCGCGTAGGCGAGAAGCACCTGCTCCAGGCTTTGGCCGAACCAGGCATGGAACGAGACGGCGAACAGCATGGTGATCGACAGCATTATCAGCGTCGCGCCGAGACTGAGCAGGATGGAACGCCCGATGAGGCCGGGACGGACGCCGACGAAGCGGCAGCCGACGATGGTGCCGAGAAAGATCTGTGCCACGACGATCAGCTCGCTCGGCGGCGGCGAGTGGGTGACACCTCCCAGATGGATGAACGCGCTCACCAGCATCGGACCGACCAAAGTCGGGGCCGGTAGCCGCAGTTTCAGCCCGAGAAAGAAGCCGACCACGCCGGCTGCCGCCAGCACGAAGAGATCCGTCGCTGGAATCACCGAGAAGGGTGTGCCCGCCGATGCGCGGCCGGCGGGATCATAGTCCACCGTCAGCCGGAACCATGCCGCCATCAGGAAGACCACGATGATGATCCGGCTGGCATGCGCGAGCGCGATCCGCCGATCGTCGCCCCCCATATCCCTGCCGATGAAGGTCATTTCGTTGAGCCCGCCCGGCGTGCCGGCGAAATAGGCCGTTACGGGGTCGAAACGGCCGACATAGCGGTAATAGGGAATGACGAAGAGGGCGGAGACGAAGAGATAGACGGCGAGCATCCCGAGCGACAGCAGCCAGTCTCCGAGATGATTGAGTATGGCCGGCGAGAAGCCCGACCCCAGCATCACCCCGATCACCACCACCACATAGGGGCGGACGGGGGCGGGCGGCGCGATTGGCAGGCGAAGGAGGGCGGCGACCGTAACGAAGACGATGGGACCCAGCATCCACGGCAGCGGCAGCGTCAGCCAGTTGAAGATGATCCCGCCCACCGTGCTGATGCCCAGTGCCAGCGCGATCCGCGGCAGGCTGACGGCGCGTTGCACCGCCTTGCGCCACCTGCTCGCCTCGCTGCTGTCGCTACGCTTCTGCATCCGCTCTCAGCGTTCGAGGCTGCTGACCGGCGGCTCCGGCTTCACGCCCACGAGCGGCTTAAGGGTTCGTGCCCCGTTCACTTCCCACCGCCGGTGCGCGGCCAGCCGCAGGAAAGTCTTGCAGAGGTCGGTGCGCGGCGCACAGGCCCGCACGTCGAAAAGATGTTCGTGAGGGCTGAAGGGCGCATTGCGATTCGTCATGCCGGCTATTTTTCGTTGTTTTCCCCCGATCGCAAGTCCTGTTTGGGCGTCCCGTTCTTCTGCCCCGTCTGATCTGCGCGGGGCATGGTCTCCAGCACGATGGCGCGCCGGTCCGCTCAGGCGTTGCCGATCAGCATGCCCGCGCCGAAGACGAGCGCGCCGCCCAGCACCACCTGGAAGATCGCGCGGCTCCAGGGTGTTTCCATATAGCGCTTCTGGATGTAGGCGATTGCCCACAGCTCGAAGAAGACGATGACGATGGCGATCGTCGTCGCCGTCCAGAAGTACGGGATCAAATAGGGCAGGGCGTGTCCCAGCCCGCCCAGCGTGGTCATGATCCCGGTGGTCAGCCCCCGCTTGACCGGCGAGCCGCGGCCGGAGATGACGCCGTCGTCCGAGGCCACTTCGGTGAAGCCCATGGAAATGCCAGCACCGATCGACGCCGCCAGTCCCACCAGGAAGGTCTGCCAGGTGTTGCCCGTGGCAAAGGCCGCGGCGAAGATGGGCGCCAGCGTGGAGACGGAGCCGTCCATCAGCCCGGCGAGCCCCGGCTGTACATAGGTGAGGATGAACTGGCGCCGTTCCGTGTGCTCCTCTTCCTGGCGT
The DNA here is from genome assembly GCF_034427935.1 of Chelativorans sp. M5D2P16. Classification (NCBI taxonomy): domain Bacteria; kingdom Pseudomonadati; phylum Pseudomonadota; class Alphaproteobacteria; order Hyphomicrobiales; family Phyllobacteriaceae; genus Chelativorans; species Chelativorans sp. M5D2P16. Next base: position 270,681 of record NZ_JAXQNM010000013.1, on the reverse strand, counting down.
GCGTCTTCGCCCAGGTGCTTTTCCGAAAGGTGCTCGGTCACGGATTCGTGCTTCTGCTCCGCCGCCGCGAGATCGCCGAGCAGCTTGCGCGTGGCCGCGTCGCCGGCGCGTTTCGCCGCCTCGGTGTAGAAACGCTGCGCTTCCTCCTCCATGGTCGCGGCCTGCGCGCGCACGTGGTCGAGCCCCAGCGGCCGCACCAGCCAGTCCGGCCGGCGCTGGTAATAGCCGCGCACATGCTCGCGGCGGATAAGCGGAATGCGCTCGCCGAAGCGTTTCCTGTGCAGCGCGATCAGCGATGCGCGGTGGCTGTCCTCCTCTTCCGCCATCTCCTCGAACATCGCCGCCGAATGGGGATAGTCCTCGCGCAGGCCGTCGGCATAGGCGCGGTAAATGCGCGCGTCGTCTTCCTCCGAGGAAATCGCGAGCGCCAGCACCTCTTGCTCGGAAAGAGACGAAAAGGCGCGGCGGTTGAAACCGAAAAGGCGATTGAACATGATGCGGAGGGTCCAGTTAGTTTAGAATAATTCTAAATTATGGCCTCGCCTGAAACGCGTCAAGGATATCGGGACAGCCTCAATCCAGCGTCTGCCTGAAGCGCATCAGCGCGATCGCGGCATAGGCGAAGATGAACAGCGCCAGGATGCCGGTTTCCAGCGCCACCGCCGGCAGTTCGGCGCCCTTCAGCATGATGGCGCGGATGATGCGCAAGAAGTGTGTAAGCGGAAAGATCTCGCCGAGCCACTGCGCCCACTGCGGCATGCCGCGGAAGGGGAACATGAAGCCGGAAAGCAGGATGGAAGGCAGGAAAAAGAAGAAGGTGAGTTGCAGCGCCTGCATCTGGGTGCGCGCGACGGTGGAGATCGTATAGCCGAGCAGCACCAGCGCCAGCACGAAGATCAGGATGGCCGAAAGCAGCAATCCCATGCCGCCCATGAACGGCACGTCGAAGAGAAGCCGCGCCGCGCCGAGCACGACGATCACCTGCACCGCGCCGACTGCGAGATAGGGCAGGATCTTGCCCAGCATGATCTCGAGCGGGCTCGCCGGCATGGCGAGCAGGTTTTCCATCGTCCCGCGTTCGCGCTCGCGGGTGAGCGCGATGGAGGTCATCATGACCATGGTCATCTGCAGGATGACGCCGAGCAGCCCTGGTACGATGTTGTATTGCGAGATGCCCTCGGGGTTGTAGCGGCGGTGGACGACCACCTCTAGCCCGCTTGCCTGGTCCTTCCCGGTCGCCACGCCGCGCTCGCGCAGGAGCGCCTGGCTTGCCACCGTGTCGAGTGTCGAAATGGCGCCGCTGGCCACCGAGGGATCGGTGGCGTCCGCCTCGATCAGGATCTGCGCGCGCTGGCCGCGGTCCACCTTGCGTGCAAAGTCGGAGGGGATGGTGACGACGAAGACGACGTCTCCCCCGGTGATCAGCGCTTCCGCTTCGGCTGCGCTGTCCACGATGTGGTCGAAGCGGTAATAGCCGGTCAATTCCAGCGCCGAAACCATGGCGCGGGTGTAGTGATCCTGGCTCATCGTCACGAGTGCGGCCGGCAAGGCCTTCGGGTCGTTGTTGATGGCATAGCCGAACAGCACGAGCTGCATCAGCGGCACGCCGAGCATCATGCCGAAGGTGATGCGGTCGCGCCGCATCTGGATGAACTCCTTGAGAAGCATCGCGCCGAGCCGGCCGATCGAAAAGAACCTGCTCATCCCATATTGTCCGTCGCGTTGGCCATGAACTGGATGAAGACGTCCTCCAGGCTGGTCTCGCCACGGGTTACAGAGACGCCCGGCCGGCGGGAGATCTCATCCAGCGCGCTCCTGAGAGGCCGTTCGTCCGAGCCCACCACGTGCAGCGTCGCCCCGAAGGGCGCCACCTGCTCCACGCCCGGCAGGCCGGCAATTTCCCGGGCTATGCGCTCGAGCCCCGGCCCCTCGACGATGAAGGTCGTCAGCCCCGCATCGCGCACCACGTCGGCAACCGTGCCGCTCGCCAGCATCTTGCCGTAGGAGATGTAGGAGATGCGGTGGCAGCGCTCCGCCTCGTCCATGTAGTGGGTGGAGACGAGCACGGTCAGTCCGTCGGCGGCAAGCCGGTGTATCTCGTCCCAGAAGTCGCGCCGTGCCTTGGGATCGACGCCCGCCGTCGGCTCGTCGAGAAGCAGAAGCTTCGGCTTGTGCATGATGCAGGCCGCCAGGGCCAGCCGCTGCTTCCAGCCGCCCGAAAGCGTGCCGGCGAGTTGGTGACGGCGCGTCGTCAGGCCGAGCTCTTCCAGTGTCCTGTCCACGTGTGTCGTGATGGGTTTCAGACGGTAGAGCCGCGCCACGAAGGCGAGGTTCTCGGCAATCGTCAGATCCTCGTAGAAGGAGAAACGCTGCGTCATGTACCCGACCTCGCGCTTGATCTGCAGCTGCTCGGTCCTGAGATCATGACCCAGCACCTGGCCGCTGCCCTCGTCCGCCGTCAGAAGGCCGCACATGAGGCGGATCGTCGTCGTCTTGCCCGAGCCGTTGGGGCCCAGAAAGCCGACGATCTCGCCGGGATCCACGGTCATCGACACATGGTCGACGACCGTCTTGTCGCCGAAGCGCTTGACGAGGCCTTGGACGTCGATGGCATGCATTGTCCGGTTTCCTCGGTGTGACGGCGGCGCAGGCGGCAGCCGCCGGTCACGTTTCCTCTTTGAGCAAAATCACATCCACGATCTGGCCCGGCTGCAGCCGGTCGGCCGCTTCGCCCTCCGGTCTGGCTTCGATCAGGAAGACGAGCTTCTGCCGCGTCTCCAGGGAATAGATCACCGGCGGCGTGAACTCGGGGTCTGGGGAGACGTAGGAGACGCGGGCGCGCAGCCCCGCCGGGCAGCCGTCGCAGCGCACCGCGAGCAGCGAGCCGACCTCGACGGCGGAGAAGGCGGGTTCCGGCAAATAGAGTTTCAGCTTCACCGCCCCGTCCGGCAGCATGGAGATGACCGGGGCCGACGGCCCCGCGACGTCACCGGCCGTGCGCACCACATCGTCGATGCGGCCGGCGGCCGGTGCCTTGATCTCGCGTTCCGAAAGCCGCCAACGTGCCTCCTCCAGTACCGCCTCGGCCTGGTCGCGCCGCTTTTCGGCGGCGTCGATTTCCTGCGGGCGGGCAGGCAGTCGCGCGACGGCGAGGTTGGCCTGCGCCTCGCCCACCCGCGCCTCTGCCAGCGTCAGATCGGTTTGCGCCTTGTCGAGTTCTGCCCGGGTGGCGATGCCGCGCTGGTTGAGGTCCTGCGTGCGTGCCAGCACGCGCTCAGCTTCCGCCGCCTGCGCCTCGGCCGAGGCGAGGACCGCTTCGAGGACGGCGATCTCCTCCGGCCGCTTGCCCTCTTTCAGATTGGCAAGCTGGGCCTCCGCCTCGGCGAGCGCGGCCTTGGCCTGAGCAACGGCGATCTGCGCGTCCGTCCTTTCCATCATCGCCACCGTCTCGCCTTCGCTGACGCGGGCGCCGCGGCGCGTTGTGACGGAGCGCACCTGGCCCGTTTCGGTCGGCGCGAGCAGCACATATTCCCCTTCGACATAGCCGACCGCCAGGGGCTTCGGCGCCGCGCAGGCGGCGAAAAGCGCGGCGGCGAAGGGAATGGCGCAAAGCATGCTCATGACGTCCCGCGCCTCCGCGCATTGATGATGGTGGAAAGATTGCCGAGGGCGACCTCGACGATGGCCGCCGCTTCCCGCTGCCCGATGTCGCGCCATTCCATGCGCCGGCGTACCGCTTCGCGGGCGATACGGAAGTAGATGACCTGGCCGATCAGCGTGAAGACGGTGATCCTGGTGCGCTCGCTTTCGGCCGGCTCGCCGGTCGCCGCCTCCCAAAGCACGCAGAGCCGCTTGTGCACGGGCTCGAACACGCCCGCGTAGATCGTGTCGAGTGCCGCCGTCGGCTGGGACAGCTCCCGCATGACGAACTGGGCCACGTCCTCCGCCTCCGGCCGCTGGACGATGAAACGCACCATCGCCTCCACCACCTGCCGCAGCACGGTTGCCGACGCTTCCGGCGAGGCCAGCCGGGCATCCGGCGCCGCCGTATCGTCCAGCGCCACTTGGGCGATGCCCGAGATCGTCTCCACGATATAGTCCGCGCAGGCGTTGCGCAGTCCTTCCTTGCCGCCGAAATGGTAGGCAATGGAGCCGATATTGGCACCGGCCTCGGCGGCGATCTCGCGCGTGGACGTGGCCTCGAAGCCCTTATGTCCGAACAGCCGGAGCCCGGCGCGAACCAGGGTTTCGCGCGTTCGCTCCGCGCCGCTGGGGCGGCCCTTTGCCTTTTGTGCTGACTGGTGCGGTCGTTCGATCATGGAGCATGTATTAATCAATCGATTGATTAAATGCAAGGGCGTCGTTTTCCCTGAGGAAAAGACCCCAAGCGCCGGGACCGGTCCACATATATCCGGTAAGCCGATCCGCGAGGGCGTGGCGCGGAAATGGTGCGGCCGCTCCCCAGGTGCCGGATCTTGTGGCCGACGTCCGAAGGCAGTATGCGGCCGGGCGCGCCGGCGTTATTATCCGGGCTGCAATTTTCGCGGAGCAGAGCTTATGAACGGGGTCACCGTCGTCGATCATCCTCTTGTCCAGCACAAGCTGACGATCATGCGCGACAAGGAAACCTCGACTGCGGGGTTTAGGACGCTGTTGCGCGAGATCTCGCTGCTTCTGTGCTACGAGGTTACGCGCGACCTGGAATTGACCACGCGCACCATCGAGACGCCGCTTGCCACGATGCAGGCGCCGACACTGGAAGGCAAGAAGCTGGTCTTCGCCTCCGTCCTGCGCGCCGGCAACGGTCTGCTCGACGGCATGCTGGATCTCGTTCCCGCCGCCCGGGTCGCCCATGTCGGTCTTTACCGCGATCACGAGACACTGGAGGCGGTCGAATATTTCTTCAAGGCGCCGGGCGACCTGGGAAACCGGCTCGTCATCGTCGTCGACCCCATGCTGGCGACGGCCAACTCGGCCATCGCGGCCGTCGAGAAGCTGAAATCCCAGGGCGCTACGAATCTTCGCTTCCTGTGCCTGCTTGCCGCGCCGGAAGGCATCGAGCGTTTCTGCGCCGCCCATCCCGACGTCCCGGTCTTCACCGCTTCCATCGACGAGCGGTTGGACGAGAACGGCTATATCCTGCCCGGGCTGGGGGACGCCGGCGACCGCATGTACGGCACGAAATAACCGTTACCTTTCGCTAACCATTTCGTGATGCATCGGGACCGCCTTAAGGCCGCGGTGAGGCTTCACAGGCAATTTGGCATCGGAAACGGAACGACCGATGCTGCGCAACTTTGTTCTTCTCGGGCTCGTCGCGGGCGCTTTCGCCTCGATCCCCCTGATTTACGAGCAGAACCAGGACGCGGTCCTGGCTGCGCTGCGCGGGCTGCTTGACGAACAGGCCCGCCAGGAGAACGCTGTGCCTGCTGCCGCCGCGCCACCAACGCCCCGGAAGACGGCGGTCCTGTCGGGCGGCAAGGTGCGGATCCCTGCCGACGAGCGCGGGCACTACCGGGCGACGTTCAGGCTGAACGGCCGGCAAATGGATGCCCTGGTCGACACCGGCGCGACCTTCGTCGCTCTGAACACCGCTGCCGCCCGCCGGATCGGGTTGCGGCTTTCGCCATCCGATTTCCGCTATCGGGTGGAGACCGCCAACGGAACGGCCGCCGCCGCCCGCGCCGTCATCGACAGCCTCGAGATCGGTCATATCCGGATGCGGGAGATTCCCGCCGTCGTGCTCGAGGATACCGCTTTGCGCGGCACGCTGATCGGCATGAGTTTCCTCGGCCGCCTCGCCCGCTTCGAGATGGAAGACGGGGAACTGCTCCTGGAGCAATGACCGCCTATCGTCGATATCATCCGTCGGGCGCGACCTTGCGCAGGACCGTCGGACGCCGGCGCGGCTTGTCCGGCACGATGGTGAAGGTGCCGCGAACGGCGGTGACGGCCGTATCCGCTTGAGCGCGCGTGCGCGCGTGGACGACCGCCAGCGCTTCCCCGCGCGCCACGGCGCTGCCGACGGGCAGGATTTGTTCGAGACCCACGGCGTGGTCGATGCCGTCCTCGGGTTTGCGGCGCCCGCCGCCGAGCTCGACCACGGCGATGCCGAGGGCCCGCGTGTCCACCTTGCCGACGAAGCCGTCCCGGTCGGCCGTGACGGCGACCTGCACGGGCACGCGCGGCAGGTGTTCGCGCGCTTTCTCCGTGAAGTCGGCGGGGCCGCCGAGGGCGTGCACCATCCTGCCGAAACACACCGCCGCCTGGCCGCTGTCGAGCGCGGTGCGCGTGCGGTCGTAGGCCTCACGGGTGGAGGTGGCGATCCCGGCCGAAAGCAGCATCTCGGCGGCGAGCGCCAGCGTGACCTCTTCGAGCCGCCGGTCGCGCGACCGTCCGGTGAGGAAATCCACCGCGTTCAGGACCTCGACGGCGTTGCCGGCGCAGGAGGCGAGCGGCTCGTTCATGTCGGTGATCAGCGCACTGGCCGACAATCCGGCGCCGTTCGCCACCGCGACCAGGCTATCGGCCAGCCGCCGCGCTTCCCGCGGGCTGGCCATGAAGGCGCCGTTGCCGGACTTGACGTCGAGCACCAGCGACTTGAGCCCCGCCGCCAGCTTCTTCGACAGGATGGAGGCGGTGATCAGCGGGATCGATTCCACCGTGCCGGTGACGTCGCGCACGGCGTAGAAGCGGCCGTCCGCCGGCGCCAGCGCGCCCGTCTGGCCGATGATGGCGCAGCCGGCTTCCCGCACGGACCTGGCGAACAGTGCCCCGTCCGGCTGACTTTGGTAGCCGGGGATCGAGTCCATCTTGTCGAGCGTGCCGCCCGTGTGCCCCAGTCCGCGCCCGGAGATCATCGGCACATAGGCGCCGCAGGCGGCCACGATCGGCGCCAGCATCAGCGAGACGTTGTCGCCGACGCCGCCGGTGGAGTGCTTGTCGGTGACGGGTCCGGGCAGTGACGACCAGTTGAGCACCTCGCCGGAGTCGCGCATCGCCAGCGTCAGTGCGACGGTCTCCTCCCGCTGCATCCCGTTCAGGAAGACAGCCATGGCGAGGGCGGCGACCTGCCCCTCACTCCAGGCACCGGAAGCCAGCCCGGCGGCGAAGTCGGCGATCTCGGCCCCGGAAAGTATTTCGCCGTCGCGCTTCCTGCGGATGATTTCCTGCGGCAGCGGCATGGTCACGATACCGGGAAATGTGTGTGCCCTTGGGCGTGAAGGAGCATTGTCCGGTCAATCCCGCTATGCATCCACCAGCCCCTCCGCGAACAGGCACCGTAGCACCCTGGCAAGCTTCTCCCCGCCCACCGGCGCCATGTCCTTCGTCTCCTCGTGGGAGAGCTCGCCCACCGCCATGCCGGCGCCGAGATTGGTGATCACCGAGCAGGCGGCCACCTTGAGGCCGAGAAAACGCGCCAGGATCACTTCCGGCACGGTCGACATGCCGACGGCATCGGCACCGAGCGTGCGCGCCATGCGGATCTCGGCGGGCGTTTCGAAGCTGGGACCGGAAAACCACATGTAGACGCCCTTGTGGAGACTCACGCCGGCCTTTTCAGCCGCCCGTTCGAGCGCGGTCCTCAGACCCGCGTCATAGGCCTCGCTCATCCCCACGAAGCGGCGGTCCGTCTCCTCTCCGATCAGCGGGTTCATGCCGGAAAAATTGATATGGTCTTCGATCAGCATCACCGAGCCGGGCGGCATGTCCGCCGTCAGCGCGCCGGCGGCGTTGGTGAGGACCAGATGCTCGACGCCGATCCCCGCCAGAGCCTCGAGCGCCGGGCGCATGGCGGCGGCATCGCCCCGCTCGTAATAGTGGGCACGCCCGGAGAGCATGAGCACCGGCCGGCCCTCCATGTATCCGGCGACGAGCGCGCCGGCATGGCCGGTTACGCCGCTTTGCGGAAAGCCGGGCAATTGCGCGTAAGGGATGCGCACCGGCTTTTCCACCGCATCGACCAGGCCGCCGAGCCCGGAACCCAGCACCAGTGCGACCCGGGGAGCAAACCCCTCCAGCCGCTCCGTCAGGAGGTCCACGGCTTCCTTCACCGGTTCGCCTCCAGATCGAAGGCGCGCGGGAAGACCGTCGCGAACGGCACCGTCTCCACCACGCCGCCGATGTCGCACAGATGCAGCCTGGCATCCGCGGTGACGAATTCCGCCAGCCTCTGCCGGCACCCCCCGCAGGGCATGATCTTCGGCATCTTTTCCGCCACTACGGCGATTTCCGCAACCTTGCCGCCGCCCGCCATGATCATGTGGCCGAGCGCCGTGGTCTCGGCGCACCAGCCTTCCGGGTAGGAAGCGTTCTCGATATTGCACCCGGCATGGATCGCGCCCGTCTCGGTGCGCAGTGCCGCCCCCACGGGAAAGCGGGAATAGGGCGCGTAGGCGCGGTCCATGGCGTTCCTTGCGGCCTGAAAGAGGGCTTCGGTGTCCATCAGCGTTCCTTCACATAAGGCACGCCGCCGGCGCGCGGCGGGATGGCCCGCCCGATGAAGCCGGCGAGCAGCACGACGGTCAGGATGTAGGGCAGAGCCTGGATGAGTTGCACCGGCACCTGTCCGATGAGCGGCAGCGGCGTGCCCTGGATGCGGATGGCGAGGGCGTCGAGAAAACCGAACAGCAGGCAGGCGAACATGACCGGCACCGGGCGCCACTTGGCGAAGATGAGGGCGGCAAGCGCGATGAAGCCGCGTCCCGCGGTCATGTCCTTAACGAAGCCGGCGTTCTGCGCCAGGGCCAGATAGGTGCCCGCAAGTCCGGTCAGGACACCCGTGCAGATGACCGCGCGATAGCGCAGCCAGGCGACCGAAATGCCTGCCGTGTCCACCGCCGCCGGATTCTCCCCGACCGCCCTCAGCCGCAGCCCGAAACGGGTGCGGAAAAGCGCCCACCATGTGAACGGCACGAGGAGGAAGGCGATATAGACGAGCAGCGAATGGCCGGACAGGAGGTCGGAATAGATCGGCCCCAAGACCGGCACGCTGCTCACCGCCTCCGCGAAAGGCAGGTGAAGGGCGCCGAAGCGCCCTTCCGCCCCGAGAAGCGGTGTACGGCCGCCCTGGGAGAACCAGGCCTGGCCGAGGATCACCGTGGAACCGGCGGCAATGAAATTGATCGCCACGCCGGAGACGATCTGGTTGCCGCGATGGGTGATGGAGGCGAAGCCGTGCACGAGAGCGAAGAAGACGGAGACCAGGACCGCCGCAACAAGACCGGCCCAGGCCGAGCCGGAGACCGCCGCCGCCGCGCCCGCGGCGAAGGCTCCGGCCAGCATCTTGCCCTCGAGCCCGATGTCGAAAACGCCGGAGCGCTCGGAATAAAGGCCGGCAAGGGCTGCAAAGAGCAGCGGCACGGACAGCCGCACGGTGGAATCGAGCAGGAGAACGAGCGTGTTGAAGGTCTCCATCAGGCGCGTTCCCCTTCCTTGACGGCCGCGGGGTCGTCCCCGCGCTCGAAACGCGCAAAGAGCGCCCGCAGGCTCGGCCGGAACATGTGTTCCAGCGCCCCGGCGAACAGGATCACAAGCCCCTGGATGATGACGATCATGTCGCGCGAGATGCCGGGCATCTCGAAGGAAAGCTCCGCGCCGCCCTGGTAGAGCATGCCGAAGAGGATCGCCGCCGGCACGATGCCGGCCGGATGGGAACGTCCCATCAGCGCCACGGCGATGCCGACGAATCCGGCGCCGGTGACGAAATCGATCTGCAGGCGATAGAGCTCGCCCATCACCGGATTGAGCGCCATCATGCCGGCCAGCGCGCCGGAGATCAGCATGGTGAGAATGATGATGCGCACCTCGCTCACCCCGCCATAGCGCGCGGCCCTAGGGCTGTGGCCGCGCATCCGGATCTCGTATCCGAGCCGCGTGCGCCAGATGAGCAGCCAGACGAAAAACGCCGCGGCGAGCGCCAGAAGGAAGGACAGGTTGAACGGGGAGGAGCGCACCGAAAGCCCCAGCGCTTCCAGAAGCCAGTTGAGCTTCGGCAACTGCCCGCCTTCCAGAAACGCGCGTGTTTGCGGTGTCTGGCTGGCGGCCGGCCTGAGCACATTGACCAGGAGATAGACCATCAGGCTGGCGGCGATGAAATTGAACATGATCGTCGTGATGACGATGTGCGAGCCGCGCCTGGCCTGGAGATAGGCGGGAATGAGCGCCCAGGCGCCGCCGAAGAGGGCTGCGCCGAGTATGGCCAGCGGAAAGGTCAACCACCAGGGCAGGATGCCGTCGAAGGCGAGGCAGGCGAGCGCCACGCCCAGCCCGCCGACATAGGCCTGCCCCTCGCCGCCGATGTTGAACAGGCTGCAGTGAAAGGCGACGGCCACGGCAAGCCCGGTGAAGATGAAGCTCGTCGCGTAGTAGAGCGTATAGGCGATGGCCTGGCCGCGCCCGACCGCCCCGTCGATGAGAATGACCGCCGCGCGCAGCGGGTTCTCGCCGATCATGAGCACGACGAGCCCGGAGACGAGGAAGGCGACGAAGAGATTAATCAGCGGGATGAGGCCGTAGTCGGCCCAGGCGGGCAGCTTGGCGTAGGGGGTGCTCATTCCGCTGCTTCCTTCTCCGCAACGCCCGCCATCAGCAGGCCGAGCTCGTTCTCGCCGGCGTCGGGCCCGCGCTCGCCGACGACGCGCCCGCCGCACATCACGATGATCCGGTCGGAAAGCGAGCGGATCTCGTCGAGCTCGACCGAGACGAGAAGCACCGCCTTTCCCTGGTCCCGCATATCGATGAGCCGGCGATGGATGAACTCGATCGCCCCGACATCCACGCCGCGTGTCGGCTGACCGACAATGAGCACCTGCGGATCCTGCTCCATTTCGCGCGACAGCACGATCTTCTGCTGGTTGCCGCCGGAAAAGTTGGCGGTCTTGAGCCGCGCATCGGCCGGGCGGATATCGTATTTGGCGATCTTGTCCTCGGCGTCGCGGCGGACGGCCTCGACATCGAGAAGGGGTCCCTTTCGGTATTTGTCCTGCCGGTGATAGCCTAAGATAGCGTTCTCGCTCTCCTCGAAGGGCAGGACGAGGCCCATATGGTGCCGGTCTTCCGGCACATGCGCCATGCCGCGCCGGCGCAGGTCCGCCGGATCGGCCGCGCCGGTCAGGTCCACCGGCCGACCGGCCAACGCTACCGTTCCGGAAACGGCCGTGCGGATGCCGGTGATGGTTTCCAGAAGCTCCGACTGGCCGTTGCCGGCCACTCCGGCGATGCCGACGATCTCGCCCGCGCGCACGTCGAAGGAAACATCCTCGACCATGGTGACCCCGCGCGCGTCCTTCACCGTCAGGTCCTTGACCGAAAGAAGCACCTCGCCCGGCCTGGCGGGGCCCTTCTCGACGCGCAGGAGAACACGGCGGCCGACCATCAGCTCCGCCAGTTCTTCCACGGTGGTCTCCCCGGTCGGCCGCGTTGCGACCAGCGCGCCCTGGCGCATTACGGAGACATTGTCGGTGACCGCCATGATCTCACGCAGCTTGTGCGTGATCAGCACGATCGTCTTCCCCTCATCCTTGAGCTGGCGCAGGATGCGGAAGAGATGGTCGGCCTCCGCCGGGGTCAGCACGCCGGTCGGCTCGTCGAGGATCAGAATCTCGGCGCCGCGGAACAGCGCCTTCAGGATCTCCACCCGCTGCTGCAGGCCGACCGACAGGTTCTCGACCACCGCGTCCGGATCGACCTCCAGCCCGTAATCGCGCTCCAGCCGCTCCAGCTCCGAGCGCGCCTTGGCGATGGAGGTCTTCAGGAGCGGCTCGCCCTCCGCGCCGAGGATGATGTTTTCGAGCACCGTGAAATTGTGCACCAGCATGAAGTGCTGATGCACCATGCCGATGCCGCGGCGGATGGCATCGCTCGCGGAAAGGATCTCGGCACGCTCGCCCTTGACGTAGATTTCGCCGCGGTCGGCCTTGTAGAAGCCGTAGAGGATCGACATCAGCGTCGATTTGCCGGCGCCGTTCTCGCCGATGATGCCGTGGATGGTTCCCGGCGCGATGTTCAGGTCGATATCGCGGTTGGCGCGCACCGAGCCGAAGCTCTTTGTGATGCCCTTGAGTTCGATCGCGGCTTTGGCCATGCGCAGGCCCATTTCCCCGAGTTTTTTATCGTTTGGTCAAATCGGTACCACGCGGATTTCCGCCTGCCAACCGGCTCCAGCTTACACTCGACAAAGCCTGGGGGAATTGTCAATTTTCAAGCGAGGCTGCGCCGTGCATCCATTCGGGCGCGCAACGGTGCTGTAAGGTTTCGAATCCGGCACCGTGCTTTCGGCCGACTGCTGTATTCAAGGAGATCGCGAGATGAACGAGGACAGGCTGGAGGCGCTCGAAATCCTGGCGGCCGAACAGGAAAAGATGATCGAGGAGCTGTCGGCCCAGTTCGCCCACCAGTGGGCGGCGATAGACCGGCTCCAGAAGAGGCTCGATGCCTTGACTGAGCGGTTCCTGGCGCTGGAGGAGCGGGCCGCGCCCGACACCCCGGTGACGAAACCGCCGCATTGGTAGGCGACCGGTGCCGCGGTCAGAAGCGAAGGCGTGCCATGGTGAGGACGTCCACGTACTCCCCGTCTGTGAAACCCGCCTTTACATGCTTGCCTTCCACCTCGAAGCCGTGGCGGCGGTAGAGCCGGATAGCCGGTTCATTCCCGGCATAGACGGTGAGTTCAATACGCTTCAGGCCGCGCCAGTTGTCCGCGACATCCAGCAAGGCCTGGAGGATGGCTGAACCGATTCCGCGCCCGACGAAATCATCCGCCACGCCCATGACGATGTCGCCAACATGCGCCATCCGTGCCCGTTTGCGGGTCATCAGGCTGCCGTGGCCCACGATATGGTCGTCCACTTCTGCAACCAACCAGGTATTCTCCCCTATCGAACCGGCAATCCGTTTTTCCCAGTATTCGACTGGTTCGAACGGTGAGCATAGTGTCCCGTGCCGGTAACCCGGCATGTTCGCGATACGACAAAGCGCGGCAGCATCGCTCGAACGGATTGCGCGGAGATTGGGGGCAAGGCGGTCAGATCCGATAGGCGGCATGGTCGGTGTCCCCGACGGTTTCAAATTTTCAAAACCCGAACTCTGCCTCTATCGAGAAACGTCCGCAAACCGATTCTACACCTCTCCGCTCTGATCGGATGGACCGGCGGTGAACAAGAAGGCCGGCAACCCTGCAGGTCCGCTTGTCAGCCTCGTTCGGCGGCACCCTTACCCGAGATGCGATTCTCCCGGCGAAGCCTGAGACGAAAAGGCCCCGCGTACCTGAGGCACGCGGGGCCGTTGTCTTCGCGCAGCAGTATCGGAGGGCCTAGTCCTCCTTGTTCTCCTGCTGCTTCAGCGCGGCGCCCAGGATGTCGCCCAGCGAGGCGCCGGAGTCGGTGGAGCCGTACTGGGCCACCGCTTCCTTCTCCTCGGCGATCTCCAGCGCCTTGATCGAGACGTTGAGCCGGCGCGTCTTCTTGTCGAACTGGGTGACGCGGGCGTCGACCTTCTGGCCTACCGCGAAGCGCTCGGGGCGCTGTTCGGCACGGTCGCGCGAAAGGTCGGCGCGCTTTATGAAGGTGTCGAGATCGTGCTCGACCAGCCGCACGTCGAGGCCGGCATCCTTGACGCCGGTGACCTCGCAGGTGACGACCGCACCCTTGCGCAGGTCGCCGGAGGCGACCGCCTCGCCGACGGCATCACGGCCGAGCTGCTTGATGCCCAGCGAGATACGCTCCTTCTCGACATCGACGTCGAGCACCTGGGCCTGCACCGTATCGCCACGGTGATACTCCTCGATCACCTGCTCGCCCGGACGCGTCCAGTCGAGGTCGGACAGGTGCACCATGCCGTCCACGTCGCCGTCCAGCCCGATGAACAGGCCGAACTCGGTCTTGTTCTTGACCTCGCCCTCGACCTGGCTGCCGACGGGATGGCTGCGGGCGAACGCCTCCCACGGGTTCTCCAGCGTCTGCTTGAGGCCGAGCGAGATGCGGCGCTTGACCGGATCGACCTCGAGCACGACCACCTCGACCTCCTGCGTGGTGGACAGGATCTTGCCGGGGTGCACGTTCTTCTTGGTCCACGACATCTCGGAGACGTGGATGAGACCCTCGATGCCCGGCTCCAGCTCCACGAAGGCGCCGTAGTCGGTGATGTTGGTCACGCGGCCGGTCACCTTCTTGCCCAGCGGGTACTTGCCGCCGATGCCTTCCCAAGGGTCGGCCTCGAGCTGCTTCATGCCGAGCGAGATGCGGTGCGTCTCCTGGTTGATGCGGATGATCTGCACCTTCACCGTCTGGCCGATATTGAGGATCTCGGTCGGATGGTTGACGCGGCGCCATGCCATGTCGGTGACGTGCAGCAGGCCGTCGATGCCGCCGAGGTCGACGAACGCACCGTAGTCGGTGATGTTCTTGACCACGCCCTCGACCACCTGGCCTTCCTCGAGGTTCTGCACGATCTCCGAGCGCTGCTCGGCGCGGCTCTCCTCGAGCACGGTGCGGCGCGAGACGACGATGTTGCCGCGGCGCTTGTCCATCTTGAGGATCTCGAAGGGCTGCGGCGTGTGCATGAGCGGCGAGACGTCGCGGATCGGACGGATATCCACCTGGCTGCGCGGCAGGAAGGCGACGGCCCCGTCCAGATCGACGGTGAAGCCGCCCTTGACCTGGTTGAAGATGACGCCCTCGACGCGCTCGCCGTTGTTGAACTTCTCTTCCAGCTTGATCCAGCTTTCCTCGCGGCGGGCCTTCTCCCGGGAAAGCATGGCCTCGCCCAGCGCGTTCTCCACGCGCTCGACATAGACCTCGACCTCGTCGCCCGGCTTCAATTCGCCGTCCTTGGCCCTGGCGCCGAACTCCTTGAGCGGCACCCGGCCCTCGACCTTCAGGCCGACATCGATGATGGCCATGTCCTTTTCGATGGCCGTGACAGTACCCTTGACGACACTGCCCTCGGCGACGTCGCGCTCGGTGAACGATTGTTCGAGAAGGCTCGCGAAATCGTCGCGAGACGGATTGAGTTGTGACATTGATGCTCCTGAAAAGGCCCCTTTACGGGGCAGGCGCCGGTGGTTCGCGTTGCGTCAAGCCTGCCGTGCATCCGGGCTGTCAGGCCCAGGCCGCCTTCAAGCGGCAGATCCGGCGCAAGGGGATGCTGGCAGGCCGGTTCATTTATCCATGCAACCAAACGGGCCACAGTCACCAGTCTGGTTGCATACAAGCCAAAAAGCGCCTTTCGCCTCCCCGCGGGAGCCGTCAGCGCTTCTCAGTCCGCGTTTCTCCTGGCAAGCACCCCGTCGATAAGCGCGGTGGCCGCCTGAAACGCGGACTCTATATCCATTTCGCTGGTGTCTAGCAAGTGCGCATCCGCCGCCGGCTTCAGCGGACTGTCGGCGCGGCCCATGTCGCGCGCGTCGCGCCGTTCCACATCGGCCAGCACGTCGGCGTATTCGGCCGTGCCGCCGCCGTCGACGATCTCACGCCAGCGGCGCTCTGCGCGCACCGCCGCACTTGCCGTGACGTAAAGCTTTACATCCGCATCCGGGCAGACAACCGTTCCAATGTCGCGACCGTCGAGCACGGCGCCGGGCGGACGGCGTGCGAATTCACGCTGCTTTTCGACAAGCGCGCGGCGCACCGCGGGCATCACCGCCACCTTGGAGGCGGCCTCGCCCACCTCGTGGGTCGAAAGGACAGTGCGGTCGAGCGCGCCGGGATCAAGTGAACGCGCGGCCCTCTCGGCCAGCGCCTCGTCATCGAGGGGTTCGCCCGCGTCGGCAAGCGCCTTGGCGACCGCGCGGTAGGTGAGGCCGGTGTCCAGATGGTTCAAGCCGTAGTGGGCGGCGATCCGGCGCGCCAGCGTCCCCTTGCCGGAGGCGGCCGGACCGTCGAGCGCGATGGTCAGTCCTGAAGCCCCGCTCACGTCACACCTTTCGGAGTTTCGATCCCTGCGCCCATGCCGGTCATCAGGTCCATGAATTCCGGGAAGCTGGTGGCGATCATCGTCTGGTCGTCGATGGTGACCGGCTTCTCCGTGGCAAGCCCCAGCACCAGGAAGGCCATGGCGATACGATGGTCGAGATGGGTCTCGACCTCGCCGCCGCCAAGGCCCTTGCCCTCCGGCCGGCCGCGCACGGCCAGGAAGTCCTCGCCCTCCGTGCAATCGACGCCGTTGGCTTTTAGGCCGGCGGCGACGGCCGCAAGGCGGTCCGATTCCTTCACCCGCAGCTCCTCCAGCCCCTGCATCAGGGTTTCCCCTTCGGCGAAGGAGGCTGCCACCGCGAGCACCGGATATTCGTCGATCATGAAGGGCGCGCGCTCGGCCGGCACCGTGACGCCTTTCAATTCAGAGGCGCGCACGCGCAGGTCCGCGACTTCCTCCCCGCCAGCCGAGCGGCGGTTTTCCAGCGCGATGTCGGCACCCATCTGCTGCAGCGTCAGGATCAGCCCCGTGCGGCTGGGGTTCATCAGCACGTTCTCGATCGTCACGTCCGAGCCCGGCACGATCAGCGCCGCCACCAGCGGGAAAGCGGCCGAAGACGGGTCGCCCGGCACGGCGATCTCCTGTCCCGTCAATGTGCCCTGGCCCTCGAGGCGGATGTAGCGGGCGCCCTGGCTGTCCGTTTCCACCTCGATCGCGGCGCCGAAGCCGGCCAGCATCTTTTCCGTATGGTCGCGCGTCATCACCGGCTCGACGACGGTGGTCACGCCCGGCGTGTTGAGCCCGGCCAGAAGCACGGCGGACTTCACCTGCGCAGACGGCATGGGCACGCGGTAGGTGATCGGCGCGGCATGTTTCGGTCCGCGCAGGATGATGGGCAGCCGGTCGCCCTCCCGTGCTTCCAGCACCTGCGCGCCCATCTGCCGCAGCGGGTCGAGCACGCGCGCCATCGGGCGCTTGGAAAGGGAGGCATCGCCGATGAAGCGCGTCGTCATGTCGTAGGTGCCCACGAGGCCCATAGTGAGGCGCGAGCCCGTCCCCGCATTGCCGAAATCGAGCGGCGCTTGCGGCTCCAGAAGACAGCCGTTGCCCGTGCCCTGGATCACCCACGCCGGCCCGTCGCGGGCGATCGCCGCCCCCATCGCCTTCATCGCCTCGCCCGTACGCAGCACGTCTTCGCCCTCGAGGAGGCCGGTGACGCGCGTTTCGCCCGCCGCGAGCCCGCCGAACATCAGGGCGCGGTGGGAGATGGATTTGTCTCCCGGCACGTGCACTTTGCCTGAAAGCGCGGATGATTTGCGGCTGAGCGCGGGTCGGCGGAGCGTGTTGTCGGTCATGGCGTCTCTTCCCTGGGCGGATGGACGTGCCTCTAGCATGCGCGCAGAGCCTGGTCATCCCCTGCCGCGGCCCCGCTTCGGGCGGCGCGAAAAACCGGTTGCAACCGGGCCCTCAATAGGCTTTGACAGGCACGCGATCTGTGGTTATGGGACCCGAAAATTATGGCACGGGGTCGCTTCCGGTTTCGGTCCGCCTCCGGACCCCGGCGGTCGGACCGGTACTTGAGAGACGAGAGGCAAGACGTTGGCTAAACCCGAACTCGGCACAAAACGCATTTGCCCGGAGACGGGCCGCAAATTCTACGATCTCAACAGGGATCCGATCGTATCGCCCTATACGGGGCAGTCCTATCCCCGCAGCTATTTCGAATCGACGGCGGAGATCATCGAAGAGGAAGAGGCCGTCGAGGACAAGGAGCTGAGCGAGGACGGACCGGAGGTCGTCTCGCTGGAGGACGCGGACGAAGAGACGAAGTCCGGCAGCACGGATCTGCCGGATGTCGACGAGGAAGACGTCGATCTCGGCGGCGAGACGGACGATACCTTCCTTGAAGAGGAGGAGGAAGGCGACGACGACGTGAAGGACATTATCGGCGTCTCGGATGACGACGACGAACGCTGATTTCCGTCGCGTCGGTGCGCCGATCGAGACGCGTGATCATGGGGCTTGATTCTGCCATCGGTCGGGTTTAGAAGCCGCGAGCACGTTCGGCGAAAGCCGAAAGACCTCTTCGCCGGAAACGGCATCGGCTCGTCGAGCCGTAGTGTGGGGCCATAGCTCAGTTGGGAGAGCGCTTGAATGGCATTCAAGAGGTCAGGGGTTCGACTCCCCTTGGCTCCACCATCACTTCCCGATGCCTGATCCGATAAGCACTTTTCTGAAACCGCCGCCGTCGGCTGGAGCACGTCCTTCAAGCGAGATCTGAGCGGAATTTTAGAGGGGGCTATGGCGCGCCACCCCTCGGTTGGTACCGCTCGGCTGCGGGACGGAGCCGGGTTCCCCGCCGGGCGAGCAGTGCAACGCAACCAGGTGTGTTCCTCCACGACGGCTCCTCGCCACCCGGTTTTTCAAAAAACATGCTCCGAGCGGGACGCGCGAAACGGCTCCGGGTGCGCGGCGGCGCAGCCGTGGCGTCGATTTCAATCGATGATGCTCCTATCGAATTTGTTAACCCTAATTTGACGTTTCACTGATCATTGTCGGTCCTGGGCAAGCGGTGCATCCGCAAGAGGGGCAAATGAACAGATCCCGCATAATCATTCTGGGCGTGGCCATCGCGGCTGCGATCGGAGCGGGCTACATGGCCAAGAATCTGTCGTCCGCCCCGCAGGAGGTGGTGGTCAGGGCCGATCCGGTCGAGCCGCAGATCGAACTGGCAGAGGTGCTTGTTCTCGCGCAGGAGGTGCCGATGGGCCAAATGCTCGGCAATTCCCTGCGCTGGCAGGCCTGGCCGGCCGAATCGGTCGACGAGAGCTTCATCACCCGCGCCGCCGAGCCGGAGGCCATGGAGGAACTGAAGAACTCGGTGGCGCGACTGACGCTGAATTCGGGCGAGCCGCTCCGGCGCACCAAGCTCATCGGCGAGGGCCAGAGTTTCATGTCGGCGATCCTGCCCCCCGGCAAGCGTGCCGTGGCCACCCGGATCGCCGCCGACACCTCTGCCGGCGGCTTCATCCTGCCCAATGATCGTGTCGACGTGATCATGACGCGGCGCAGCCAGAACGCCGCGACCGCCGATGGTTTCATTACCGAAACGATCCTTGAAAACATTCGCGTCCTGGCGATCGACCAGGCCATTCAGGAAGATGAGGAGGGTCGGCGCGTCAAGGTCGGCGAGACGGCCACGCTCGAGCTGACGCCCGATCAGGCGGAGGTAATCACGGCCGCCCAGCAGATGGCCGACCGGCTGACCCTTGCCCTGCGCTCCGTGGCCGACGGCCATGCAGGGACGGGCATCGACGGCCGCCACCTCGTCAACGGCGGCGGGCGCGGCAACAGCATAAGGCTGATCAAGTCCGGCGAGCTCTCGATCGTGGGAACGCGCAAATGAAATCGGAACAGCCACCATTCACCCACGCCGGCTCGAACCGGCAACGCCACATCGTCTTCTTCGTCTTGCTCGGCCTGCTCGCCGCGACGGCCCTGACGGTCGTTCTCCCGTCCGGAGTTGCGGCTGCCGCCTCCGGCGACATGGTCCGCATAAACCAGAATGCCGGTTCGCAGCGCATCAAGCTGGGGCTCAACAAGTCGCTTGTGGTCGACCTCCCGCGCGATGCCTATGACATTCTCGTCGCCAACCCCGCCGTGGCCGACGCCGTCACCCGCACGGCGCGGCGTATCTACCTCTTCGGCAAGCAGGTCGGCGAGACCAACATCTTCGTCTTCGGCCCTAACGGGGAGCAGATCGCCAGCCTGGACATCGCGGTGGAGCGCGACGTTGCCGGGCTCGAGAAGCATCTGAAGCGCTACATCCCCAATTCCGACATCGACGTCGAACTGATCAACGACAATGTGGTGCTCACCGGCACGGTGCAGACGCCGCTCGACGCCTCGCGCGCCGCCCAGCTCGCCCAGATCTTCGTGACCGGCGGCGAGGCGACCACCGGCCAGTACGCCCAGACGGCGGCCGCGCCCACGGACGGGGGCGGCGTCGCAATCAACAATCCCGACAGCGAGCGCCAGCAAAGCCGCATCGTCAACATGCTGCAGATCATCGGCGAGGACCAGGTGACGCTCAAGGTCACCGTCGCAGAGGTGAGCCGCTCGGTGATGAAGCAGCTCGGCGTCAACCTGATCGGCTCCGGCAGCATCGACGGGATCAGCTGGGGCGCCATCAGCGAGAGTTCCTATGGCCTCGGCAAGCCGCTTTCGGCCTCCGCCTTTTCGCTGGCCGGGTCGACGCTTGCCGGATACCTCAATGCCATGGAGCAGGCGGGGGTGATGAAGACACTCGCCGAGCCGACGCTCACCGCCATTTCCGGAGAAAAGGCGACGTTCAAGGTCGGCGGCGAATTCAACCTCGTGACGGGACGCTCGAGCGCGGTTTCCGAAGACAATGAAACGGGTCAGCTCACCTACGACGTCGCGCGCATAGAATACGGCATCGGCCTCGAGTTCCAGCCGACCGTGCTTTCGCCCGGCCGCATCAGCTTGAAGATGCGGACGTCCGTTTCCGAGCCCACCACGCAAGGGGCGACCACGCTGGAAGGCTCCGTACGCGACGGGCTTCCGGGAACGACCATGCTCTCCATCCGCAAGCGTCTCGCCGACACGACGGTCGAGCTACCTTCCGGCGGCTCCATGATGATCGCCGGTCTCGTGCAGGATGATGTGCGCCAAGCGATCAACGGCCTGCCCGGCCTGTCGAAGATCCCGGTTCTCGGCACGCTCTTCCGCAGCCGCGATTTCGTGCGCAACGAGACGGAGCTGGTGATCATCGTCACGCCCTACCTGTCGCGGCCGACCCAGCGCAACGCACTGTCCAGGCCCGACGACAATTTCAACCCCCCGAGCGACGGCGCCGGCATCTTCCTGGGCCGCGTCAACCGTGTCTACGGGACCATGAAGACGGATCTGCCGGACGGGCGCTATCACGGCGTCGTCGGCTACATCTACAAGTGATCGGAGGCCGGTTGTCATGTTCGATCCGCGTGCAGGAAATCGGTTTCTCACACCGCTCGCCGCCGTCGCCGCGCTCGTCGTCCTTGCAAGCTGCGCCAACCGCGACTCGGTGACGGTGGGCGCAATCCCCGACGACTACCGCACGCGCCACCCCATCGTCGTCCAGGAGGCGGACGAAGTGCTCGACCTGCCCGTCGGCGCCGCGCCCTACCGCATGACCGGGCAGCAGAAGGCGGCCATCGAGGGCTTTCTGGACCGCTACGGCGACAGCGGTGGCGCGGTCGTGTCGATGCTGGTCCCCTCAGGGTCGGCGAACGCAGCCGCCGCCCGGGAGGTCTCGAGGGACTTCGCCGCGGTCCTCCACGACAACGGCGTGCCGAGGGGCGCCGTCCAGATCCTGTCCTACCGCGCGCACGGCGCCGGCACGGCACCCATCCGCCTGTCCTATCCGCTGGTGAAGGCGACCGTCGGTACGTGCGGGCGCTGGCCGAAGGATCTCCTCGAAACCCACGAAAACCGGAACTATGCGAACTTCGGCTGTTCCTACCAGAACAATCTGGCCGCGCAGGTGGCCAACCCGGCCGATTTCCTCGGGCCCCGCAAGGTGACGCCGATCGATGCGGAGAACCGGGATTCGGCCATCGGTGACTACAAGGACCGCAATGTCGCCGACGACTTCTGGGTGCGGTCGGAAGTTGAATACTAGGCATGGAGAGCATCTGGACATGACCGGCCTTGCCTATCAGACCGAGCACGGGACGTCCGCGGCGGCAGAGGATGTCACGGCGCTGCAGTCGTTGCGTCCCGTACCGCGCATCTCCATCCAGGCCTTTTGCGAGACCGACGCCGTTGCGAGCCCCATCGAGCGCGCCGGCGAAGACCGCCGCATGGCCAAGGCCCATCTGAAGGTGCGCATGGGCGGCATTCCGACCGCGCTGGAGTTCTATCAGTCCGCGGCCACGCCCAATCTCGTCATCCTGGAATCGCGCGCCGAGCCGCGCGAGCTGCTTGCCTCGCTCGACTCGCTCGCCGACGTCTGCGACCCGAGTACCAGGGTGGTGGTCGTCGGCCATTACAACGACGTCTGGCTCTACCGCGAGCTGATCCGCACCGGCATCTCCGAATATGTGGTGGCGCCGATTTCCATGGCCGACATTGTCGGCGTCATCGCCGGCATCTTCATCGATCCCGACGCCGAGCCGGTCGGACGCTCGATCGCTTTCGTCGGCGCCAAGGGCGGAGTCGGTTCCTCGACACTCGCCCACAATCTGGCCTGGGCCATGTCGAGCCTGTTCGAGAGCGAGGTGGTGGTCGCCGATCTCGATCTGCCCTTCGGCACGGCGAACATCAATTTCGACCAGGATCCGGCCCAGGGGATCGCCGAGGCCGTGTTCTCGCCCGAACGCATCGACGAGGTCTATCTCGACCGGCTGCTGGCGCAATGCGCCGAGCGCCTTTCGCTGCTGGCCGCGCCGTCGACGCTCGACCGCGTCTACGATTTCGACGGCGAGGCCTTTGCGCAGATCATCGACACCGCCCAGCGCAGCGCGCCGCTGGTGGTGCTCGACGTGCCCCATCTGTGGACGGGCTGGGCGAAGACGACGCTGGCGCGCGCCGACGACGTCGTGATCACCGCCACGCCGGAACTCGCCAACCTGCGCAACACCAAGAACCTCGTCGACACCTTGAAGAAGCTGAGGCCGAACGACGAGCCCCCCAAGCTGGTCGTCAACCAGGCCAATGTGCCGAAGCGGCCCGAGATCAGCGCCGACGATTTCTCCGAGCCGCTGGGGCTGACCCCGCTCGCGGTGATCCCGTTCGAGCCGCAGCTTTTCGGCAATGCCGCCAACAACGGGCGCATGCTGGGCGAGATGGACCAGGGCCACGCCGTTGTGGAGATCATCAACGAACTCGCCCACGTGCTGACCGGTCGGCGCGAGGTGAGGCCGAAGAAAAAGCCCGGCCTCGCCGGACTGATCGAGCGCTTGAACCTGAAGAAGTGAAGCGGACGGGAAATGTTCGGTAGAAGAGGCTCCAACACGACGTTCGGCGACGCTCGAGAAACGGTCGCCCCGGCGCCCGCCGGCGAGGCGGCGCGCGGGCCGGAACGTGAGGCGCGGTCCGCGGCGGCGCCGGCTGCCCTGGCGCCGGTGGACGCGATCCTGCCACGCGCGCCGGAGCCTGCGCCGCCGCCCGCCGCGCGCGCGCCGAGGGAGCGCAACGACAGCTACTACAATACCAAGAGCCAGGTCTTCTCCGCGCTGATCGACACGATCGACTTGTCCCAGCTCGCCAAGCTCGACGCCGACACGGCGCGCGAGGAGATCCGCGATATCGTCAACGACATCATCGCCATCAAGAACTTCGCGATGTCGATCTCCGAGCAGGAGGAACTGCTGGAGGACATCTGCAACGACGTTCTCGGTTTCGGCCCGCTGGAGCCGCTGTTGGCGCGCGACGAGATCGCCGACATCATGGTGAACGGGGCGCGCAACGTCTATATTGAGGTGAACGGCAAGGTCGAGCAGACCAATGTCCGCTTCCGTGACAACCAGCAGCTCCTGAACATCTGCCAGAGGATCGTTAGCCAGGTCGGCCGGCGCGTGGACGAGTCGAGCCCCATCTGCGATGCGCGCCTGCCCGACGGCTCGCGCGTCAACGTTATCGCGCCGCCGCTGGCGCTTGAGGGGCCGTCGCTGACCATCCGCAAGTTCAAGAAGGACAAGCTCACCCTCGACCAGCTGGTGCGCTACGGCTCCATTTCGCAGGAGGGGGCCGAGGTCTTGAAGATCATCGGTCGCGTGCGCTGCAACGTGGTCATCTCCGGCGGCACGGGCTCGGGCAAGACGACGCTGCTCAACTGCCTGACCAACTACATCGACCGCGACGAGCGCGTCATCACCTGCGAGGATTCGGCCGAGCTGCAGCTCCAACAGCCACATGTCGTGCGTCTGGAAACGCGCCCGCCCAATCTGGAGGGCGAGGGCGAGGTCACCATGCGCGACCTGGTGCGCAACTGCCTGCGCATGCGCCCGGAGCGCATCATCGTCGGCGAGGTGCGCGGGGCGGAGGTCTTCGATCTTCTGCAGGCGATGAACACCGGTCATGACGGCTCCATGGGCACCATCCACTCCAACAGTCCGCGCGAGTGCCTGAACCGCATGGAATCGATGGTCGCCATGGGCGGCTTCACCCTGCCGCAAAGGACCGTGCGCGAGATCATCGTCGGTTCCGTGGATGTCATCATCCAGGCCGCGCGCCTGCGTGACGGCACGCGCCGCATCACCCACATCACCGAGGTGGTGGGCATGGAGGGCGACGTGATCGTCACACAGGACCTCGTCCTCTACGACATCGAAGGCGAGGACGCAGCAGGCCGCATCCTCGGCCGGCACCGGTCCACCGGTATCGGCCGCCCCGCCTTCTGGGAGCGCGCCCGCTACTATGGCGAGGAGGCGCGGCTGGCGGCGGCCCTCGAGGCCATGGAAAATGGGGCCGGTTGATGTTCGGGGTCGATCCGGCCGTGCTCGGCTTCGTCGCGCTCGCCGCCTGCAGCGCGGTCGCGGTCGCCTATGTTTTTCTTTTCGACACCATCACGAACGAAAAGAAGGCGGGCAAGCGGCTGGAAACCGTCAAGCGGGCCGAAACCGACCGGACGGTCGTGAAGGCGTCGCGCGACCGCATGGCCGAGGCGGCAAAGCGGCGCAAATCGATCCAGGAATCGCTGAAGGAGCTGGAATCGAAGCAGAAGGACCGCCATCGCTACACGACGCGGCCGCCGTTGAAGGTGCAGTTGCGCCAGGCGGGCCTCGAAATGTCCGTCGAGCGGTTTTACCTGCTGTCCGGCCTGTGCGGGCTGGTGCTCACTCTTCTGGTGTTCCTCTCCGGCGCGCCGATCCTGACGCTGCCGGGCGCGCTTCTGGTCGGCGCCCTGGGCTTGCCGCGCTGGTTCGTCGCCCTCAGGCGCAAGCGCCGCGTGAAGGCCTTTCTGGACGAGTTTCCCAATGCGCTCGACGTGATCGTCCGGGCAGTGAAATCGGGCCTGCCGCTCAATGATTCGGTGCGCATGATCGCCAGCGAGGCGCGTGAGCCCGTGCGCACCGAGTTCCGGCGCATGGTCGAGGCGCAGCAGCTCGGGCTTTCGAATGCCGAGGCCGCGCTGCGTATGGCCGAAACCATGCCCTGCCCGGAAGCCAATTTCTTCGGCATCGTCATCCAGATCCAGAGCCAGGCCGGCGGCAACCTGTCGGAGGCGCTCGGCAACCTCTCGCGCGTTCTGCGCGACCGCAAGAAGATGAAGGCGAAGGTGAAGGCGCTCTCCATGGAGGCCCGCGCCTCCGCCGTGATCATCGGCGCGCTGCCGGTCATCGTGGCCGTGCTCGTCCATCTGACGAGCCCCGATTACATCCGGCCGCTTTTCACCACCGCGTCGGGACACATCATTCTCGGCGCTTCGGCCATCTGGATGAGCATCGGCATTTTCGTCATGCGCCAGATGATCAATTTCGAGGTGTAGAATGGCGGAGAACGTCGTCGCGACGATCACCGATCCGAGCTTTCTGATCGCGCTCCTGGTGGCGGTCGCCGTCTTTGCCGCCATCTTCACGCTGCTGCCCGTCTCCGGCGGCGACGTGCTGCGTGCGCGCATGAAGGCCGTTGCGCTGGAGCGGGAGGAACTCAGGGCCAGCCAGCGCGCGCGGCTGGCGGCGGAAGCCGAGCGCCGGCGGCGCGGCGGGCTGCGCCAGGAGCAGTCCGCCGGCATGCGCGATATCGTCGAGCGCCTGGACCTGCGCCGCGCGCTCGCCGACGAGGCGACGGTGAACAAGCTGCGCACGGCGGGTTTCCGCGGGGAGAACCCGCTGACGAAGTTCCTCTTTTTCCGCCTCGTCCTGCCGCTCTTCGGCCTGGCCCTCACCGTCTTCTACATTTATGGCATGGGCGGACTTGCCGAGCAGCCGCTCTTCATCAAGCTCTTCGCCTGCATTCTCGGGGCTTATGCCGGCTTTTACGCACCG
Source organism: Chelativorans sp. M5D2P16 (assembly GCF_034427935.1). Lineage (NCBI taxonomy): Bacteria > Pseudomonadati > Pseudomonadota > Alphaproteobacteria > Hyphomicrobiales > Phyllobacteriaceae > Chelativorans > Chelativorans sp. M5D2P16. The sequence continues at coordinate 244,777 of NZ_JAXQNM010000013.1, read as the reverse complement.
GTGCTCTACATCTCCAATAAAGCCGCCAAGCGCAAGCAGTCCATCCAGATCGCCTGGCCGGACGCGCTCGACCTTCTCCTCATCTGCGTGGAATCGGGAATGTCCATGGAGGCGGCCTTCCGCCGGGTCGCGGACGAGATCGGCAGCCAGTCGGTGGCCCTGGCGGAGGAGTTCGTGCTCACCAATGCCGAACTCTCCTTTCTCCAGGAGCGCAGACAGGCCTATGAGAACCTGGCCAGCCGCACCGGCCTGGATTCGGTGAAAAGCGTGATGCAGGCTCTGATCCAGGCCGAGCGCTATGGCACGCCCGTCAGCAATGCCCTGCGTGTGCTCGCCGACGAAAGCCGGCAGATGCGCATGAACGAGGCAGAGAAAAAGGCTGCCGCCCTGCCGCCGAAGCTGACGGTGCCGATGGTTCTGTTTTTCCTGCCCGTGCTCTTCGCCGTCATTCTCGGACCGGTCGGCATCCAACTCGTCGAGGACGGTCTGTTGGGGAATTGAAAGGCGCCGGAACTCGTCCTTTCAAACAATCCTCACGCCGTCTCCGCGCAGGCGGCGCAGTCGCCGCGGATCTCGATGGTCGTCTTGGCGGGCTTGAAACGGTGCGTGCGCACCCATGTGCCCAGCCGCTCCTGCACCGCCGCATCGCAGAATTCATCCACCTTTCCGCATTTTTCGCAGATCGCGAAAGCGATCATCTCGTGGCCGTGCTCGTGCGGCTGACAGCAGGCGACGAAGGCGTTGATGCTCTCCAGTCGATGGACGAGGCCGAAGTCCTGAAGTTTCTCAAGCGCGCGATAGACCTGCAACGGCGCGCGGAACCCCTCCTCGCGTAAGCGGTCGAGAATCGTATAAGCGCTGAGCGGCCCGTCGGCCGCATCCAGCGCCCTGAGCACGAGGGACTGGTTTTTCGTCAGTTCGGGACGCGGATTCATGATGATTGTCCTGTTTCGCGCGCACCGTAGGGTAGCTTGGCGAGGCTGAAAAGGAAGAGGACCAGCGCCGCCACGACGATCGACGGCCCGGAGGGCGTGTCGAACCGCAGAGATGCCGAAAGCCCGCCGACGACCGCCAGCGCGCCGGCGAAGGACGCCGCCACGGCCATGGTTTCAGGCGTGCCGGCAAAACGCCGGGCGGCGGCGGCCGGGATGATCAGCAGCGACGTGATCAAAAGAATGCCGACGATCTTCATGGCTATGGCGATGACCGCGGCCATCAGGAGCATGAAGATGAAGCGCGCGCGCTCCGGCCGCAGGCCCTCGGCCTCGGCGATCTCGGTGTTGACGGTGGCTGCCAGCAGCGGCCGCCAAAGCCAGGCCAGGACGACAAGCACCAGCGCGCCGCCGCCGTAGATCACGGCGATGTCGGCGCGCGAGACGGCCAGGATGTCGCCGAACAGAAAGCCCATCAGGTCAATTCGGATCCAGCTCATGAAGGCCACCATGACGAGGCCGAGTGCGAGGGTGGAATGCGACAGGATGCCGAGCAGCGCGTCGGTCGACAGCGTACCCTGCCTTTGCAGGAACAACAGGGCGATGGAGGCCAGCGCGGCGACGATGAAGACCCCGGCCATCAGGTTGATCTCGAACAGGAAGGCGAGCGCCACGCCGAGGAGCGCCGAGTGGGCCATGGTGTCGCCGAAATAGGCCATGCGCCGCCAGACCACGAAGCACCCGAGCGGCCCGACCGTCAGCGCCAGTCCCACCCCGGCGACCAGCGCGCGTGTGAAGAAGTCATCCAGCACCGTGCTTCTCCCCGGCGGCTTTCTCGTGGGCCGGCGTGTCGCCGTGTCCGTCACAGCCGTCGGTGATGGTGCCGTCGGCCCGCCGCACACGTCCGTCGGCCAGATGGGTGTGGTCGTGGTGGTGGCGGTAGATCGCCAGCGTCTCGCCCGCGCGTGCCCCGAACAGGCGGACATATTCCGGGCTCCTCAGCACGTTCTCCGGCGTGCCCCGGCAGCACACGTGGCCGTTGAGGCAGATCACCGTGTCCGTTTCCGCCATCACCACATGCAGGTCGTGGGAAATCAGAAGAATGCCGCAGCCGGTGCGGTCGCGGATGTCGCTGATGAGCTGGTAAAGGGCGATCTCGCCGGAAAAGTCCACCCCCTGCACTGGCTCGTCGAGCACCAGGAGGTCCGGCTTGCGCGCCAGGGCGCGGGCGAGCAGCGCGCGCTGGAACTCGCCGCCCGAGAGCTTCTGCACCTCGGCACCCGCCAGATGGGCGATGCCGGCCGCCTCAAGGGCCGTATCCACGTCCGCGCGGCCGAGGTGGCCCGTCAGCCGCATCAGGCGCTCCACGCTCAACGGCAGCGTCCAGTCCACCGTCACCTTCTGCGGCACGTATCCGACCTTCAGCCCCGGGGTGCGCCGCACCTCGCCTTCGTCGGGCTTCAAAACGCCGAGGGCGGTCTTGACGGTGGTGCTCTTGCCCGAGCCGTTGGGGCCGATCAGCGTGACGATCTCGCCGCGCCGGACACTCAAATCCACGCCGCGGACCAGCCAGCGTCCGTCGCGCCGGATGCCGACATTGTGCATTTCCACCAGGGTGGCCGTGTCTTGCGCTGGAGCCTGCAACATTCATCCCGTGCCTTCTTGCCAACGCATATGGCACACGTTATAGCGTTACGCAATCTGAATGTAATATCATAACATTTGTACACCTGAGACGAGGGATCGCAAGATGATGAAACGCCGCCCGCTGCTTGCCGCTTCGGCACTGGCCACGCTCCTGTGCGCCGAGGCCGCCGCCGCCGAGAACGTCGTCGCCTCGATCAAGCCTGTCCACTCCCTGGTGGCCGCTGTGATGGAGGGCGCAGGCACGCCGGAGCTTCTGGTCAAGGGCGCCGGCTCCCCCCACACATATGCCATGCGGCCGTCCGAGGCCGGCATGCTGGAAGATGCACAGGTGGTCTTCTGGGTCGGTCCCGGACTCGAGATCTTCCTGGACGACGCTCTGGATTCCCTGGCCGCCGACGCGCGCGTGGTCGCCCTTGCCGAGGCCCCGGGCGTGACCCTGCTCGACCAGCGCGAGGGCGGCCCCTTCGAGGCGCACAGCCACGACGACCATGACGGCCATGATCGCCATCAGGACGAGCATGCTCACGCGGAAGGAGAGGAGCACCACGCGCATGAGGACGAGCACGGCGATCATGCCGGCCACGACCACCATGATGACGGGCATGCCCACGCGGGAGAGGAGGAGCATCACGCGGCGCACGGCGATCACGATGAGGACCACGCGCATGAGGATGAGCATGGCGGTCATGCCGGTCACGACCACGCCCATGGCGGGTTCGACCTGCACCTCTGGCTCGATCCCGAGAATGCCCGCGAGATGACGAGGCAGATCGCCGCGACGCTCGCCCAGGCGGATCCGGACAATGCGGCGATCTACGAACGCAACGCCGATGCCCTCGACGCCCGCTTCGACGCGCTGATCGCCGAGACGAACGAAAAGCTCGCCGACGTTCGCCACAAGCCGTTCGTGGTCTTCCACGATGCCTACCAGTATTTCGAGCAGCGCTTCGACATTCCCGCCGCCGGCTCGATCACCGTCAGCCCGGACGCGCTGCCCGGCGCGCGCCGGCTCGGCGAAATCCGGGACAAGATCACCGAGCTCGGCGCGGCCTGCGTCTTCTCCGAGCCGCAGTTCGAGCCGAAGCTCGTCAACGTTGTGACGGAGGGAACCAACGCCCATTCCGGCGTTCTCGATCCGCTGGGCGCCGAAATCGAGGACGGGCCGGAACTCTATTTCACCCTCGTCGGCAATATGGCCGATTCACTCTCCGGCTGTCTGTCGGACGGCGCATAGCGCATCCTCGATCCTTGGCGGCGTCGTCCCCGCCGACTCCCGACCGGCCGCGATGGCCGGTCTTTTTCGGCGCAGAATAGTAATGTTATTACATATGGAGGTATCAGGATGAGAAAGAACCGAGGGGCACTGTCCGGCATCGGGCTGGCGGCTGTCCTGGCGCTCGGCCCCGCCCAGGCTGCCGATGGGGCCGAGAATGTCTGGCGACTTTTCGTCGCCGATCGCAACGAGCCCGTCATGCATGTGCTCGACGCGGCGAGCGGCGAGACGATCGAAAGCTTCACGCTCGAGAGCCAGGGCCGGCTTTATGCCAGCGAGAGCGGCGAGACAGTTTTCGCCGTCCAGGCCGACGGCAACGTCGCGGCCGCGTTTTCGACCGGTATCGCAGAGGACGACCACGGAGATCACGCCGATCTCGACGTCACCGCGCCCAAGGCGCTCGATGCGAAGATCGCCGGCGAAAAGCCCGTTCATTTCGTCGCCCATCACGGGGAGATCGCGATCTTTTTCGACGGTGAGGGCGTGGCACGGGTCGTCAGGGAAGCCGAACTTGCCGCCGGCGGCATGCAGCAGCGTCTGGTCGAGACCGCCGATCCGCACCATGGCATCGCCATCCCCATGGGCGCTTACACCATCGTCTCGGTACCCGACGGAGAGGATCCGTCGAGGCTGCCCGTCGGCGTGCGCGTGCTGGACGCCGATGGGCAGCCTGTCGGAGAAATCGCCGAATGTCCGGGGCTTCACGGGGAGGCCGCCTCAGGACGCGTCGTCGCCATCGCCTGCGACACCGGCCTCCTCATCGTCCGCGCACCGGGCGGCACGCCGGAAATCGACCATCTCGCCTATGACGCGTCGCTCCCCGAGGACGCCAAGGTATCAACGCTCGTCGGCGGCAGGGGGCTTCAATATTTCCTGGGAAATTTCGGCAGCTCGGCCGTCGTGCTCATCGATCCGGAGGACGAGACTCCCTTCCGGCTGATCGAATTGCCGCTGCGGCGCGTGCACTTCGCCGTCGATCCCGTGCAGGCGAAATTCGCTTATGCCCTTACCGAGGACGGCCGCCTGCACCAGATCGACGTGCTGGCCGGCGAAATCGTCAAGTCGGCCGCCGTCACCGAGCCCTATTCCATGGACGGGCACTGGAACGATCCGCGCCCGCGCATCGCGGTGGCGGGGGACGAGGTGATCGTCACCGATCCGCTGAACGGCGTCCTTCACGCGCTGGATACGCGCTCCCTCGAAGAGACCCGGGAAATCCCGCTGGCGGGAGCGCCTTATGAGATCGTCGCCGTCGGCGGCTCGGGCGCGGTCCACGATTGAAAAAGGGTTTGCCCTGCGGCGCTAGCGCCGCAGGGCCTTTGCTCAGTGCCGGGCGAGCCAGTCGTCGACCTCTCGCTCGGCGTCTTCCTTTGCCTTCCCGTAGCGCTCCTGGATGCGCCCGACCAGTTCTTCGCGGTTCCCGGCGACGACGTCGAGGTCGTCATCCGTCAGCTTGCCCCATTGCTGCTGGGCCTGACCCTTGAATTGCTTCCAATTGCCTTTGACCTGTTCCCAGTTCATGCGCGTTGCTCCATTGTTCACTGTGTCCAGCAACGCTTTGGTCCGCACGGCGGTTCCGGAGGATGCGGACAGATTGAACAGGTGCCCGCAAGGACATAGTTATACCGGCAAATGGATATCCCGGCAGAGACCTCGCCCGCCTCCTTCCGGCCGCCGGCGCCCAGCCCGCGGCAGAAGCCGCCTTCGACCCTGCAGATGATGCGGATCGTCTACCGCAATCCGCTGGAACTGTGGGGCGAGCCGTCCTACAACGAGCCTTGGATCTCCATCTCCGGCGGCATCGGCGGTCCGCTGCTGATCGCCAACGATCCCGGCCTGATCCGCCACGTGCTGGTGGACAACGCGAAAAACTACAAAATGGCGCGTGTGCGCCAGAAGATCCTGCGCCCCATCCTGCGCGACGGGCTTCTGACGGCGGAAGGGGATGTCTGGCGCCGTTCGCGCAAGGCGATGGCGCCCGTCTTCACGCCGCGCCATATCGCCGGCTTCGCCCGCCCTATGCTGGTGCAGGCGGAGGCATTCGCGAAGCGCTACGAAGAGAAGATCGGCGGCACGGTCGACGTCTCGCGCGACATGACCATGCTCACCTTCGACATCCTTGCCGAGACGCTGTTTTCCGGCGAGGTCGCCGGGGAGCCGGACGGTTTCGCCCGCCAGGTGGACCGGCTTTTCGAGACGATGGGCCGCGTCGACCCGCTGGATCTCCTCGGCGCGCCCGACTGGCTGCCGCGCATCACGCGAATCCTCGGCCGCAATTCGCTCGCCTTCTTCCGCGACATCGTCGCGCGCACCATGGAAATGCGGAAGGAGAAGCTGGCACGCGAGGGCGCGGCGCCGGAGGATTTCCTGACCCTGCTCCTCAGAGCCGAAGGGCCGGACGGGCTGACGCGCCAGGAGATCTCCGACAATATCATCACCTTCATCGGCGCCGGCCACGAGACCACGGCCCGTGCGCTCGGCTGGACGTTCTATTGCCTTGCGAACCTGCCGGAAGAGCGCGCGCGCATCGAGGCGGAGATCGATGCCGTGCTTGCCGCCGAACCCGACCCGGTGAAGTGGCTGGATTCGATGCCGCGCGCCCGCGCCGCTTTCGAGGAGGCGATGCGGCTCTACCCGCCCGCACCTTCCATCAATCGTGAGGCGGTCGAGGCCGACGCCTATGCGGATCTGGAGATTCCCCGGGGCATGCAGGTGCTCGTCATGCCCTGGACGGTGCACCGCCACCGCAAGCTGTGGGACGATCCGGAAGCCTACCGCCCCGCCCGCTTTCATCCCGAAAACCGCGAGGCGATCGGCCGCTTCCAGTATCTCCCCTTCGGCGCCGGCCCGCGCGTTTGCATCGGTGCCGGTTTCGCCATGCAGGAAGCCGTGATCGCCATGGCGGTGCTCATGTCGCGCTACCGCTTCGACCTTTTGCCCGAAACGAATCCATGGCCGGTGCAGAAGCTTACGACACAACCGCAAGGTGGCCTGCCCATGCGGGTGAGCCGGCGGTAAGGCGATCAGTGACAGGGCGTGTAGATATTCTCGACATGCACCGGCCAGCGCCGCGGCAGCACCGCTATCAGATCATAGCGCACGCTCAGCCGCCCGAAATCGGGCTGGCGCGCAAGCCAGAGGTCGGCCGCCCCGTCGATGCGCTTCTGCGCAAACGGTCCCACGGCTTCCATCGCCTGTTCGAGTGTCGGCCGCGCCTTCACCTCGACGATGGCAATAAGCCGGCCGCGCCGGGCGATCAGGTCGATCTCGCCGAGCGGCGTGCGGAAACGGCGCGCCACGATGCGGTAGCCCTTCAGCATCAGCGCCAGCGCGGCGAGCCATTCGCCACGATGGCCTTTCCTATAGGCGCGTCGCCGCTTCTCGAGTGCGTCAGCCATCGTCGCCGGCCTTCTTGAGCGCCAGCAGCCGCTGATAGAGGTCGGATTTCTTCGTCCCGGTCATGCGCGCCGCCTCGCCGGCCGCCTTGGACGCCGCCATCTCGGTGGAGAGCGCCAGGAGCAGACGGTCGGTCTCGTCGGCGTCCCTGGGCACTTCCAGCGGCGGGGCCACGCACACCACCACCTCGCCGCGCGGCGCGCCGGCGGCCTCGTAATGGGCGGCAAGTTCGACGAGCGTTCCCCGTCGAACCTCCTCGAAGGCCTTGGTCAACTCACGTGCCACCACGGCTTCCCGGTCACCGAGCATTTCGGCCATTGCGGCAAGGCTCGCCGCCAGCCGGCGTGGCGATTCGAAGAAGACGAGTAGGGAGGAAACCGTGGCGAGTGCTTCCAGGCGGCTTTTGCGTTGCCCCGCTTTGGTAGATAAAAAGCCGGCAAATAAAAATGAATCCGTCGGAAGCCCGGATGCCGTCAGCGCCGCCAGCACGGCGGAAGGGCCGGGCACCGGCACCACGCGCACGCCCTTTTCCTGCGCCGCCCGTACGAGCCGGAAGCCGGGATCGGAGACGAGCGGGGTGCCGGCGTCGCTGGCGAGCGCGACACTTTTGCCTTCCGCGATCGCGGCGATCAGCCCCGGTGCGGCCTGGGCTTCGTTATGTTCGTGATAGGCCGTCATGCGCCGGCGGATGCCGTAGCGCTCCAGAAGCACGCGGGTGACCCGCGTGTCCTCGCAGGCCAGGATGTCGGCGGCGGCGAGCGTTTCCAGCGCGCGCAGCGTGATGTCGGAGAGATTGCCGATCGGCGTGGCGACAAGATAGAGCGCCGGCTCAAGCGGCGGCGCCGCGATCTCTGCGCCGCCGATCACGAAACGCCCCTGCCTGCCGGATTCCTCGATTTTCACGCCTCACCTTCTTTGCGGCAATTGCGCACCGCGCACCCAACGTCTTTGACATGGCGGACGGGCGGTTGCAAATTCCGCGCCTTCGGATGCGAAGACAGGGGCGGACAGGTGAGCTTTTTCAAGGGCGGGTTCTTTGCACGGGCGGTCTCGGCCCTCCTCCTGGCGGTTTTTCTGACCGCGTGCGGCATGCAGCACGTCCCGTCCGGGTTGCCCGTGCCGCAGCCGGGCATCGATCCCGGATCCGGGCTGCCGCAGGCCGTGCAGGGTGAAACTATCGGCAATGGCGAGACACGGCTTGCGCTTCTCCTGCCGCTCAGCGGTGAAGGCAACGGCGCCCGCGTGGCGGCCGAACTGAGAAACGCCGCGCAGATGGCGGTGGACGACGCCGGCGCCGATTCGCTCCAGATCGTCGTCAAGGATACGGCGGGAACGGAAGCCGGCGCCGCTGCCGCCGCACAAAGCGCGGCGGCCGAAGGTGCCGCACTGGTGCTGGGGCCGCTCTTTGCGCCCAATGTGCGGCAGGTCGCCTCGGTCCTCTCCCCCCGGCGTATCCCGGTCATGGCCTTTTCATCGGACCGAAGGGTGGCCGCGCCCGGCGTCTACCTCAATTCCTATCTGCCCGGCGGGCTTGTCGATCGGATCCTGACCTATGCCGTCGGGCAGGGATTTACGAAAGTGGTCGCCATCGTGCCGAACGGCGCGGCCGGCGACCTTGCCGAGACGGAGGCGCGCCGCACCTTGCAGGGCCATGGCGGCGAACTGGTGGCGCTCGCCCGATACGACTATGACGGCGCCTCGCTCCAGGCAGCGGTGCGGGAGGTGGCGGTGGCGGTCGATCAGGCGGACGCCGTCTTCCTGCCCGACGGCGGCGACGCTCCCGGCGCCGTCGCGTCCACGCTCACGTCCCTGGGCGTCGATCTTTCGGGCAAGAAGCTGCTCGGCACCGGGCAGTGGGCAAGCGCCGACCTTTCCGATCCGTCCCTTCAGGGCGCCTGGTTCGCCGACACCGACCACGCGCGGCTGGAGGCATACAAGCGCAAATACGCGCAACGCTTCGGCGCCGAGCCGTCCGTCACCTCGGCGCTCGCCTATGATGCGGTCATTCTCGCGGCACGACTGGCCCGACAAGGCGGTGCGGCTGCGTTCACCCCTGCCAATCTGCAGGTCGCAACCGGTTATGCCGGCTATACTGGCACCTTTCGCTTCCGCGCCGACGGCACGACGGAACGCAATTATGCGGTCTACGAGGTGGCCGACGGCCAAGCCCGTCTCTTGAGCCCCGCATCGGGGAACTTCGCCGGGTTCTGAAGGCGCTCGGACGGAAGGAAAACCCCGGCGTCACCGCGCAAGGTCGGCCACCAGCGCGTCGAGCACCGCCATGCCCGCCGGGGTCGCCCTCAGGCGGGAATTGCCGACCGGCGCCACCAGCCCTTCCTCGCGCAGGAGCGCCACGCGTTCGGGCGCCAGCGCGCGGCCGGAAAGCTGTGCATAACGTTCAAGGTCGATCCCTTCGGCAAGCCGCAGTCCCATCAGCAGGAACTCGTCCGCCTCTTCCGTGCGCGACAGCACCTCGCCGCCCGTCACGCCGGTGTTCTTCCGTTCCACCAGGTCCAGCCAGGTTTCCGGATGCCTCTCGGTGAAGGTGACGACGCGCCGGCCGTTCTCGACGAAGCGCCCGTGCGCCCCCGGCCCTGCGCCGACATATTCCCCGTAGCGCCAGTAGATCAGGTTGTGCCGGCTCTCCGCTCCCGGCCGGGCGTGGTTGGAGATTTCGTAGGCCGGCAGGCCGCTGGCCGCCGTCACCTCCTGGGTCGCCTCGTAGAGGTCGGCGGCGCGGTCCGCATCCGGTACCGCCAGCCTGCCCGCCTTGTGCAGCGCATAGAACGGCGTGCCGTCCTCGAGGGTGAGCTGATAGAGCGACAGGTGGTCGGCCGCATGGCCGATGGCGCCCTCGAGCTCCGCCCGCCAGGCCTCGACGGTCTGCCCGGGCCGCGCATAGATGAGGTCGAAGGACAGGCGCGGAAAGATCTCGCGGGCAAGGCGCACGGCGGCAAGCGCCTCCTCGACCGTATGCAGCCGTCCGAGGAAGCGCAGGTCGCGGTCGTCCAAGGCCTGCACGCCGAGCGAGACGCGGTCGACCCCGGCGGCGCGATAGCCGCGGAAGCGCTCCGCCTCCACCGAGGAGGGGTTGGCCTCCAGGGTGATTTCCACGCCGTCCGGCACGGTCCAGTGCCCCGCCACCGCTTCGAGGATCGCGCCGACCGTTTCCGGCGCCATCAGGGACGGTGTGCCGCCGCCGAGAAAGATGCTGGAGACGGTGCGCGGGCCGGTGCGTTCGCGCATGGCGGCAAGCTCGCGCCGAAAGGCGGCGGCGAAGCGCTGTTGGTCCACCGGCTGGTGGCGCACATGGCTGTTGAAGTCGCAGTAGGGGCACTTGGCCGCGCAGAACGGCCAGTGCACGTAGACGCCGAAGCCGGGACCGTCCGCCAGGCCCGGTGTCATACAACCCCCAGCCGCGCCCGGGCGAAGCTCCTGAACGCCCGCGCGCGATGCGACAGCGCCTCTGCGTGCCCCGGCTTCCAGCCATGTTTTTCCTCGGCGGTCATTTCGCCGAAAGTCCGTTCACGACCGTCAGGCTGGAAGACAGGATCGTAGCCGAAGCCGAGGTTCCCGCGCGGCGGCCAGATGAGGTGGCCTGGCGCCTCGCCGCGGTAGTATTCCGCCTCGCCATCGGGAAAGCACAGGCACAGGACCGCGACGAAACGCGCCCGCCGTTGATCAGGCGTCGACGCGCCCTTTTCCCGTAGAAGCGTTTCGACCTTCTCCATCGCGACGTAAAAATCGCGGCTGCCGTCGGAAAGGGTTGCCCAGTCGGCCGTGTGGACGCCCGGCCGGCCGTCCAGCGCCTCGGCGCACATGCCCGAATCGTCGGAAAGGGCCGGCAGCCCGGTCGCCTTGGCGGCGGCGAACGCCTTGATATAGGCGTTTTCCTCGAAGGTGGTGCCGGTCTCCTCCGGCTCCGGCAGACCCAGCTCCCCGGCCGAATGCACCTCGTAGCCGAAGGGCGCCAGGAGCCCGTCGAACTCGCCGAGCTTGCCCGCATTGTGGCTGGCCAGAACGAATCTCCTGCCGTCGATCGCTCTCACGAGATCCCCCAGATGCGCGGTTCGGCGAATTCCAGGGAGTTGCCGAACGGGTCACGAAAATAGATGGAACGGCCCCCTTTCGGCCATTCGAAATCGGCCTCGATAGCGATGCCTTGCGCCTCGAGATGCTTTCTCCAGGCTTCGATCTCCTCGGCGCCGGCCGAAAAGCACAGGTGCCCCGGACCGCGCGCGCCGTGCGGCGGCACCGGAAGCCGCGCATCGGGCGGCGGCGGAATTTCCGTAGCATCGGGGTCGAACAGAAGGACCACCGCATTCCCGCAGCGGAAGAAGACGTGCCGCCCTTCGACCTTCGTTATGCGCTCCAGGCCGAGTATATCGCCGTAGAAGCGCTCGGCCTCCTCAAGGTCGCTCACATAAAGCGCCGCTTCGAGTATGCCCGCCGGCTTCATCGCAAATGCCTCTAGGAAACCGCCATCTTCTGCAGTTCGACCAGCCGGGTAACGCCCTTGCGGGCAAGTCCCAGGAGTTGCATGAACTCGTCCTCCGAGAACGGCGTCCCCTCGGCCGTTCCCTGGATCTCGACGATGCCGCCCTTGCCGGTCATTACGAAATTGGCGTCCGTCTCCGCCGCCGAATCCTCGGCATAATCGAGGTCGAGCACCGGCTGGCCGCCGAAAATCCCGCAGGAGACCGCAGCCACGTGGTCCTTGAGGACGCGTTCGAGCGTGATCATCTGCCGCGTCTGCATCCAGGACAGGCAATCGTGGAGCGCGATGAAGCCCCCGGTGATCGCCGCCGTGCGCGTGCCGCCGTCGGCCTGGAGCACGTCGCAATCGACCGTGATCTGCATTTCGCCCAACGCCTGCAGATCGACAACCGAGCGCAGGCTGCGGCCCACCAGGCGCTGGATCTCCAGCGTGCGGCCGCCCTGTTTTCCGGATGCCGCCTCGCGGCGCATGCGATCGCCCGTCGAGCGTGGCAGCATGCCGTATTCCGCCGTTACCCAGCCCTTGCCCGAGTTGCGCAGCCAGGAGGGCACCCTTTCTTCCAGGCTGGCGGTGCACAGGACCTGCGTGTCGCCGAACCTGACGAGGCAAGAACCCTCCGCATGCCTGGAGATGCCGCGTTCGAAGCTCACGGCGCGCATTTCGTCGGGTTGCCGTCGTGATGGTCGCATGGGTGTCGCTCTCCGGCTTTTGGCTTGATGGCTGGTCGCTCGTGCGCGGCTTTTAGCTTTCCAGGCGGCGCGACGCAAAGGAAAACGGGAATGGGCATGGGTCGTCGCGGCAGTTGTGTTCGTCCCGCCCCTGCTTATATTTCGGGAAGGAGGCAGAGACGCATGACCAAGCCTGTCACGGATCAGAACCTTCAATCCATGGATGCGCGATCGCGCGACATCTTCCGTCTTCTCGTCGAGACCTATCTGCGCGAGGGCGAGCCGGTCGGCTCGCGCAATCTCTCGCGCCTTTTGTCCACACAGCTTTCGCCGGCCACCGTGCGCAACGTGATGAGCGACCTTGAACAGTTGGGTCTCATCTACGCTCCGCATATCTCGTCGGGCCGCCTGCCGACCCAGCAGGGGCTGCGCTTCTTCGTCGACGCCTTCATGGAGATCGGTGACCTGTCGGAAGAAGAACGGCAGGTGATCGAGGCGCAGGTCAGGGCCGCCGGCAAGGGCCAGTCGCTCGAACACATGTTGACCGAAGCCAGCCAGATGCTTTCCGGCCTCTCCCGTGGCGCCGGTGTTGTGCTGGCGGCCAAGACCGAGGCGCCGCTGAAGCATATCGAATTCATCCAGCTCGAACCGACCAAGGCGCTCGCGGTGCTGGTCTCGCAGAACGGAGAGGTGGAGAACCGTGTTCTCGACCTGCCGGCCGGCGTGACCGCTTCGCAGCTCGTCGAGGCCTCGAACTTCCTGAACGCGCATATTCGCGGGCGCACGCTCGCCGAGGCGCGCAACGAGGTCGAGCGGCTCAAGGAGGAGACCCGCGCCGCCCTCGATTCGCTGTCCCAGTCGCTGGTCGAGCAGGGCCTGGCGGTTTGGGCCGGTCAGGACAGCGACGTACCTGCGCGACTGATCGTGCGCGGCCGGGCGAACCTGCTCGAAAACGTCACCGCCCAGGCCGATATCGAGCTCCTGCGCCATCTTTTCCAGGACCTGGAGACCAAGGAGGGCCTGATCCAGCTTCTGGAGTTGGCCGAGGAAGGGCACGGCGTGCGCATTTTCATCGGCTCGGAGAACAAGCTCTTTTCACTCTCCGGCTCGTCGCTGATTGTTGCGCCCTATCACGACCAGGAATCGCGGGTCATCGGCGCGCTCGGCATCATCGGCCCGACGCGGCTCAACTATGCGCGCATCGTGCCGATGGTCGACTATACGGCCCAGCTCGTGGGCCGGCTTTTGCGTTAAGCACGGGGGAGAGGACGTGTTCGGCCTGATTGGAAAGATGCGCGCCCAGCCGGGCAGGCGCGAGGCGCTCATCGCGCTTCTGCTCGACTCCAGCGGAGAGATGCCCGGCTGCCTCAGCTATGTGATCGCCGGCGACGAGCAGGACGAGGACGCGATCTGGATCACGGAGGTCTGGGAGAGCGAAGAAAGCCACAAGGCCTCGCTGTCCCTGCCCCGGGTGCGGGCCGCGATCGAGGAGGCCCGGCCCCTGATCGCCGGCTTCGAAACGCATATCCGCACCGTTCCCATGGGCGGGACGGGACTTCCGCACGCGTCCCGCGGTTCGTAGCAGCCCCTTGATTTTACGGTCCCGAACCTCGATATCCGGCCCGACTATCGCAAGGATAACCGCAAGACGGACAGGCAATGAGTACACACCCCAAGGACGACAACGCACCGCAGAACGCAAACCCCGAGGAAGAGGTTGTCCAGGCTACCGAGGCCGAGGCGGCGCCCGCGGAGGGCGAGGGCAACGAGGCCGGCGTGTCGGAAGAGGATGTCCTCGTGCGCCTAGCCCAGGAGAACGAAGAATTGAAAGAGCGCGCGATGCGGCTAGCCGCGGAAATGGAGAATCTCCGCAAGCGCACCCAGCGCGACGTCGTCGACGCCCGCAATTTCGGCATCGCCAACTTCGCCCGCGACATGCTGACGGTCTCGGACAATCTCCAGCGCGCGCTCGAAGCGGTGCCGGCGGAAGCCCGCGAGAATGCGGAGCCCGGCCTCAAGGCGCTGATAGAGGGCGTCGAGATGACCGAGCGCGCCATGCTGTCGACGCTCGAGCGCCACGGCGTCAAGCGCATCGACCCCCAGGGCGAAAAATTCGACCCGCATTTCCACCAGGCCATGTTCGAGGTCCCGAATCCGGAGGTTCCGGCCAACACGGTGGTGCAGGTGGTGCAGACCGGCTATGTGATCGCAGATCGCGTTCTGCGGCCGGCCATGGTAGGTGTTGCCAAAGGCGGCCCGAAGGGGGAGGCCGCAAATGACCAGCCTGCCAACGGCGAAGACGGTGTTGCCGACACCAATGCCCGAGATTCCGCGTCTTAAGCAGGACCGCAGGTGTTGGCCGCTTTCGGCCAACGTGTGATCGCCCGGGATGACGGCGGGAGGCGACCGTGGCTCAACCTGTCCAGTTCTGGTTGTTCCAGAGAGCAATTCCAGGAAAAGTGGAAGCCGGTTTTCCGTCCGGAATTGCGTGGAATCAAATGGTTAGTTCAATTCACCGTTTCCGCGAAACGGTGAACTGAACTAAAGCAGCCCCGCTTGCTGGGCCGTGTCCTTGAGGCTCGTCTGCAGGCGCGGGCCGATCTGTCCGATGACCTGCGCGGCCGCCAGAGAGCCCAGTCGGGCACAGTCCGCCAGGCCCCGCCCCCGGGTATAGCCGTAGAGGAAGCCGGCGGCGTAAAGGTCGCCGGCGCCGGTGGTGTCGACCACATTGCTCACCGGCATCGCATCCACCGCCACTTTTTCTTCGCGTGTCATTGCGATCGATCCGTTCTCCGAGCGGGTGACGATGGCAAGCCGGCAGTCGGCGCGGATGGCCTCCAGCGCCGTCTCGAAGGAGGCGGTCTGGTAGAGCGACATCAGCTCGTGCTCGTTGGCGAAGACGATGTCCACCGTGCCCGAGCGCATCAGCTCCAGGAACTCCTGGCGATAACGGTCGACGCAGAAGGAGTCGGACAGCGACATGGAAACCTCGCGGCCGGCGGCATGGGCGATCTCGGCCGTCGTGCGGATGGCCTCCTTCGCCCGCGGCGGGTCCCACAGATAGCCCTCGAAATAGGTGACCTTGGCGGCGCGCGCCTTGTCCTCCTCGACATCCTCGGGGCCAAGCTCCACGCAGGCGCCGAGATAGGTGTTCATGGAGCGCTCGCCGTCGGCGGTGACGAAGATCATCGAACGCGCGGTCGGCGGATGGCCCATGAGCGGCCGCGTATCGAAGGCCACTCCCTGGGCGCGGATGTCGTGGGCATAGACCTCGCCCAGATGATCGTTCGAAACCTTGCCGAAGAAGGCCGCCGTGCCGCCCAGCCCGGCCACGCCCGCCGCCGTGTTCCCGGCGCTGCCACCCGAAGTCTCGACGGCAGGGCCCATCCGCTCGTAAAGAAGCGCGGAGCGCTCGACGTCGATCAGGTTCATCGCACCCTTGATGATGTCGTTGTCGACGAGAAACGCTTCGTCGCAGCGGGCGATGATGTCCACGATGGCGTTGCCGATACAAAGCACGTCGAAATCAGGCATGAATATCTCCGATCTGGGCCGGACGGCCGAAGGCAGGATGGGTTTCGGGGGGTTTATCGTTTTGGCCGCACTTTTGCAAAGTCGGGAAGGAGCCCCGCAGCCGGGCAGGCATGCCACAGTACGTAAAAAAGTGCCGCCGTGGCGGAGGGGAAGCCACGGCGGCCTTGCAGTATGTGCGGCAGCCGGAGAGGGGGTAGGCTGCCGCCATATGTCCGGTTCAGGCGGGGGACGGGCCATTCCCGGACTCGGCGGAATATTGCCGATCCCCCATATTTTGTTCGCGAAAACGACTATTCAAGGGCCGGAAGATTACACCTTCGTAATATTTCCGTTACCTCTTGCGGTCGCGTCATGATGTGGCGGCAAGCCGATTTCGCCGAATGTCTAAAGGATGGACAGCGCAGACGCAGCGCGCTACCCGTTTGGCCCATGAAAAAAGGCGATCATCTTTTCCTTGTCGACGGCTCGGGCTACATCTTTCGGGCCTATCATGCCCTCCCCCCCCTGGCCCGCAAATCCGACGGACTGCCGGTCGGCGCCGTGTCGGGCTTCTGCAATATGCTGTGGAAGCTCCTGCGCAATGCGCGCGATACGGATGTCGGCGTCACGCCGACCCATTTCGCCGTCATCTTCGATTATTCCTCCAAGACATTCCGCAACGAGCTCTATCCCGAGTACAAGGCCAACCGCACCGAGCCGCCGGAAGATCTGATCCCGCAATTCGGCCTGATCCGCGAGGCAACGCGGGCCTTCGACCTGCCCTGCATCGAGATGGAGGGCTTCGAGGCCGACGATCTCATCGCCACCTATGCGCGGCTGGCGGTGGAGGCGGGCGGCGATGCCACCATCATCTCCTCCGACAAGGATCTGATGCAGCTCGTGGGGCCGTGCGTGGCCATGTACGATCCCATGAAGGACCGCGAGATCCGCGTGCCCGAAGTGATCGAGAAATTCGGAGTGCCGCCGGCGAAGATGATCGACCTGCAGGCACTGACGGGAGACACGATCGACAACGTGCCCGGCGTACCCGGAATCGGGCCGAAGACGGCGGCGCAGCTTCTCGAAGAATATGGCGATCTCGACACGCTGCTTTCCCGCGCGCACGAGATCAAGCAGAACAAGCGGCGCGAGAACCTGATTACGCATGCCGACAATGCGCGCATCTCGCGCGAGCTCGTGCGGCTGAAGAACGATGTGCCCGTGGATTCGCCGCTCGATTCCCTGGCGCTCAACCCGCCGGACGGGCCGAAGCTGATCGCCTTTCTGAAGACGATGGAATTCTCCTCGCTCACCCGGCGCGTGGCCGAGGCGACCGGTACCGATGCGGGCGAGGTCGAGCCTGCTCCCGTCGCGGTGGAGGCGGGCGGCGCCGTGCACGGACCGGACCTTACCGTGCCTGCCTCCGGGACCGAGGAGCCGGGCGCCGAGGGCGAGGTGGCGCCCGACAGGACCGACGGCGCCGATACGCCGCAGACGCTAGCCAAGAAGCTGGCCGAGGCGGCGGCGGCCGAGCCGATCGACCATTCCGGCTATGTCTGCATTCGCGATCTGGAGACGCTGAACCATTGGGTCGACGAGGCGCGCGATACCGGCCTTCTCGCCTTCGATACCGAGACCTCCTCGCTCGATCCGATGCAGGCGGAGCTGTGCGGTTTTTCGCTTGCCACAGCGCCCGGCCGGGCGGCCTACGTGCCGTTGAATCACAAGAGCGGCAACAGCGACCTTCTGGGCGGCGGGCTTCTCGATGGGCAGATCGAACAGGAGGCGGCACTCGCCGTGCTGCGGCCGCTCCTGCAGGACCCTTCGGTGTTGAAGATCGGCCAGAACCTCAAGTTCGACTGGCTGCTGCTTTACAGGCACGGCATCGACGTGGCGCCTTACGACGACACCATGCTTATCTCCTACGTGCTGGAAGCGGGTATCCAGGCGCACGGCATGGATGCGCTTTCGGAGCGCTGGCTGGGCCACACGCCGCTCTCCTACAAGGACCTGACGGGCTCCGGCCGATCGAAGGTGACCTTCGACATGGTCGACCTCGAGCGTGCCACGACCTATGCCGCCGAGGACGCCGACATCACGCTCCGGCTCTGGAAGGTGCTCAAGCCGCGGCTGGCGGCGAATGGACTCGTCTCCGTCTACGAGCGGCTGGAGCGGCCGATGATTTCGGTCATCGGCCGGATGGAGCACCGCGGCATAACGGTCGACCGGCAGATCCTTTCCCGCATGTCCGGCGATTTTGCGCAGACGGCGGCAGCCATGGAGGAGGAGATATACGAACTCGCCGGCGGCCGCTTCACCATCGGCTCGCCCAAGCAGCTGGGCGAAATCCTCTTCGGGCGGATGGGCCTTCCCGGCGGGGCGAAGACCAAGTCCGGCCAGTGGTCGACCTCCGCGCAGGTGCTCGAGGAACTCGCCGCCGCCGGGCACGAGCTGCCGCGCAAGATCGTCGACTGGCGCCAAGTCACCAAGCTGAAGTCCACCTACACGGACGCGCTCCCCGGCTACATCCATCCCGAGACGGGGCGCGTTCACACTTCCTATTCCCTTGCCTCCACGACGACCGGGCGACTATCCTCCTCCGAGCCCAACCTGCAGAATATCCCGGTGCGGACGCTGGAGGGGCGCAAGATCCGCACGGCCTTCATCGCCGCCGCCGGCCGCAAGCTGATCTCCGCGGACTACAGCCAGATCGAGCTCAGAGTGCTCGCCCACGTGGCCGACATCCCCCAATTGAAGCAGGCCTTCGCCGACGGGCTCGACATCCACGCCATGACCGCCTCGGAAATGTTCGGCGTGCCGGTGGAAGGCATGCCCGGCGAGGTGCGCCGGCGCGCCAAGGCCATCAATTTCGGCATCATCTACGGGATATCGGCGTTCGGACTCGCAAACCAGCTCGCTATCCCGCGCGAGGAGGCCGGCGCCTACATCAAGCGCTATTTCGAGCGCTTTCCAGGGATCCGGGACTACATGGACCGCACCAAGGCCTACTGCCGAGAGAAGGGCTATGTCGAGACGATCTTCGGCCGCCGCGCGCACTATACCGAGATCCGCTCGTCCAACCCCTCCGTGCGCGCCTTCAACGAGCGCGCCGCCATCAATGCGCCGATCCAGGGCTCGGCGGCCGACATCATCCGCCGCGCCATGGCCCGCATGGACGCAGCACTCGCCGACGCCGGGCTCGGCAATGTGGATATGCTCCTGCAGGTGCACGACGAGCTGGTCTTCGAAGCGCCGGAGGAGGCGGTGGAAGCGGCGATCCCCGTCATCCGCACGGTGATGGAGGGCGCGGCCTGGCCCGCCCGCGCCCTGTCGGTGCCGCTGAAGGTGGACGCGCGCGCCGCCGACAATTGGGAAGAGGCGCACTGAGGTGGACCGGAGCCGTGCTCCCAAGTGAGGCGAGCGGCAAAAATAACCGCGTCATCCCGGGCAAGCGGCATAAGCCGCGCCGAGCCGGGACCCATTGAGTTGGCTCGGCCGGTCTCCGCAGACGGTGCAGCGTCGCCGAAACACGCCAGGATGAGGACGGAGCCGTGCGCTACGACGTTCTTCCAATGGGTCCCGGATAAGCCTACGGCTTTCCGGGATGACACCCTTCGAGCGCTGCAGTTGTTTCAACCAGCTCTGCTTACGCTGCATCCTTCCACTTGATCGAGCAGCCCATGGAGGGAATCTGGTCCTGAGGCCCCTTGCCCGTCTCCGCCACCTGGACCATCGCCTCGTAAAGGTCGCGCCTCAAATCCCCCGCACCTTCCTCCTTGCGGGAGGCGTCCAGGCGACCGCGGTACTGCAGCTTCAGATCGGCGTTGAAGCCGAAGAAGTCCGGCGTGCACACGGCGTCGTAGGCGCGTGCCACGCTCTGGTCCGCGTCGTGGAGGTAGGGGAAGGTGAAGCCGTGCTCGCGGGCGAATGCCGCCATGTTGTCGAAGGAGTCCTCGGGGTAGGTCTCGGCATCGTTCGCATTGATGGCGACGAAGCCGATGCCGTGCGCCTTGAGATCGTTTGCATCGCGCACAATGCGGCGGATCACGGCCTTCACATACGGACAGTGATTGCAGATGAAGGCCACGACCAGCCCGTTCGGTCCGGCCTGGTCGAAGATCCTGTGCTGCTTGCCGTCCGTGCCGGGCAGGGTGGCGTCCACCGCCGGCCATCCGAATTCGCAAACGGGCGGAACTGCTGCCATCGTTCTTTCCTCCGTTTTCTCTTCAGTCGCTTGTTCGCGGCACTTGGTCAAGCCTCAGGTGCTTGCCGCCGCCTCCCGCAGGGCGGCGATGTTCCGTGCATAGGCGGTCTCGCCTTCGCCCCTGAACAATGCCGAACCGGCGACCAGCACATTGGCGCCGGCTTCCACCATGGCGCCTGCGCTTTCCGTCGATACCCCGCCGTCCACCTGAATGTCGATCGGCCGGTCGCCGACCATGGCCCGGATGCGGCGGATCTTTTCGAGCGTTGCCGGGATGAACGCCTGGCCGCCGAAGCCCGGATTGACCGTCATGACCAGGATCAGGTCGACCGTATCCAGCACATACTCGACCGCACTCTCCGGCGTCGCGGGATTGAGCGAGACGCCGGCCCTCTTGCCGAGCTTGCGGATGGCCTGCAGCGAACGGTGAAGATGCGGCCCGGCCTCGGCGTGAACGGTGATGTTGTCGCAGCCGGCTTCCGCGAAGGCGGCGATATAGGGGTCGGCAGGTGCGATCATCAGATGGCAGTCGAAGGGCTTGTCGGTACGGTCGCGAATCGCCTTCACCACCGGAGGGCCGAAGGTGATGTTGGGGACGAAATGCCCGTCCATTACGTCGAGATGGATCCAGTCCGCGCCCGCCGCCGCAACCGTGGCGACCTCCTCGCCCAGGCGCGAGAAATCGGCGGCGAGGATGGAGGGGGCGATGAGCGGCTGGCGCGCGGGCATGCGGTTTCCTCTGTTGCGTTGGGAAGGTGCGCCGTCGCAGCTCGTGGTACGATACGCACGTCATCCCGCCCTCGCTCTAACCGCTGCCCCGAGACTTGTCGAGACGTCTCAAAGCCGCGTCACCATGCGGTGCGACGGCGGGTGGATCATGCTGACCAGCGTGATCGGGCGCTCGCGCAGCCAGGTGATGCGCTCGCCCACGAAGACCGGCTCGCCGGCGCGCAGTTGCAGCACGGCCGCCTCCTCCGGGCCCGCGGCCGCGGCGCGGAAGGTGAACTCGGCCTCGGTGAAGGGTGCGTTCTCCACCAGCCATTCGTTGGGGCTGACCGTCTCGAAATCGGCCGTTCGCGCACCCGGCACGGCGTCGAGATTGATCCAGCGGTCCTCGAGCTGGTAGGGCGCGTTGTCGGCCAGATGCAGGCAGCGCACACGAAGCAGCGGCACGCCATCGTCGAGCCCGAGGCGCGCACGCACGATCTCCGGCGGGGAGGGCTCCTCGCGGCTCAGGAGCCGGTATCGGTACGTTGCCCCCCGTCCCTCGATCTCCTGGCGCACCAGTGGGATGACGAAGCGGGCTTCGCGCACCGGGTGCAGCGCAACGCGCGTGCCGGCGCGGCGGCGGCGCTCGACAAGGCCGGCGCGGGCCAGTTCCTGGAGCGCGCGGTTGACGGTCGCCCTTGCGGCGCCGAACTCGCGTGCCAGCGCTTCCTCGCCGGGAATGAGTGCGCCGGGCGGCCAGCGCCGCTCGGCGATACGCCGCGCCATTTCGTCACGGAGCGTGCGGAAGGAGCTGCGCGCGCTCATAAGCCTACGACGATCTTCTCAAGGCGTGCCCGGTAGCGCCCGGCGATCGCCTCCCGCGCCACATGGCGGCCGCCCTGCACGCTGTGGCGCCCCGCCGACCAGAGGTCCGTCACCGCCTCGTTGCCGCCGGCGAAGATCCAGCCGTCGAGGATCGCGTCACCCGATGCCAGGCCGGCGAAGGCGGCGGGGTCGAGGGCAACGAGGTCCGCCCACCTGCCGGTCTCCAATGCGCCGCTCTCCCGCCCGAGCGCCCGGGCGCCGCCGGCCAGTGCCGTATCGTAAAGGGCGCGGCCGCAGGAGGCGCCGGGTTCGGCCAGAACGGTGCGCGCCCGGTCCTTCAGCCGCTGCGAATATTCGAGCTGACGCAGCTCTTCGGGCACCGAAATGCGCACGTTGGAATCGCTGCCCACGCCGAGCATTCCGCCTGCCCGGCGGAAGGCGGAGCCGTTGAAGACGCCGTCGCCGAGATTGGCCTCGGTGATGGGGCAGAGGCCGGCCACGGCGCCGGTACGCGCGAGCTCTCTCGTCTCCACCGCGTTCATGTGCGTGGCGTGGATCAGGCACCAGCGCCGGTCCACCACCGCCTCACCCAGCAGATATTCCACCGGCCGTGCACCGAAGGCGGCGAGGATTTCTTCGACCTCCGGTCCCTGCTCGGCGATGTGGATGTGGAAGGGTGCTTCCGGCCGCAGAGCCGAGACCGTGCGGATCTCCTCTGCCGTGGCGGCGCGCAGGGAATGGGCTGCCGCGCCGAGCACGGTATCGGCGGGCAGGTGCGCCAGGTGCCCCTGTGCGCCGGCCATAAGCCTTTCGAAAGCCGCCATATCGTTGCCGAAGCGCAATTGTCCATCCGCCAGCGGGCGCCGGTCGGCGCCGCCGTAGCGGTAAAGCACCGGCAGGAGCGTCAGGCCGATGCCGGTCTCTCCGGCCGCGTCGGCGATGCGTGCGGCAAGCTCGGCAATATCGGCATGGGCGCCGCCGCCCGGCTGGTGGTGCAGGTAATGGAACTCCGCAACGGCACAAAAGCCGGCCTCCTGCATTTCCATGAAAGCAAAGGCGGCGATGGCCTCGATGTCTTCGGGCGAGAGCCGGTCGAGAAAGCGGTACATGGTCTGCCGCCATGTCCAGAAGCTGTCCCGGCCCTTCTGCCCGCGGCGCTCGGCAAGGCCCGCCATGGCACGCTGGAAGGTATGGCTGTGCAGATTGCTCAAGGCCGGCAGGAGCACGGGCACGCGGTATGCCGAGGCCGGCGCCGCGCCCGCCTCGACCGCGGCAATGCGCCCGTCGGCGCCGATCGTCACGCGCACGTCGTCCTGCCAGCCTGCGGGCGTGAGCGCGGTTCGGGCGAAAATCTCTTGCATGGCGCCACCGTCCTGATCTACAAATCAATTTGTATATACATAATCGGCAAAAGTCTAGACAAAGCCATGAGTGTCCCCAGTCGATGAAGCACAGTGTTCTCACACAAGCGAAGCTTGCCACCATGGCGCCCTCGGGCGCGCCGTACGGGCTGGTTGAGGACGCCGCCATCGCCATCGAGGATGGGCGCATCCGGTGGGCCGGACCGCGCGAAGATCTTCCCGCAAAGTGGGTCCGCGCCGAGCAGACGGGCCTTCGCGGGCGGCTCGTCACCCCGGCCCTCATCGACTGCCACACCCATCTCATTCATGGCGGCAACCGTGCCCGTGAATTCGAAATGCGGCTCGAGGGCGCCAGCTATGCGGAGATCGCGCGGGCGGGCGGCGGCATCGTTTCCACCGTGGCCGCCACGCGGGCCGAAGACGAAGAGGCGCTCGTGCGGGGAGCGCTCCCGCGGCTCGATGCGCTTGTGGCGGAGGGCGTGGCGACGATTGAGATCAAGTCCGGCTACGGGCTGACGGTCGCGGACGAACTGAAGATGCTGCGCGCCGCGCGAGGGCTGGGCGAGGCACGCCGCGTGCGGGTGAAGACCAGCTATCTTGCCGCCCACGCCGTGCCGCCGGAATATAAGGGAAGACCGGACGCCTATATCGACGAGGTGGTTTTGCCCGGGATGGACGCCGCGCATGCGGCCGGACTGGCGGATGCGGTCGATGGGTTCTGCGAGGGCATCGCCTTCTCGCCGGAGCAGATGGCACGCGTGTTCGAACACGCGCGCGCGCTCGGCTTGCCGGTGAAGCTCCATGCCGAGCAGCTTTCCAACCTCGGCGGTGCCAAGCTTGCCGCGAGCCATGGCGCGCTCTCGGCGGACCATCTGGAATATCTCGACTTGGACGGTGTTGCCGCCATGGCGGCGGCCGGCACCGTGGCGGTGCTTCTGCCGGGAGCGTTCTACACGCTGCGTGAGACGCAACTGCCGCCCGTCGAGGCGCTGCGCGCGGCGGGCGTGCCGATTGCGGTAGCCACCGACTGCAACCCCGGCTCCTCGCCGCTCGTCTCCCTGCTTCTGGCCATGAACATGGCCTGCACGCTCTTCCGCCTCACGCCCGAGGAAGCGCTCGCCGGCGCCACGCGCGAGGCCGCCCGCGCCCTGGGCCACGGCGCGGAGATCGGCACCGTCGAGCCCGGCAAGCGCGCCGAACTCGCCGTCTGGGACGTCGAGCATCCGGCCGAGCTTGCCTACCGGATCGGCTTCAATCCTCTTCACCGTCTCATCATCGGAGACGCCGAATGATCCCTTCACCGGCCGCAGTCATGGGGGCGCAACCGCAATGACACTGACCCTCACCCCGGGTACCGTCTCGATCCACACGCTGGAGCAGCTCTGGCGCGAGGGTCCGGCAGTGCGCCTCGACCCCGCCTGTCACCCGGCAATCGAAGCCAGCGCAAAGCGCATCGCCGAAGTGGCCGGCGGCGCGGCCGTCTATGGCGTCAACACCGGCTTCGGCAAGCTTGCTAATGTGCGCATCCCGGCCGGCGACGTGACAACCCTGCAGCGCAATCTGATCCTTTCCCATTGCTGCGGCGTCGGTGCGCCGCTGGAGGAAGGGATCGTCCGTCTGGTCATGGCGCTGAAGCTCATGTCGCTCGGCCGCGGTGCATCGGGCGTGCGGATGGAGACCGTACGGCTCCTCGAAGGAATGCTGGCGCACGGCGTCATTCCCGTCATCCCGGAAAAGGGCTCCGTCGGCGCCTCGGGCGACCTCGCGCCGCTCGCCCATATGGCCGCGGCGATGATCGGCGAGGGCGAGGCTTGGGTCGCGGGCGAACGCTTGCCGGCTAAGGCGGCGCTGGAGAAGGCTGGTCTCGCGCCGATTGTCCTGCAGGCCAAGGAGGGTCTGGCGCTGATCAACGGCACCCAGGTCTCGACCGCGCTGGCGCTCGCCGGCCTGTTCCGCGCCCATCGCGCGGCGCGCGCGGCGGTCATAACAGGCGCCTTGTCGACCGATGCCGCAATGGGTTCCTCCGCCCCCTTTCATCCGGAGATCCACACCCTGCGCGGCCACCAGGGCCAGATCGACACGGCGACGGCGTTGTGGCGGCTGCTCGACGGCTCGGAGATCCGCGAGAGCCATCGCGAGGGCGACGAGCGCGTGCAGGACCCCTACTGCATCCGTTGCCAGCCGCAGGTGGACGGCGCCTGCCTCGACATACTGCGCCAGGCCGCTAGCACGCTCGAAATCGAGGCCAACGCCGTGACCGACAATCCTCTGGTGCTGTCGGACGGGTCGGTTGTTTCCGGCGGCAACTTCCACGCCGAGCCGGTGGCGCTCGCCGCCGACCAGATCGCGCTTGCCATCTGCGAGATCGGCGCCATCGCCCAGCGGCGCATCGCGCTTTTGGTCGACCCGGCGCTCTCCTTCGGCCTCCCGGCGTTTCTCGCCAAGAAGCCGGGGCTCAATTCCGGTCTGATGATCGCCGAGGTGACCTCCGCCGCGCTGATGTCGGAGAACAAGCAGATGGCGCATCCCGCTTCGGTCGATTCCACCCCCACCTCGGCCAACCAGGAGGATCACGTCTCCATGGCCTGCCATGGCGCGCGCCGGCTTCTGGCGATGAGCGAGAATCTTTTCGGCATCGTCGCCATCGAGGCCGTCACCGCGGCGCAGGGCATCGACCTGCGTGCGCCGCTCAAGTCCAGCGAGGAGCTGATGAAGGCGCATGGGGCGATCCGCTCCGCCGTGCCGGCACTGGAGGTCGACCGTTTCATGGCGCCCGATCTGGAAGCGGCAATCGAACTCGTACGCTCGGGCCGGCTCAACACCAGCGTCTCGCCCGGGATCCTGCCGGAACTGAGGAGTGCAGCATGAACCCCGTCGAAGTCGCCCGGGGCGATTCCCCCGTCATCCTGGCGTTCCCCCACACGGGCACCCACGTGCCGGAAGACATATGGGAGCGGTTGAACGCCGAGGGGCGCAAGCTGCGCGACACGGACTGGCATGTCGACAGGCTCTATGCGGGCCTCCTGCCTGCGGCGACCATCGTGCGTGCGACCTTCCACCGCTATTGCATCGATGCCAATCGCGACCCGTCGGGCAGGACGCTCTATCCGGGCCAGAACACGACCGCCCTGATCCCGCAAACCGATTTCGACAACCAGCCGATCTGGGAGGACGAAGGAGGGATCGGCGAGACGGAATCGGTAACACGCCTCTCCGCCTTCCACGGGCCCTATCATGCCGCGCTCGTGGCGGAGATCGAGCGGGTGAAGGCGCTGCACGGCGTGGTGATTCTCTACGACTGTCACTCGATCCGCTCCCGTTGCCCTTTCCTGTTCGAGGGGCGCCTGCCGGACCTCAACATCGGCACCGACAACGGGCTCACCTGTGCTCCGGAGATCGAAGAGGCCGCGCGCGAAATCTGCAGCGCGGCGGACGGCTACAGCATGGTTGTCAACGGGCGCTTCCGCGGCGGCTGGACGACGCGCTTCTACGGCCAGCCGATGGAGAACGTCCACGCCATCCAGATGGAGCTTGTGCAATCCGCCTATCTGGCGAGCGAGAGCGAACCCTTCGCCTACGACGCCGGGAAGGCTGAGCGGCTGCGCCCGCACCTGCGCGCGCTTCTTGAGCGTCTGGAGCAGATCGCCTTTTCCATGAAGAAGGACCAGGATTGATGACCGACCCGCGCCACAACATTCGCGAGGTGAAGGCGCCGCGCGGCCCGGAGCTGAACGCCAGGAGCTGGCTCACCGAAGCGCCGCTCCGCATGCTGATGAACAATCTCGACGCCGAGGTGGCGGAGAACCCGAACGAGCTCGTGGTCTATGGCGGCATCGGGCGGGCGGCGCGCACCTGGGATGATTTCGACCGCATCGTTGCGACGCTCAAGGATCTCGGCGAAGACGAGACGCTGCTCGTCCAGTCGGGCAAGCCGGTGGGCGTCTTCCGAACCCACGCGGACGCCCCGCGCGTGCTCATCGCCAACTCCAACCTCGTGCCGCACTGGGCCAACTGGGACCACTTCCACAAGCTCGACCGTGCCGGGCTGATGATGTACGGCCAGATGACCGCCGGCTCCTGGATCTATATCGGCAGCCAAGGCATCGTGCAGGGTACCTACGAGACCTTCGCCGAGGCCGGCCGCCAGCATTATGGCGGCGACCTCGAGGGACGCTGGATCCTGACCGCCGGGCTCGGCGGCATGGGCGGCGCCCAGCCGCTCGCGGCGGCCATGGCGGGCGCCTGCTGCCTGGCGGTCGAATGCGATGAGACCCGCATCGATTTCCGCCTGCGCACCCGCTATCTCGACGAGAAGGCGGAAAGTCTCGACGAGGCGCTGGCGATGATCGAGCGCTGGACGAAAGCCGGAGAGGCGAAATCGGTCGGCCTCCTGGGCAATGCGGCGGAGATCTTTCCCGAACTGGTAAGAAGAGGCGTGGCGCCCGACATCGTCACCGACCAGACCTCCGCGCACGACCCGCTCAACGGCTATCTGCCCGAGGGCTGGTCGCTGGCCGAATGGCGCGAGAAGCGCGAGAGCGATCCGAAGGCGGTCGAGAAGGCGGCGCGGGCCTCCATGCGCCGGCATGTGGAGGCGATGGTGGCCTTCTGGAACGCCGGCGTGCCGACGGTTGATTACGGCAACAATATCCGCCAGGTGGCAAAGGAAGAGGGGCTGGAAAACGCCTTCGCCTTTCCGGGTTTCGTGCCGGCCTATATCCGCCCGCTCTTCTGCCGCGGTGTCGGCCCCTTCCGCTGGGCCGCCCTTTCCGGCGACCCGGAGGACATCTACCGCACTGACGAGAAGGTGAAGGAGCTTCTTCCCGACAACGATCACCTCCACCGCTGGCTCGACATGGCGCGCGAGCGCATCGCGTTCCAGGGGCTGCCCGCCCGCATCTGCTGGGTAGGGCTCGGCGACCGGCACCGGCTGGGCCTCGCCTTCAACGAGATGGTCGCGAAAGGCGAATTAAAGGCGCCGGTGGTGATCGGCCGCGATCACCTCGATTCGGGCTCCGTCGCCTCGCCAAATCGCGAGACGGAGGCGATGAAGGACGGCTCCGACGCCGTTTCCGACTGGCCGCTCTTGAACGCCCTCCTGAACTGCGCCTCCGGTGCCACCTGGGTGTCGATCCACCACGGTGGCGGGGTCGGCATGGGCTTTTCCCAGCATGCCGGCGTGGTGATCTGCGCCGACGGCACGGAAGGCGCGGCAAGGCGCATCGAGCGAGTGCTGTGGAATGACCCGGCGACTGGCGTCATGCGCCACGCCGATGCCGGTTACGACATCGCGCTCGAATGCGCCCGCGAGAAGGGGCTGCGCCTGCCGGCGATCCTGGGCAACTGAGCGCGCTCGGAACCGGAAGAGCGCTGTCTGCATTGATCCCGGCCGCGGGATGCGTGAAAATGCATCCCACGTCAGGCCGGGCCCGGCATTTCAGCGGGGTTCGTCTTTCTGTCATGCAAATCGCCTATTGGGTCGCGATCTGCGAGGAAACGAATCATGCGCTATGCCATCTATTTCACGCCGGACAAGCACGACCCGCTGGGCCGCGTGGCCGAGCGCTGGCTGGGCCGCAGCGCATTCGGCCGCGAGGTGCCGCCGCCTTCCGGTATCGGCGCGTTTTCCGCCGCCGAGATCGCCTTTCACACCGCCGCGCCCCGCCGCTACGGCTTCCATGCGACGTTGAAAGCGCCCTTCCACCTGGCCGAGGGCAAAACCGAGGATGCACTGATCGGCGCACTGGCCGCATTCGCCGAAAGCCGCGAACCGGTCTGCATCGAGCGGCTGGCGCTGGCACGGCTCGACGGCTTCTTTGCCCTGGTGCCGGCCGAGCCCTCGGCCGAACTCGATCGGCTGGCCGCCGATGTCGTGCGCGAATTCGAGCCTTTCCGCGCGCCGCTCGAGCCGGAGGAAATCGAGCGGCGGAGTCCGGACAACCTGACGCCGGAACAGCTTAAAAATCTCCATCAATGGGGCTATCCTCACGTTTTCGACGCGTTTCGATTCCACATGACACTGACGGGGCGCGTGCCGGCGGCGGAGGCTCAGCGGATGGAGCGTGCAATCGACTTCTTCTTCGGTCCGCTCCTCCTGGAGCCGCTGGAGATCGGCTCCCTGGCGCTGTTCGCCGAACCGGAGCTTGGCGCGCCGTTCCACGTGAAGTCCTTTCACGCCCTCGGCGGCGCAAGGGAGAGAAAGTCTGCCTGAGTAATGCATGAAATCGTTCTGAAGAATGCCCGCATCGTTCTAGCCGATGAGGTGATCGAGGGCAGCCTGGTGGTGCGCGACGGCCGGATCGCCGAGATCGCGGCAGGTCCGGCGCGGACCGGCGAGGATCTCGAAGGCGATTACCTCATTCCGGGGCTGGTGGAGCTGCATACGGACCATCTGGAGCGACACTATGCGCCGCGGCCGAAGGTGCGGTGGCATCCGGTCGCCTCCGTGCTCGCGCACGATGCGCAGATCGCCACGTCCGGGATTACGACCGTATTCGACGCCCTGCGCGTCGGCATGGATGGCGAGGGCGACGTGCAGACACAGGAAATGCGCAGCCTCGCCGACGCGATCGAGGAGAGCGCCGCCGCCGGCCGCCTGCGCGCCGAACATTTCCTGCATCTGCGCTGCGAGGTTTCCGTTCCCGACTGCCTTTCCGGCTTCGCGCTGTTCGACGGCGACGACTACGTCAAGCTTGCATCGCTGATGGACCATTCGCCCGGCCAGCGCCAGTTCACCGATCTTCAGTCCTACGCGGTGTACTACCAGGCCAAGACGAAACTGTCGGACGATGCGTTTCGTCTCTATTGCGCACGGCGCCAGGAGGAGTCGCAGCAAAACTCCGCGCCCAACCGCCGCGCCGTCTCGGCCGCCTGCCAAGAGCGCGGCATCATTCTCGCCAGTCATGACGACGCCACGCTTGAGCACGTGGATGAGGCGGCGATGGACGGCGTGCGCGTGGCCGAGTTCCCGACCACCGCCGCGGCGGCGAAGGCTTCCAAGGCGGCGGGAATGGCGGTGCTGATGGGTGCGCCGAACCTCGTGCGGGGCGGCTCGCATTCGGGCAACGTCTCGGCGCGGGAATTGGCCGAAAACGGCAGTCTCGACATCCTTTCCTCCGATTACGTCCCTTTCAGCCTCATTCAGGCCGCCTTCCTCCTGGGCGAGACGGTCGAGAGCATCGGGCTGCCGCGGGCGATCGCCAAGGTGTCCAAAAATCCCGCCGCCGCCGTCGGACTCGACGACCGGGGCGTGATCGAAGAGGGCCGGCGCGCCGATCTCGTGCGCGTGCGGCCGGACGGAGGCGTTCCCGTGGTGCGCACCGTGTGGCGCCAGGGCGCGCGCGTGGCGTAGATGATCTCCGAAACCATCGAGCGCACGCAGGAAGAAACGCCCTTTCCCATAAGGCATGGGGTGTTCGTGGCGGTTGCCGGGCCTTCAGGCGCCGGCAAGGATTCTTTGATCGACTATGCGAGACCCCGGCTGGGCGCGCTCGCGGCCGACATCGTCTTTGCCCGCCGTATCATCACGCGACCGCCCGAAGCCGGTGGCGAGGCACATGATGCGATGGACGCCGAAGCGTTCGAGCGGGCGCGGGCGGAAGGCCGCTTCGCGCTAAGCTGGCGCGCGCATGGGCTCGGCTATGCGCTTCCGGCAAGCGTGGACGCGACGATGCATGCCGGCGGTGTCGTGGTGGCCAACGTCTCGCGCGCCGTCGTCCCGGACATCAAGGTGCGATACGCCCACGTCGCGCCGGTCCTGATTACCGCGACGCCCGAGGTGCTGGCAGAGCGCCTGGCCCGGCGCGGGCGCGAGACGCGCGAAGAGGTGCTGGCGCGGCTGGCGCGCGGTACCGACAGCGGCCTTCTGATCGACGATGCGATAACGATCGACAATTCCGGTCCCCTGGAGGTCGCCGGCGAACGCTTCCTGGGCGTGCTGCGCCGGGCGGCCGCCTGGAGCGACATCGGCGGCATGGATTGAACTGATTTTCCAATAATTAAACCGCTCGGTTGACTATCTTCATGGATCGGGTATTCTCAACCACATGGTTGAGCAACGTCCCGCCACACTCGATGCCGTTTTTCATGCGCTGTCCGATTCCACGCGGCGCGCCATGCTGCGCGAGCTTTCGCAGGGAGAACGCACCGTCAGCGCGCTTGCCGCTCCCTTTTCCATGTCGCTCGCCGGCGCGTCGAAGCATGTGAAGGTGCTGGAGGGGGCGGGTCTGGTGCGCCGCCGCGTGGAGGGGCGCACCCACTACTGCCGGCTGGAGGCTGCGCGGCTTGCCGAGGCGGAAGCCTGGCTGCGCTACTACGAGCGCTTCTGGACGCGCCGGCTCGACACGCTGGAAGCATTGCTCATCGAGGACGAGCGGCAGCGGCGGAAGAACCACACGGAATAAGCCTGTTACGGGAGAGATCCAATGAACGTGCCTGATCCGGATGCCTATGGCGTCACAACGGCCACCGATACCGTCTGCTTCGAGCGGCTGCTTCCGGGCCCGATCGAACGCGTCTGGGCCTACCTTACAGAGCCCGAAAAGCGCAAGCAGTGGCTTGCCGGCGGCGAGATGGAGCTGAAGGCCGGAGGTGAGGCGAATCTTCTCTTCAAGCACTCCGAGTTCACGGACGAGCCGGCACCCGAACAATATGCCGAGATGAACACGAAGGGCTTTTCCTCGCAGCATCGCATTCTCGACATCGACCCACCGCGGATGCTCGCCATGACGTGGCCGGGAGAGGACGCGCATGAAAGCGAGGTCGTTTTCGAGCTCTTTCCGGAAGGCGAGAAGGTGCTTCTGGTGGTTACCCATAAAAGGCTCGCCGACCGCGGCGAGATGGCCAACGTCGCCAGCGGCTGGCATGCGCATCTGGGCGTCCTCGCCACCGTGCTTGAGGGTGGCCGGGCCAAGCGCTTCTGGTCGCGTATTCCGGAACTGGAAGCGGATTATCAGAAGCGTTTTGCCCAGGATTGAAGGTTTCAAGCCACAGGCCGGCGGGAGAGAGCGTCCATGGATGAAAAGGGATACTGCCTCGATGAGCGGGCCGTGCGGTTCGAACGCATGCTGCCCGGCCCTGTGGAGCGCATCTGGGCGCATCTCACCGAATCCGATCTGTTGCCGGTCTGGTTCGGCGGCGAGGGAATGGCCTATCGGATCGCGCCGCGCGAGGGCGGCGCGATGCGGCTTGCCGACGGCCATATTCGCGGCGTTGTCACTCGGTGGAAGCCGCCCCACCTGCTCTCCTACACATGGAACGTCTTCGACGGCGACGAAACCGAATCCGCCCACCCCGAGTCCAATGTGACGTTTGCCTTGGAGGAGAGGGGCGACGAGGTCCTGCTCATCCTCACCCACCGCCCGATCCAGCCCGCCTTCGAAGGGCGGACGCTGATGGGCTGGCACACGTTTCTCGACCTCCTGTCCCAAATGCTCGCCGGCAGGGCGGTGGAGAAACGCGAGACCGCGATGCGGCGGAACGCCGGCCTCTATGACGTGAAACTGCCCTCGGAATGAGAACGTAAGAACGCTTGCAAGGAGGAAGCCATGAAGCCCGCATTCAACGGTGGCCGCAACATCGCCATGAAAGTGCCGCCGCACCAGTATGAGGCAACCGTTGCCTTTTACCGCGACGTTCTGGGCCTCGAACCGATCGAACACCACCAGCCGGCGGTCGGCTTCAAGTTCGGTATGAACCAGCTCTGGATCGACCGCGCTCCGGGAATGAGCCAGGCGGAGCTTTGGCTCGAGGTCGTGACGGACGATATCGGTGCCGCCGAGGAGCATCTGCGTCAGGCGGGTATAGCACGCTGTGACGAGATCGAAGATCTTGGCGAAGGCTTTGCCGGCTTCTGGATCTCCAGCCCGGCCTCGATCATCCACCTTATCGATCTGAAGTCCGGTGCCTGGTGAGTGGTGCAACAGCGGAACACGATAAGCGAAAGGAAGAGACGATGATCCGATGCAACCTCTCCTCCGTGGTGGTTCTCGACCAGCAGAAGGCCGAGGATTTCTATGTGGGCGTTCTCGGCTTCAAGAAGAAGCATGACTTCCCCGCCGGCGGCGCGCGCTGGCTCACCGTTGTTGCGGCCGACGGCTCAGGCGCCGAACTGGCACTTGAGCCGGCCGGCTACGATTTCGCCAAGGCCTACCAGAAGGCGCTTTATGAGCACGGGATTCCCTTCACCTCGCTCGGCTGCGACGATGTGCAGGCGGAGTATGAACGGCTGACGGCAAAAGGCGTCAAATTCCGCGGCCAACCGCAGAAACATGCCGATTTTCCGACAACGGCCATTTTCGAGGACACCTGCGGCAACCTGATCATGCTGCACGAGGCATAGGCTATCGCGCTTTCAGGGTGCAGTCGCCCCAAGTCGCTCCGCGACCAAAGTCGCCAGTCTTTCGGCGACTTTCTCCTTGCTCGTCTCCGGCCATTCCTCAACACCGGTTTTGGAGACGATTTTCACGTGGTTGCGCGCGCCGCCCATGACGCCGCGCGCGCCGATACCGCTGTCGTGCGAAACGTCGTTTGCGACGATGATGTCGGCACCCTTCTTCTCGAGCTTGACGCGGGCGTTCTGCTCGAGATCGTCCGTTTCGGCTGCAAAGCCGACGACCAGCGCCGGGCGCTGCTTGTGATGGCCGATGCCGGCCAGGATGTCCGGGTTTTCGACAAGCTCCAGCGCGGGTGCATTCTCCCCCTTGCGCTTCTTGATCTTGTCGCCCTTCTCATTGGCCGGCCGCCAGTCGGCGACAGCCGCCACGAAGATGCCTGCATCCGCCGGCAAGAGCGCTTCGACGGCGTCGCGCATCTGCCGCGCGCTCTCGACATGAATGGTCGTCACGCCTTGCGGGTCGGA
Organism: Chelativorans sp. M5D2P16; assembly: GCF_034427935.1. Lineage (NCBI taxonomy): Bacteria > Pseudomonadati > Pseudomonadota > Alphaproteobacteria > Hyphomicrobiales > Phyllobacteriaceae > Chelativorans > Chelativorans sp. M5D2P16. The sequence continues at coordinate 210,894 of NZ_JAXQNM010000013.1, read as the reverse complement.
GATCGACACCGGTCCCGACACGAGTTGCACATCGGCGCCGAGCCGCGCCAGGGCCGCGGCGATGGCATGCCCTTGCCTGCCCGATGAGCGATTGGCGATGTAGCGCACGGGATCGACGGCCTCGTGTGTCGGCCCGGAGGTGACGATGATCCGGCGGCCGGTGAGCGGCCCGGAGGGGCCGGCGAAATGATCCTCGATCGCCGCAACGATCTCCAGCGGCTCGGCCATGCGCCCCTCGCCCGCCTCGCCGCCCTCGGCCATCTCGCCGCTGTTCGGCCCGACGAAGCGGATGCCGTCCCCGGTGAGCGTGTCGCGGTTGCGCCCCGTGGCCGGATGCGCCCACATTTTCGGGTTCATGGCGGGCGCCATCAGAACCGGCTTGTCCGTCGCAAGCAGCACCGTGGAAGCAAGGTCGTTGGCGAGACCCGTGGCGAGCTTCGCCATCAGATCCGCCGTCGCCGGGGCGACCACAACCAGATCCGCCTCGCGCGAAAGACGGATATGGCCGACGTCGTGCTCGTCCTGTCGGTCGAAGAGGTCGGTGAAGACGTGATCGGCCGAAAGCGCGCCGACAGAAAGCGGCGTGATGAAGGTCTGCGCGGCCCCGGTCATCACGCAGCGGACGGTGGCGCCGCGCTCGCGCAGGCGGCGGATGAGGTCGAGGCACTTGTAGGCCGCGATGCCGCCGCCGATGATGAGAAGGATGCGTTTTCCCGAAAGGCTCACGGAGGCCTCCTCAGGCCGGTTTCACGACGGGCTCCCCATCCGTATGGACGAAATCGTCGCTCTTGAAAAGCAATGGCGACCTGCGCCCCGCCGCCGCGCATGATCAGAACAACTGCCACATGATAACGAAAACCGCGGCAGCGATGACCCACAGCGCGACGCGCCCGAAGCGCGTGTGCCGCGCTCCGGCGCGGCCGATGGCTTCCGCCGTTTCCGTGTCGAGGCGCAGGCCGTGCGCGGCCATGGACTCGATTTCGCGTGACAGGCGCTCCGTGCGGGCGGCCAGTTCCGGCACCTGGCGGACGAGTGCAACCAGTGCGTTGAGCCCGTCACGCGCGTCCGTCACCATGCCGCGCGGGCCGAGATTGGCCTTGATATACTCGGAGACCACGGGCTCCGACGCCTTCCACATGTTGAAATGCGGATCGAGCGTGCGCGACACGCCCTCTACCACCACCATAGTCTTCTGCAAGAGCAGGAGCTCGGGCCGGGTCTGCATGTCGAAGAGCTCTGTCACCTCGAACAAAAGTGTCAGAAGCCGGGCCATGGAGATCGTTTCGGCGGGCTGACCGTGGATCGGCTCGCCGATCGCCCGCAGGGCCTGGGCGAAGGCGGCGACGTCGTGATGCGCCGGCACGTAACCGGCCTCGAAATGCACTTCGGCCACCCGGCGAAAGTCACGCGTGATGAAGCCGTAGAGGATCTCGGCAAGGAAGCGCCGCTCCTTCTTGCCGACACGGCCCATGATGCCGAAATCGACGGCGACGATGGTGCCGTCGCGCTCGACGAAAAGATTGCCTGGGTGCATGTCGGCATGGAAGAAGCCGTCGCGCAGCGTGTGCCGCAGGAAGGTCTGGATCAGCGTGACCGCAAGCCCCTCCAGATCGTGGCCAGCAATCCGCAGCGCCTCGATGTTCGACATCTTGGTGCCGTCGATCCATTCGAGCGTCAGGACATCGCGGCCCGTCCGGCGCCAGTCGACCCACGGCACGCGAAAACCCGGGTCGTCCTTGGTGTTTTCGTGAAGCTCGGAGATGGCGGCGGCCTCCAGCCGCAGGTCCATCTCGATCTTCGTCGTCTGGGCGAGCGTTTCCGTCACCTGCACCGGCCTCAGGCGCCGTGCGGCGGGGATGAAGCGCTCCTGCAGCCGGGCGGCCAGGAAATAGCTTTCCAGGTCGTTGTAGAAACGGCGGCGCACGCCGGGGCGGATGATCTTCACCGCCACGCGCTGCATCTCGCCTTCGCGCAGGATCTTGGCCTCGTGCACCTGGGCGATGGAGGCGGCGGCCACGGGCGCGCCGAACCCGGTATAGAGCTTCTCCACCGGCGCGCCGAGCGAGGCTTCGACGGCCGCGCGCGCCTGCCATTCGGGGAAGGTCTCCATCCGGTCCTGCAGGCTCGCCAGATCGAGCGCCATCTCGTGCCCGACCACATCCGGACGGGTGGCCAGGAACTGGCCAAGCTTAACATAGGAGGGGCCGAGCCGGTCGACGGCGATCGCCAGCCGCTCCGGGCGATCGCGCGCGCCCGCCCGCCTGCGCGAGATGAGCTTGGCGAGGCGCCAGCCGAACCGCGGCATGCCCTCGAGCTGGTCCACCGGCAGGGCGGCAATGACGCCTTCACGCAACAGGATCCAGCCCGCGCGGACGAGGCGGAGATATGCGCCGATCGTGCTCATCCGCGCGTCAGATCTTCCAGCCGGAATGGAGCGCGGCGATCCCGCCCGAATAATCGCGCCAGGTGACGCGCGAGAAGCCGGCCGTCCGCATCATCTCGGCGAAGTTTTCCTGGTTGGGGAACTTACGGATCGATTCGACGAGATAGCGGTAGGGCTCGTCGTCGCCGGCGACCATTCTTCCGATGCGCGGAATGGCGTTGAAGGACCACGCGTCATAGGCCTTGTCGAGGAAGGGCATGCGCACGTCGGAGAACTCCAGGCACAAAAAGCGCCCGCCGGGCCGCAGCACGCGGAATGCCTCGGAAAGCGCCGCCGCGATCTGCGGCACGTTGCGGATGCCGAAGGCGATCGTATAGGCATCAAAGGTGGCGTCGGGAAAGGGCAGATCTTCCGCATTCGCCTCGATGAAGTTCAGGTTGGCGCCAATGCCGCGCTTTTCGGCACGGTCCCGGCCGACAGCCAGCATCGAGCCGTTGATGTCGAGCACCGTGGCATCGGCTTGGTAATTTGAAGCCTCGACGATGCGGAAGGCGATATCGCCCGTGCCGCCGGCAACGTCCAGCGCCTTGAAGCCCGGCCGCCGCGGCGGCGCGAGCCAGGTCACCATCGCATCCTTCCAGACGCGGTGGAGCCCGCCCGACATGAGGTCGTTCATCAGGTCGTAGCGCTCGGCGACACGGTGGAACACGTCGTTGACGAGTCCCTGTTTCTCGCCCTCGCCGACGCGGCGAAAACCGAAGGCCGTCTCCATTCCGCCCGAAATCGTGGTGCGCTCGTCCGACATTGCTCTCCCTCGAAAAACGGCGCGACCATAGCCGATCACTCGTATGGGCGCCATTGCCAATAGCAGCGATGTAGGGCTGCGTTCCGAAAGCCGGATGCAAAAAGGCACCCCCTGGGAAGTGGAGGAGGGCTTTTGGACGTTTCGCCGCAGTCAGCGATCCGGCATGAGGACCTGTAGGTCGGTCTCGGACAGGGTCTCCACCGTTTTGGTTGCCTTGTCGTAGACGCAGACGACGAACTGGCGCCCGTCGGCGTATCGGGACCGGCCGGTTACAACCGCAATGCCGTAACTCTCCGTTCCGAAAGGGTCGACCCAGGCGGTCTTGTCCTCAAGCGTGGTGGTTGCGGCAAAGCATTTGCCTTCGATATCGGCCTTGAACGCCTCCCACGCTTCGGGGGAGGCGGCGGAAGCGGCGGAAGCGGCGGAAGCGGCGAGAAGAAACAAGGAAGTGGCAGCAATACGCAACGCCATGAAAAAGGCTCCATCCCGAACCGGACGGAGCCTTTTCCATTACGATGGCCGATCTGTGGCGGCCGGCCCCGGCCGACTCAGGCCGAAGGCTGCTTCGTCTTCCTGAGATAGGGCAGGACCGTCTCGAACGAGCCGAAACGCTGGGTCGCGTCCTCGTTGGAAACGGCGGGCGTGATGATCACGTCCTCGCCCAGCTTCCAGTTGGCCGGCGTGGCCACCTGGTGCTTTGCGGTGAGCTGGATCGAATCGATGGCGCGCAGGATCTCGTCGAAATTGCGCCCGGTCGTCATCGGGTAGGTCAGGACCAGCTTGATCTTCTTGTCCGGGCCGATCACGTAGACTGTGCGCACGGTCGCGTTGTCGGCCGGCGTGCGCCCCTCGGACGAGTCGCCGGCATCCGCCGGCAGCATGTCGTAGAGCTTGGCGATCTTCAGCTCCCTGTCGCCGATCAGCGGATACTCGACCGCGAATCCGGTCGCCTTCTGGATATCCTCCTTCCAGCGCTCGTGGTCCTGGACCGGGTCGACCGAGATGCCGATGATCTTGGCGTTGCGCTTTTTGAACTCGTCTTCGAGCCCCGCCATCGCACCCAGCTCGGTGGTGCAGACCGGGGTGAAGTTCTTCGGGTGGCTGAAGAGCACGGCCCAGCCGTCGCCGATCCACTCATGGAAGTTGATCGTGCCGTGTGTGGTCTCGGCCGTGAAATCCGGCGCGGTATCATTGATGCGAAGGCCCATGGCTTCTCTCCCTGCTTGAAGCGGCTTTCCACTAGGATAGGTGCGGTCCACTTTTTTATTGAGCACTGAAATGGGCGTGATGGGACCGGCAAAGGAAAACTATACCACAGCGAAGGGGGAGAATGAGACGGGTTTTTACTTGGAACCCTATGCCGGGACCGTGGCAACGGCGCCGGCTGAAAAATCCGACCATGGGACGCACGCGGCGATCTCGCCTCGTGGCGCGCGCAGCCACACCGCGCAATGCGCCCGCATGGTCATAAAGCCTACGCCAAACACACGCGCTCTACGCAGGAACAAGCATTGCCAGGCTAGAGGCCGGGCCGGACATTTTCAATTGCAAAGGCGGAGTTTCCACAACCTTTGATTGTCTAGGCCGCCTCGCGCACCTGATAGTCCTTGACGGCGGTGAAACGGATGGCCGGCCAGCGCTCGGCTTCGTAATTGAGGCCGAACTGGTGCGGTGCGAGGAAGACCGGATCTTCGTCCAGGTCGCGGGCGATGTCGCCGCGATGGGCGGCGATGAAGCGTTCCAGCTCGCTGCGGTCGTCGGCCGCGATCCAGCGGCAGACGGAAAAGCGCGCCGCCTCGAAATCGACCGGCAGGGTGTATTCGTTCTTCAGCCGCTCCCTCAGCACGTCGATTTGCAGGGCGCCGACGACGCCGACGATGGCCGGCGAGCCGTCCTCCGGCGTGAAGAGCTGCACCACGCCTTCCTCCGCCATCTGCTGCAGGGCTTCCTTCAGCTTCTTCGCCTTCATCGCGTCGGAAAGCCGCACGCGGCGCAGGATCTCCGGAGCGAAGTTCGGCACGCCCCGGAAGAGAAGCTCCTCGCCCTCGGTCAGCGTATCGCCGATCCTCAGCGTTCCGTGATTGGGAATGCCCACCACGTCGCCGGCGAAGGCCTCGTCGGCGGTGATCCGGCTCTTGGCGAAGAAGAACTGCGGGGCGGAAAGGCTGATGGGCTTGCCGGTGCGCACCAGCTTCGCCTTCATGCCCCGCTCGAGCTTGCCCGAGCATACGCGCACGAAGGCGATGCGGTCGCGGTGATTGGGGTCCATGTTGGCCTGGATCTTGAAGACGAAGGAGGTCATCTTCTCCTCCGTCGCCTCGACCTTGCGCGCATCGGCATCCTGGGCGCGCGGCGCCGGCCCGATGGCCCCCAGCGCCTCGATCAGGTCGCGCACGCCAAAATTCCTGAGTGCCGAGCCGAAATAGACCGGCGTGAGGTGCCCCTCGCGGAAGGCGGCGAGGTCGAAGGGTCTGCAGGCCTCCCGCGCCAACAGCATCTCCTCGACGAAGGCCTCGCGCTCGTGCTCCGGCAAGAGCCCCGAAACGGCATCGGCTTCCGGCCCGTTGACGGGCATGGGACGCACGTCCGCATCGGAATGGCGAATGGTGTTGTCGGCCAGGTGGTAGGTTCCCGAAAAGCTCCTGCCGCGGCCGATCGGCCAGGTGACAGGCGCGGTGTCAAGCGCCAGCTTCTCCTCGATCTCGTCGAGGATCTCGAAGGGGTCGCGGCTTTCCCGGTCGAGCTTGTTGACGAAGGTGATGATAGGAATGTCGCGCAGGCGGCACACCTCGAAGAGCTTCAGCGTGCGCGGCTCGATGCCCTTGGCGGCATCGATCACCATGACGGCCGAATCCACCGCCGTCAGCGTGCGGTAGGTGTCGTCCGCGAAATCCTCGTGGCCGGGTGTGTCGAGCAGGTTGAAGACATGGTCGCCATATTCGAAGGTCATCACCGAGGTGACGACCGAGATGCCGCGCTCGCGCTCGATCTTCATCCAGTCGGAACGCGAATGCACGCGGTTCTTCTTCGCCTTGACCTCGCCGGCGAGCTGGATGGCGCCGCCGAACAGAAGCAGCTTTTCCGTCAGCGTCGTCTTGCCCGCGTCCGGGTGCGAAATGATCGCGAAGGTGCGGCGGCGCGCCACCGCGTCGGCGATTTTATCGGCCATGTCCTGAAGTCCTTTTGACGGCCGGGCTCTTAGCAGCCATGGCCGCCGCTGTCGAATGTAAATCGGGCTGTATATAGGGAGCTTGCGGGCGCATTTCAGCCCAGATTGACTATTACATTAGTTTCTACTAATCATTAGTAATGACTAATGATATTGCGCAGCTGACCGCGCTGGCCGACCCTACCCGCCGGGCTGTCTTCGAACTGGTTGCAGAGCGGCCACGCTCGGTGGCGGAGATCAAACGGGCCCTGCCGGTCACCCAGTCGGCGGTCTCGCAGCATCTCAGGGTGTTGAGGGAAGCGCAGCTCGTCCGCGCCGAGCCCAAGGGCGCCAGCAACATCTATCACATCGATCCCGATGGGCTGGCGCACCTTCGCGCGGAGCTCGATCGGTTTTGGAGCAAGACGCTGGCGGCCTACAGGACGGCCGTCGAGGACCCCCCCGGAGGAGGAGGCACAATGAACAAGCGTGCAGCAGAGACGTCCGTGAAAAAGTCCATCGCGGTCGAGGCGCCGGTCGAGCGCGCATTCAAGGTCTTCACCGAGGAGTTCGGCCGTTTCAAACCCGCCGAGCACAATCTGCTCGCCGTTCCGATCGCCGAGACGGTCTTCGAGCCTTGGGTCGGTGGCTATCTCTATGACCGCGGCGTCGACGGCAGCGAATGCCGCTGGGCGCGCGTTCTGGCCTACGAACCGCCCAATCGGGTGCTGCTCAGCTGGAACATCAATCCGCAATGGCAGATCGAGACCGACCCGGACAGGACCAGTGAGTGGGAGGTGCGGTTTACCGCAGAGGCGGCACATCGCACCCGCGTCGAGATCGAGCATCGAAACCTGGAACGCCATGACGAGGGCTGGGAAGGCGTGCGCGACGGTGTTGCCGACGATCAAGGATGGCCGCTGTACCTGCAGCGTTTCGCCGACCTTTTGGCCCGCCAGGGCTGAAGGCCGCATGTCGGCGGCTGGGAATCAGGCGGGGTAGTGTGTGCCTCCACTCTCAGGGCGGGTGCCGTCCGCCAATCCGACTTCAATTCATCAAGTTCTGATGAAAGGCGTTGAAAAACACCGTGGCGGAAGGCGGCGGAATTGACGCCTCTGCCTACCGGCGCCAGATAGGAGCCATGGTGAACCCCTCCGCCTCCATGCCGGTCTTCGGCCCTACGCTCGGCATCGTGCGCCTGCCGCATGCCGAGGGGCTGCCGCTGCCGGCCTACGAATCCGCCGCCGCGGCGGGCATGGATCTGCGCGCGGCCCTTCCCGAGGATCGGCAGGTGATCCTGCTTCCCGGCAGGCGCGCGCTCGTTCCCACCGGCTTTGTGATGGAGATCCCGGAAGGTTTCGAGGGGCAGGTGCGGCCGCGCTCGGGGCTGGCGCTGCGCCACGGGATCACCTGTCTCAACACCCCCGGCACCATCGATGCCGATTATCGCGGGGAACTGCAGGTCCTGCTGATCAATCTGGGCGAGGAGGACTTCGCGGTGACACGCGGCATGCGAATAGCTCAGCTCATCATTGCGCCGGTCGTTCGCGCGGTACTGGAGGAGCGGCGGCATCCCGGCGAGACGGCGCGCGGCAATGGTGGCTTCGGATCGACCGGCAGCGTCTGAGGCGGCTTCGCGCGGGTGACGGCATGCGCGCGATGCGCCCTTGACATCGCCGCCGCCCGCGCGCCTCATCGGCTCGTCTGAAAATTTCGATGGAACGGAACCATGCGCGACATCGGCTCGATTTTCCGTGCACTTCACGAGGACGAAGGTGTCTTCGTCCTCCCCAATCCCTGGGACGTCGGCACGGCCAGGCTGCTTGCCGCGGCCGGCTTCAAGGCCCTGGCGACCACCAGTGCGGGCTACGCGTTCTCGCGCGGCCTGCCCGACGGCGGCGTGCATTTCGAGGAACGCATGGACCATTGCCGGGAGATCGTCGCGGCCACGCCTCTTCCTGTCTCGGCCGATCTGGAGCACGGCAAGGGCGAGAGCCCGGACAGCGCTGCCGAGACGGTCTTCGCCGCGGAGGCGGCGGGGCTTGCCGGCTGTTCGATCGAGGACGCGACCGGCGACCCGGCCCGGCCCATCTATGATTTCTCGCTGGCGGTGGAGCGCGTCGCCGCGGCGGCAGAAGCGGCGCGCTCGCTGAAACGCGACTTCGTCTTCACCGCGCGGGCGGAAAACTTCCTGTGGGGCCGCGCAGATCTCGAAGACACGATTGCCCGGCTGCAGGCCTTCGAGAAGGCGGGCGCCGACGTGCTTTATGCACCGGGGCTGAGCGAGCTCGACCAGGTGCGCGCCGTCTGTACCGCCGCCGGCAAGCCGGTGAACGTACTGGCGACGGCCGATTTCTCCGTCTCCGCACTGGCCGAAGCCGGCGCCAAGCGCATCTCGCTCGGCTCCAAGCTCACCAATCTTGCCTTCGGCGCGGTCGAGCGCGCCGCCCGGGAGATGCTGGAAGAAGGCACATTCACCTTCGCCCAGGAGGTGATGCCGTTCGCGCGGCTGCAGGCGATGTTCTCCGAGAGGGGGTAGCGGCCGTCTCGAATCCTGTTTCGCCCGGCGACACTTGCCGCTATTGTGCCGGCTGAGCCGCGCGGCCGGGCTTTTGTTCCGTGTCGCGGGAGCCGATATCCAGTCCTTTCCAGGGCGCTGAAAAAAGCAAGCGGAGGAGCAATGTTGCACATGAAACGGAACATCCTGGTCGCCGGCGCGGTGGCGTTCGGCCTCGGCCTCAACGCGGCCGCGGCGAACGCGCAGGAATTCATCAACGTGCTGACCGGCGGCACCTCGGGCGTCTACTACCCGCTCGGCGTGGCGTTGTCGAAGGTCTATGGCGACAACATCGAGGGCGTGCGCACGCAGGTGCAGTCCACCAAGGCGTCCGTGGAGAACCTGAACCTGCTCCAGCAGGGCCGGGGCGAGATCGCCTTCGCGCTGGGCGACTCCGTCAAGTCCGCCTGGGAGGCGGACGAGGAAGCCGGCTTCCCGCAGCAGCTCGACAAGCTGCGCGGCATCGCCGCCATCTATCCCAACTACATCCAGATCGTCGCTTCCGAGGAATCGGGCATCGAGACCTTCGAGGACCTGAAGGGCAAGCGCCTGTCCGTGGGCGCGCCGGCCTCCGGCACGGAGCTCAACGCACGGCGCATCTTCGATGCCATGGGCATGAGCTATGACGACCTCGCCCAGACCGAATACCTGCCCTTCGGCGAATCGGTCGAACTGATCAAGAACCGGCAGCTCGACGCCACCTTGCAGTCGGCCGGGCTCGGCGTCGCCTCGATCAAGGACCTGGCGCTGTCTGTCCCGGTGACCATGGTCGCTGTGCCGGAGGAGGTGGCCGAGACCCTCGGCGCGCCCTTCATCTCGGCGACGATTCCCGCCGGCACCTATGAGGGCCAGGAACAGGATGTGCCGACATTGGCCATCACCAACATCCTCGTCACGCATTCCGACGTCTCCGAGGAAGTTGCTTACGAGATGACGAAGCAGCTCTTCGAGAATCTCGACGAGCTGACCGCCGCCCATTCCGCCGCCAGGGCGATCTCGGCGGAGAACGGACCGCAAGGGGTTCCCGTGCCGCTCCATCCGGGTGCGGAGCGCTACTACAAGGAGCAGGGCCTGCTCTAGACATTCCGCCCGAAACGGTGCCGCACCCCGCCGGACGGGGTGCGGTCCAAGGCCGCGAAAGCGGCAACGGGATGTGCGGAATCAAGGGCAGCGCGCGAACTGTCCACCGAAATGAAAACCACAAATCCGGGGAACGCGTGAATGACGAGCCGCGCCGCCAGCGCAGAGCCCGCCGGAAAGACGGCGGCTGACCTCCAGGACCCCACGCACCGCGACTTCCAGCCCTCGTTCGAGGGCCGGCTGCTCATGTGGATCGCGGTGGTGTTCTCGCTCTACCAGATCGTCACCGCGGCCCATCTGGTGACCTTGCCGAGCCAGGTGGTGCGCGCCTTCCACGTCGGCTTCCTCATGCTGCTCGTCTTCCCGCTCGTCGCCTCCTCGCAAGGCGCCGGGCGCGCCGTGAAGGTGCTGGCCTGGGGGCTTGCGCTGGCGGGGCTGTCGGTCGCGGTCTATCAGTATGTCGAATACGAGCCGCTCATCCTGCGCGCCGGCATGCCGCTGACGCGCGATCTGGTCTTCGGCGTTGTTGCGCTCTTCACCGTCTTCGCCGCCGCTTACGTGCTGATGGGCCCGGCCTTGCCGATCATTTCCGGGATCTTTCTCGCCTATTGCTTCCTGGGCCAGTACCTGCCGGCGCCGCTCAACCATCGCGGCTACGACGTATCGCAGGTCATCGACCACATGGCCTACGGCACGGAAGGCATCTACGGCATTCCGACCTATGTGTCGGCCACCTACATCTTCCTCTTCATCCTGTTCGGCTCGTTCCTCGAGCGGGCCGGCATGATCAAGCTCTTCACCGACGTGTCGCTAGGCATGGTCGGCCATGCGCGCGGCGGCGCGGCCAAGGTGTCGGTCATTTCCTCGGGTCTGATGGGGACGATATCCGGCTCCGGTGTCGCCAATGTCGTGACCACGGGTCAGTTCACGATTCCCCTGATGAAGCGCTTCGGCTATCGGGCCGCCTTCGCCGGCGGGGTGGAATCCACCTCCTCCATGGGAGGGCAGCTCATGCCGCCGGTCATGGGCGCGGTGGCCTTCATCATGGCCGAGACCCTGGGCATCGAATATTACGAGGTGGTCCAGGCGGCGATCATCCCGGCGCTGCTTTACTTCGGCTCCGCCTTCTGGATGGTGCATCTGGAGGCCGGCAAATACGGCCTGCACGGCCTCCCGAACGACGAGTTGCCGTCCCCCGTGCGGGCGCTGCGCGAGCGCTGGTATCTCCTGCTGCCGCTCGCCGTGCTGGTCTACCTCCTCTTTACCGGCTACACGCCGCTTTTCGCCGGGACGATCGGCCTGTCCCTCACGGTTCTGTTGATCCTCGGCGGCTCCGTGGCGCTCGGCCTGCCGAACCAGGTGCTGCGCATCATCTTCTGGGTCGGGCTCGGGCTGGTTGCCGCCAGCTTCTTCCGCTACGGCATCAATGCCATCGTCATCGCAGCCCTGTTGCTGATCATTGCCAATATCTTCGTCGAGGGTGGGCGCAGGACGCTCGACGTCTGCCGCGCCTCGCTGGCCGAGGGCGCCAAGACCGCACTTCCCGTCGGCGTGGCCTGCGCGATCGTCGGCATCATCATCGGCACCATGACGCTGACGGGCGCGGCCAACACCTTCGGCCAGTTCATCGTCTCGGTGGGCGAGACGAGCCTGTTCCTGTCGCTGGTGCTCACCATGATCACCTGCATCATCTTAGGCATGGGCATCCCCACCATTCCCAACTACATCATCACCTCCTCGATCGCCGGGCCGGCGCTGCTTGCGCTCGGCGTGCCGCTCCTGGTCAGCCACATGTTCGTCTTCTATTTCGGCATTCTCGCCGATCTGACACCGCCCGTGGCGCTCGCCTGTTTCGCGGCCGGGCCGATCGCCCGCGAAAGCGGGCTGAAGATCTCCATGGAGGCGATCAAGATCGCCGCCGCCGGCTTCATCATCCCGTTCATGGCCGTTTACACCCCCGCCCTCATGCTCCAGGACGGCGGTCCGCTGGCGGAGACGATCGGCTATGTGCCGGCGGTCGCCTATATCGTCTTCAAGACGTCCCTGGCGATCGCGTTGTGGGGTGCGGCGGTCATCGGCTATCTGCGCCGGCCGCTCGCCGTATGGGAGCGGTGCCTGGGCACGGCCGCCGCCTTCACGCTGATCGTCGCGCTGCCGATCACCGACGAGATCGGCTTCGGCCTTGCCGCGCTCTTCTTTGCGGCGAATTTTTTCTTCAAGCGCGCGGTCGCGGCAGGGCCGCCCGGGCGGAGCACGGGCGACGCGGCCGAATGAGCCTTTGCGTTCTCGCCGCCGGCCGGACGGCGGTCCTCGCCGCCGAGATTTTCACGCTGTCCTGGACCCATTCGGTCGAAAAGGTGGAGTGGCGGGAGATGTGGCGGGTCTCGCCCGCGGGCCTGCGGATCCTCGAGGCGCGGGTGAAGGGCTCCGGCGCAGGCATGGAGCCGCCGCCGGATGCCCGCTTCGAGAACGGATGGTGGGTTTATGTGCCGTCGCTCAGGACCGTGCCGGAACTGCGCCTTGCCGCCTCCGGCGCGACTGGCGGCGGCTGGCGCCTTTGCGCCGGCGGCTCATGCCGTGGGCTCGGCACCGAGCCCGGCGAGCCCGTGGTGCTGAAACCCTGCCGCTAACCCCCTCAGGCGTGTGCCGAGCGGTTATCGCCGTCGCGCCTGGCGCAGGCAGGGCCGGGCCCGCGCATGTAGTGGCGCTCGGGATGATAGCGGGGTGCGAAGAAGGTGCGGATAACCTTCGCGCAACCGATGAACAGTTTGAGCAATCCCATGGGCCCACGTCCTGACCATTTCCGGCGGTCTGCGGAGATTCTGCCGAAGGAGCATGAATTTCCGGTGAACGCCCGTTTCCACGTTCAACGGAAAACAGGCCTCCATGGCGGAAAATGGGAGTCTTCCGGGCGAGTCTGTGGCAGCATGTCCCCACCGCTCTCCTGTTGCCGAAAAGTCACGGAATCGGGGGCCGAAAAGATCGCTGGCGGCGCCCAGACCCATGGAACAGACCCATTGACGCCGAGTTAGGACGGGGCGGACCGGACAGGGCGGACCCTGTGCTCCGGCCGTCACCGCAGAAGAAGGGATAAGGCGATGGGTTTACTTTCCAAGGACATCAAATCGATGGACGATCTTTTCGTCCACACGCTCCGCGACATCTATTACGCCGAGAACCAGATCATCAAGGCGCTGCCGAAGATGATCGACAAGGCCAGCAACCCGCAGCTCAAGCAGGGGCTGGAAAAGCACCTGCAGGAGACCGAGGGCCACGTGCGGAACCTGGATGAGGTGTTCCGCATGATGGACCTGGAGGCCAAGGGTGTGGACTGTCCCGCCATGGACGGCATCATCGAGGAGGCCAACGAGGTGGCCGGCGAGGTCGAGGACAAGAAGGTGCTCGATGCTGCGATCATCGCTGCCGCCCAGGCGGTGGAGCATTACGAGATCACGCGCTACGGCACGCTGATCACCTGGGCACAGGAACTCGGCCGCAAGGATTGCGCGGAGGTGATGAAGCGCAACCTGGCGGACGAGAAGGCGACCGACGATAAGCTGACGCAACTTGCCGAGCAAAGGGTGAATCTCGAAGCCACCCAGTAGGCCGGCGCGACTTTCCGTGTGCATTGCCTCTCCGCCCCACGCCGCCGCGCTTCGCCGGACGGAGAGGCGCCTCCCTGCTTACCCGCTCCGACAAATGTTTTCGCTGGACAATGTCGGCGGCAGGTGACGTTTAATCGTCTTTCTGCATGGGTTTCCGCTGCGGGATCTTTGCCTGCGGGGAGGGTGGATGCGCTGGCAGTGGTCGGAAAAGAAGGTTTTGGGCATCGCGCTGGCTCTCTGCGCGGTACTTTTCGTGATCGGCTGGTTGACGCGGAAAGACCCGTCGGAGGCGCCATACCTGACGATTACCGGCGGCGGTTTCGTCTTTAATTACCGCGATGCGGAGGTCTTTTACGGGTTCTCGGCGCAGGTGACGCGGCCGCTGGCCAGCGGGTCGATCATCGAGGCACATTTCGAGGACCCGGCCGGCGGGGCGCCTTTCATCGTCATGGAGCGGGTGAGCACCATGACCGACCGTTATTCCTTGCGCTCGCCCGCGCTCGGCAAGGTCGAGGCCGGAAAGCCCTACAAGGTGGCGATCAGGGTGCTCGACCGGGAGGGCGAAACGCTTCTTTGGCGGACTGAACGCAGCTACCAAAGCCGGATCGGCGACAGCGCGCTTCCCGATGCGCCACTGACCGTCGGGCCAGGTTACCATCGGCCCGAGGGGCTCGCCGGTAAAGGCGCTGCCGGCAATTGATGGGCGGCGCTCCGCCGGCCTACATCGTCGCCGTATAGTAGAAGATGTGCCGTCCGACCTTACCGGTCCGTTCCAGCTTCTCCGCCCACCAGGGGGTGACGAAATCGGCGTGGTAGTGGGTGGAACGCGCCAGCGGGCTCCGGCTGTAGCATGTCCGCTTGCAGGTGAACGTACGTACGGCAATGTGCTCGGCCGCATCGAAGGCACTGGGTTCCTTGATCCTGTCGGGAACGCCGTCGCAGGCGAAGGAGAACTGGCAGGCGTTTTTCATGTGTTCGTTCTGGTAGACGACGCCGCAGACCGTGTCTGGATAAAAGGCGCTTTCGACGCGGTTCAGAACGACCCTGGCGACCGCTCTCTGGCCGGCCGCCGGCTCCCCCCTGGCTTCGAAATAAATCGCCTTGGCCAGGCAGCCGACCTCCTTCAGATAGCTGCGATAGACCGGCTTCTCCTCCGCCGCGCCGTCGGGCGGCTTCGCCAGCGCGGTGCCGGAAGCGGATGGAAATGCGACGCAAAAAATACCCATGGCAAGCGCGAGGCTTGCAATCGATCGGATCATGTCCCCAACCCGTTTGCTTTGTTTGAGCGGGCTTTTGTCCGAACAATGGGGCGTCAACTTGAAAAGGATTGGGCAAGAAAGAGGCCATTGCTCCGGCTTTGCCGAGCGGGCAAGGACGTGGGAACGGAAGGCACCCTGTTGAGGACGCTTGTAGCCGCCGAGGGAGGGAAAGTCGGCGGGATCGGCGTTCCCGGTTTATACCGAAGTGGCGGAGAGAGAGGGATTCGAACCCTCGATACGGTTTCCCGTATACACGCGTTCCAGGCGTGCGCCTTCAACCACTCGGCCACCTCTCCGCATGCGGCATTGTCGCCAAGACCGCATGGGGCATCGCCATGCCCGGGGCTCATCTAGTCGAATTGTCGGCAAATGCCAAGACCTCACGGGCATTCACGTTTTCGCGTCGCGCCGCGCCGCGGCGATTGCCATCGGTGCCGCCCGCGCCTATCTCATGGGGAGCCATCGCCCACGGGTCCGACCATGCGTTTTGTCCTGCGCCTGCTTTCGATGCTTTCCCTCGCGGTCGCCGTTATCATGGCGGTGGTCGACGCAACGCGCACGGTTGCCGTGGAGGCGCTGACCTTCACGCCTCTCGGTGAAAGCTGGCGGGCGGTCTCGCCCGAGACGTATCGATCGGTCGGCGACGCCGTCATCGACGTTCATCCCTGGCTGTGGGATCCGGTGGCGACCGCGATCCTTTCGTTGCCGGGCTGGGCCGTGTTCGCCGCGCTCGCGCTCGTTTTCTACGCCGCCGGCCACCGGCGACCGCGACACGGGACTTATGCTTCCATTCCCCGCTAGGCCCGATCGTGCGGTTTGCGCAGTTCACAGAAAA
Organism: Chelativorans sp. M5D2P16; assembly: GCF_034427935.1. Taxonomy (NCBI): domain Bacteria; kingdom Pseudomonadati; phylum Pseudomonadota; class Alphaproteobacteria; order Hyphomicrobiales; family Phyllobacteriaceae; genus Chelativorans; species Chelativorans sp. M5D2P16. The sequence goes on along the minus strand of NZ_JAXQNM010000013.1, from coordinate 195,222 downwards.
CCGGTTCCCATGTTTGCGGGAACTGCTCGAAGAGGAAGGAGAGATCGATGTTCCTCCAGATGTCGGAAAAGAAGCTGCGGATGCCCTCGCCCGAAGAGGCGCTGCCCGGCCGGGATGAACCGATCCGCACGGCCGCGCATCACTTCGTCAGCGGTCGTCCGCTCAAGGGCCCCTATCCGGAAGGCACCGAACAGGTGTTGTTCGGCATGGGCTGCTTCTGGGGCGCGGAGCGTCTGTTCTGGCAGGTTGAGGGCGTGTGGGTCACCGCCGTCGGCTATGCCGGCGGCCTGACGCCCAACCCCACCTATCGGGAAACCACGACCGGACTGACCGGCCATGCCGAGGTGGTCCTGGTGGTCTACGACCCACAGGCCGTATCCTTTTCGACGCTTTTGAAGCTGTTCTGGGAAGGCCATGACCCGACCCAGGGCATGCGCCAGGGCAATGACGTGGGCACGACCTACCGCTCGGCGATCTATGCCACCACGGATGCACAGCTTGCCGAGGCGCGCGCCTCGCGCGATGCCTATGCCGAGGCGCTGCGGGCGGCGGGCGCCGACCCCGTCACGACGGAGATCGGGCCGGCGCCGGACTTCTATTTCGCCGAAGCCGAGCATCAGCAGTATCTGGCCAAGAATCCCGGCGGCTACTGCGGTTTGAAGGGCACCGGCGTGACCTGTCCGGTGGCCGGCGGCGCGGCGGCCTAGGGCCGCTGAACCGGTCCTTCTCCGGGCGCGCAGAGGGCGGGGACCGGCGCCATTTTCCGCGTGAAATTTCCCGTTGCCCGTGCAAAGGTGAGCGCGGGCAGGGTCAAGCCTGCCGGGCGGGCGGCGCCGTTTCTGCAACCGGCCCGCCTCAAAATCTGAAGAAACCGACAGGGTGTGGATCACATGAAGCGTATCGTTCTCGGCCTTGTGGCTGCAACTGCGATGGCGACGACGGCCGTTGCCCAGGAGGAGTTCGCGCCGGCGCTGCTTTATGATCTGGGCGGCAAGTTCGACAAGTCGTTCAATGAGATGGCCTATATGGGCGCGGAGCGGTTCAAGGAAGAATCGGGCGTCGAGTACGTCGAGTTCGAGATTTCCAACGACGCCCAGCGCGAGCAGGCGCTGCGCCGCTTCGCCGAACGCGGCCGCAATCCTATCGTCATGGCCGGCTTCACCTGGGTCGAGTTCCTCGACAAGGTGGCACCGGACTATCCGGACGTAAGCTTCACCATCATCGATGATCGTGTGGACCAGCCGAATGTGCGCTCCATCACCTTCAAGGAGCAGGAAGGATCCTATCTCGTCGGCATGCTGGCGGCCATGGCTTCCCAAACCGGGACGGTCGGCTTCGTCGGCGGCATGCAGGTGCCGCTCATCGGTAAGTTCGAGTGCGGGTATGTGGGCGGCGTCAAGGCCGCGGATCCGGAAGCCCGGGTGATCCGCAATTATACGGGCGATACGCCGGCGGCCTGGAACGACCCGACCAAGGGTGGCGAGATCACACGCACGCAGATCGACCAGGGCGCGGACGTCATCTATCACGCCGCCGGCGGCACGGGCGTCGGCGTCCTGCAGGCGGCGGCGGATGCCGGCAAGCTCGGCATCGGCGTGGATTCCAATCAGAACTACCTGCACCCGGGCCATGTGCTGACCTCCATGGTCAAGGGCGTGGACGTGGCCGTCTACAACGCTTTCATGGATGCCATGAACGGGGAGTTCACCTATGGCGCGCAGGACCTCGGGCTTGCCGAGGATGCCGTCGGCTATGCGGTCGACGAGCATAATGAGGACCTCATCACCGAGGAGATGAGGACCGCCGTCGAGGAGGCGAAGGCCGACATCATCGCCGGCGAGATCGAAGTTCACAACTACCTGGAAGACAACAGCTGCCCGTACTGGTAAGCGACACCTTGAAGGGCGGAAAGGGGCCGTCTGCGGCCCCTTTCATATGTTCGGACACCGCGGCCGCACCAATGCGGTCGGCCGACCAAGTTGAGGAATACGGGACATGAACGATATCGCGCCGGTGCTGGAGCATCTCGACGGTGCGCTGGACGACAGTCTCGAGAGGCTTTTCGGCTTGCTGGCGATTCCGTCGATCTCGACGGATCCCGCCTATGCGCAGGCCTGCCGCGAGGCGGCCGAATGGCTGGTGGCGGATCTGCGTTCGATCGGCTTTGCCGCCGATCTGCGCGAGACGCCGGGCCACCCGATGGTCGTTGCCCATCACGAGGGAGAGGGGCCGCACGTGCTCTTCTACGGCCACTACGACGTGCAGCCGGTCGACCCGCTGGGGCTGTGGGAGAGCGATCCCTTCGCGCCGGCCTTGAAGGAAGTCGAGCCTGGCCGCAAGGTCATCACCGGACGCGGCACGTCCGACGACAAGGGCCAGCTCATGACCTTCGTCGAGGCCTGCCGCGCCTACAAGGCCGTCAACGGCAAGCTGCCCTGCCGGGTCACGATCCTCTTCGAGGGCGAGGAGGAATCGGGATCGCCTTCCCTGAAACCCTTCCTGAAGGCCCATGCCGAGGAGCTGAAGGCGGATGTCGCGCTGGTCTGCGACACCACCATGTGGAACCGCGAAACACCCGCCATCTGCGTCGGCCTGCGCGGTCTCGTCGGCGAGGAAGTGAAGGTCAGGGCGGCCGATCGCGACCTGCATTCGGGATTCTTCGGTGGCGTGGCCGCCAATCCGATCCGCATCCTCGCCAAGGCTCTGGCCGACCTGCACGACGAGGACGGCCGCGTCACCATTCCAGGCTTTTATGAAGGGGTGGAGGAGACCCCGCCGGAGGTGCTCGAAAGCTGGAACAAGCTCGGTGAGACGGCCGAAAGCATGCTCGCCCCGATGGGGCTTTCCGTGCCCGCCGGCGAGAAGGGGCGCAGCGCGCTGGAGCTCGTCTGGGCGCGGCCGACGGCGGAATTCAACGGCATCATCGGCGGCTATACGGGCGAGGGGTTCAAGACGGTCATCCCGGCCGAGGCGTCGGCCAAGGTCTCTTTCCGCCTTGTCCACGAGCAGGACCCGGACCGGATCCGCGAAGCCTTCCGCGCCTTCGTGCGCGAGCGCATTCCGGCCGATTGCACGGTCGAATTCGCCCCGCACGGCGGTTCCAAGGCCATCCAGCTTTCCTACGATTCGCCGCTCGTCACCACCGCCCAGGGCGCGCTCTCGGAAGAGTGGGACAAGCCGGCGGTCACCATCGCCATGGGCGGCTCCATTCCCATTGTCGGCGACTTCCAGACGCTGCTCGGCATGGATTCGCTGCTGGTCGGCTTCGGCCTTTCGGACGACCGCATTCATTCACCCAACGAGAAATACGAGCTCAGCTCCTTCCACAAGGGGCAGCGCTCCTGGGCGCGCATCCTGGCTGCGCTCGCACGCGGATAGGATTCATGACGATCAGATTTCATCAGTACGACCTGCCCGATCTTTCCCGCTACGATGTCGAGGCGGTCGCCATCGACACCGAAACGCTGGGCCTGAAGCCGCACCGCGACCGGCTGTGCGTCGTACAGCTTTCACCGGGCGACGGCACCGCCGACGTGGTGCAGATCGCCGCCGGTCAGAATCAGGCGCCGAACCTCACCGCGCTGCTCGGCGACAACCGCATCACCAAGCTCTTTCACTACGCCCGTTTCGACATCGCCGTGCTCTACCATGCCTTCGGCGTCATGGCCGAGCCGCTCTTCTGCACCAAGATCGCCTCCCGCCTCACCCGCACCTATACGGACCGCCACGGCCTGAAGGAGCTGTGCGGCGAGCTGATCGGCGTCACCCTGTCGAAGGCGCAGCAGTCTTCGGACTGGGCGGCCGAAAAGCTGACGCCGGAACAGCTCGAATACGCCGCCTCGGACGTGCTCTATCTCCATCAGCTGCGCGATGCGCTCATGGGCCGGCTTGAGCGGGAGAACCGCTTGCGCGAGGCGCAGGCGTGCTTCGCGTTTCTGCCCACCCGCGCCCGGCTCGACCTGATGGGCTGGGAGGACCAGGATATCTTCTCCCACAGTTGAGGCGCGGGGTTCTGCTCTCCCCCGTCATCCCGGCCGAGCCGCGAAGCCGCGCCGAGCCGGGATCCATTGAGAGGCGCGGCCGCTCTCCACACAAAGCGCTGCCGGCACGAACATAGCCGGACGAGAACCGGGCCGTGCTCGATGATCTTCTGGCCAATGGGCCTCGGATAAGCCTTCGGCTTTCCGGGTGACGGCACTGTTGTAGCCACGTGGCAAATCTTTCACATGCGACTGCCCTGGGGCCAGAGGGGCCGACGGAGTGCCGATTTGGCGGGGAACTAACCGGCCGCCATCCGTGCCGGTTGCGCCCCGGTGCCCGTCCGTTCGATCCGCGCCCAGGCCGGCCGTTCGAAGAGGAACCGGCCGTAACCCGTCCACTGAACGAGGCCGTAGAGCACCACCGGCCCGGCCACGCCGGCGAGCGTGACCATGAGTGAGACGAGGCCCACATCGGCGATGATTCCCGTCTTCAGAAGCAGGACGCGTGTCGTCGCCATGGGCAGGAAGAAGGCCAGATAGACGACGATCGAATGTCCGCCCAGCCAGGTCAGCCACCGCATCGGCCGTACGGGCGACAGGAGGGCCGCCGCGCCGACGATGAACATGGCACCGGCGAGCCCGAGCAGGAGCGAGACGAGCGGCAGCTCCGAAAACCCGCCGGTGGCGCCGGAATAGCCGGCTTCCGGCTGCAGCCAGGCGGCCAGGCTCTCCGGCACCGGCGTGAAAACGAGGAACCCGTGCAGCGGCGCCCATAGGAGTGCCAGCCCGGCGAAGGCGCCCGGATGCGCACGCACCCATGCAGCAAAGGCGAAGAACCGGGCGGCAAAGGCATAGCCGGCGAAGAAGAAGACGTAGCGCCCGCAGAACTCGTCCACGATGACCGAGCCCGTGTGGACCGGCAGCGCTTCGAGCAGGGCCGCCCCGAGAAAGACGAGCCAGAGCGGCAGCCGTTTGACGAGCCGCGTGAAGACGAAGAAGACCGGCAGGAGATAGATGAACCAGAGCGTGCCGAAGGGGTCGACATAGGCGCGCAGATAGGCCTCGAGGGCCGTCCCCCAGCCGGCTTCCGTGGCCATTCCCGGCGCCTTGAAGGCGAACTGGATGGTCAGCCACAGCACGTAGAAATAGGCGAAATGCACTACCTTGCGGTCGAGATAGCGCCGCCAGGGACGGTCGATCACCAAACCGAGGAAGAGACCCGAAATGAGGAAGAAGTCCGGCATGCGGAAAGGCCGGGCGAAGGCGACCACCTGATGCATGAAGCCCTCCCGGCCTGCCGCCAGCTCGACGCCGAGCGTCGAGTGCATCATGACCACCATGATGATGCAAAGCCCCTTCGCCGCGTCCACCCACTCGACGCGCTGCCGTGTGCTTCCGTTGGATTGTACCTGCAAGCCGCAACCCCCTGTTCCGTGACTTGAGGATAGCCGCCGCTTACCAGCGAACGGTTAATGCGCGGTGGGCCGCGGTGGAAAACGCTTAACGGCCCCTTAAACCGCCGCCATTAGCGTGCACCGCACGGTCGGGCGCTTGAATAGGCGCGAAGACGAGGACCTTGTGGGGCATGGCCAAACGGAAGCAGAAGAAGCGCATCGAGCCGACTTTCGGCACGCCCGCTTCGGCGCGCAAGCGCACGGGTTCGGCCGGCCAGTCGGACCGCGTGCTGCCGCCGGCGCGCCGCAGGAAACGCACGTCGAAGCGGAAGGGCTCGCGCCGCCGCGCGGGCGGGCGGGGCTTTTTCCGCCTTCTGCGCGGCCTCGCCTACTGGTCGCTGGTGCTCATGCTGTGGGCCGGCATCGCCGGCGTGGGGATTGCCGCCTTCTACGGTGCGAAGATGCCGGCCGCCACGACCTGGAGCATTCCCAACCGGCCGCCCAATGTGAAGATCGTTTCCGTCGACGGCAAGCTCATCGCCAATCGCGGCATGACGGGTGGCGAGGCGGTCGGCCTGCACGAGATGTCGCCCCATATCCCGCAGGCGGTCATCGCCATCGAGGACCGGCGCTTCTATTCCCATTGGGGCGTGGACCCCATCGGCCTCACCCGCGCCATGGTGGAAAACCTCGCCGAGGGGCGGATCACCCAGGGCGGGTCCACCATCACCCAGCAATTGGCCAAGAACCTGTTCCTGGAGCCCGACCGCACCATCGAGCGCAAGGTGCAGGAAGTGCTGCTCGCCCTGTGGCTGGAGCACAGGCACACCAAGGCGCAGATCCTCGAGATGTATCTGAACCGCGTCTATTTCGGCTCCGGCGCCTATGGCGTCGAGGCTGCATCGAGACGCTACTTCAACAAACCCGCGCGCGATGTCACCCTCTCCGAGGCTGCCTTGCTTGCCGGGCTTCTCAAGGCGCCGTCGCGGCTTTCTCCGGCGCGCGACCCGCAGGCGGCCGAGGAACGGGCGCAGGTGGTGCTCTCGGCCATGCGCGCGCAGGGCATGATCGGCGACAGCCAGCTTGCCGCGGCCATCAGTGCGCCGGCCACGCGCGCTGCCGCCTACTGGACCGGTTCCGAGCACTATGTCGCCGACCGTGTGATGGAGGAACTGCCCCGCCTCATCGGCAATATCGAGCAGGATGTGGTGGTCGTCACCACCGTCGACCTGCGCCTGCAGAAGACGGCCGAGCGCTCCATCCGCCAGCTGATCGAGGAAAAGGGTGAGAGCCTCGACGTCAGCCAGGGCGCCCTCGTGTCGATCGACGGTTCGGGCGCCGTCAGGGCCATGGTCGGCGGCTATGATTACGCCAACAGCCAGTTCGACCGCGCCTCCGAAGCGCGACGCCAGCCAGGCTCCGCCTTCAAGCCCTTCGTCTACATGGCCGCGCTGGAGCAGGGCCGCACGCCCGAGAGCGTGCGCAACGACGCGCCGGTGAAGATCGGCAACTGGTCGCCCGACAACTACAAGGGCAAGTATTACGGCCGGGTCACGCTGGCCGAGGCGCTTGCCCGCTCGCTGAACTCTGTCGCCGCCCAGCTGGCTGTGGAGGTCGGCCCCGGGAGTGTGGTCGAGGTGGCGCATCGCATGGGCATCGAATCGAAGCTTTCGGCCAATGCCTCCATCGCGCTCGGCACCTCCGAGGTAACGCCTCTGGAGCTGACCGCGGCCTATGTGCCCTTCGCCAATGGCGGACACCGCCCCGAGGTCCATTTCGTCAGCCGCGTCAGCACCACGTCCGGCCGGCTGCTTTACGAACACCAGAACGGCAGCGTTCCGCGCGTGGCTTCGCCCCGCGTCGTCGGCATGATGAACGCGATGATGGCCGACACCATCGAATACGGTTCCGCCAGGGCCGCCGATTTCGGCTGGCCGGCGGCCGGCAAGACGGGCACGACCCAGAACTCGCGAGATGCCTGGTTCGTCGGCTACACCGCGAATCTCGCTACCGGGGTGTGGTTCGGCAATGACGACGCCCGCCCGACCAAGGCCACCGGGAGCTCTCTGCCCGCCCTTGCCTGGCACGAATTCATGAGCGCTGCGCACAAGGGCGTGCCCGTTGCCCGATTGCCGGGGGAATGGCGCTCCGGGCGCGAGGCGCCGCCTGTCCCGCGCAACGCGGTCGCCGGCTCGACACCGCAGCCGGTGCCGGCCGCCTCCGATGGCCGACCGGTTCCTCCGGCCGATGTCGGCGGCCCACGCCAGCGCGGCTCGCTGACGATCCTCGACATCATCCTGGGAAATTGAACGTCTTTCAAGAACGCTCGCAATCCAGCCGTCTTGCCATTACATAGGCAGAACCTGATGGAGACCGCCGTGAGCGAGATTGATGAGAGAAAGACCCTGGTCCTGACTGGGGCGAGCCGGGGGATCGGCCATGCGGCCGTCAAGCGCTTCTCGCGCGAGGGCTGGCGTGTCATCACCTGCTCGCGGCACCCATTCTCCGAAGACTGCCCGTGGCCGGCGGGGCCGGAGGATCACATTCAGCTCGACCTGTCGGACCAGGAGGGCGTGGGCATCGCCATCGGCGAAATCCGCCATCGGTTGGCCGCCAATGGCGGACGGCTCGATGCGCTGGTCAACAATGCCGCCATTTCGCCGAAGCTCGACGGCGGCGGCCGCATGAACTCCATCGACACGCCCATGCACGTCTGGCGCGACGTCTTTCAGGTGAATTTCTTCGCCCCCATCATGCTGGCGCGCGGTCTGTTCAAGGAGTTGACGACGGCCAAGGGCTCCATCGTCAACGTGACCTCGATCGTCGGCAGCCGCGTTCATCCCTTCGCCGGTACCGCCTATGCCACCTCCAAGGCCGCGCTGGCGGCGCTGACGCGCGAGATGGCGGCGGATTTCGGCCCGCACGGCATCCGCGTCAACGCCATCGCGCCGGGGGAGATCGAGACCTCGATCCTCTCGCCGGGAACCGACAGGCTGATCGAATCCATCCCGCTGCGCCGCCTCGGCCAGACGGCGGAAGTGGCCGACACGATCTTCTTCCTCTGTTCGGACAATTCGTCCTATGTGACCGGCGCGGAAGTCCACATCAATGGCGGCCAGCACGTCTGATTGCGGCCGGTTTCGGGGCGCCGGATAAGCCTTCGGCTTACCAGACCCGCGAACCGCCCTGGACGGGGAAAGTCGGCGCGCCGCCGACCGTCAGCGCTTTCTCGATGTCGAAAACCGTGTGGTTGGTGAGCGTCTTCGGCACCTCATCCGCCACCCGTGCCTCGACCTCCTTGTGCAGCACCTTGCGCAATGCGCCGAGCACGACGGGCGGGGCGACGAGAATGATCTTCTCGAACCGGCCTCGGTGAGCCATCTGATAGAGCCGCTCGGCGATCTCGTCGGCGAAGCGCTCCTTCTCGATCCGGTGCCAGTCCGTCTCTTCAAAGCCGCTCTTGTGGACGTTTGCGGCGTCGCGATAGCGGCCCGGCTGGTCCGTGCCCTGCTCGCGGGTGGGCGGATTGTCGTCGTGCATCTCGCGCATCACCTCCAGGTTCGGATATTCGGCATCGCCTTCGTTGCGCAGGAAAAGCGCCTTTTCCCCATCGGCAACCATTACCCAGATGCCGTGCTCGAGCCGGACGTCCGCCATCGCTTTTCTCCGTTTTCTCTGTTCCATCCCACAAACGCCGGGAATGAACCGACGTTCCACGCGCGCGCCGCGGCACTTCGCGCGCCGCGGGGATGATTTTTCCCTCCCCGGAGCGGGGAGCGCAAAAGCGATTGCCGCCGCGACGTTCGGGCGCGAGTGCGTTTCTTCTGAAACGTGAAGCTGGTAGGCAAAATCCGAGACCCTAACCGGGAGACCGAGTGCCCATGTCCGAAGAGACGGCGAAGCTGAATGCATTCCCCGTTTTCCTGCGCGTCGAAGGCCGCCGTGTGGTGGTCGTCGGCGGCGGCGAGGAGGCGCTTGCCAAGGCGCGGCTTCTGGCGCAGTCGAGCGCCGCGCTCGTCGTCGTGGCGCCCCTGCCCGAGCCCGACTTGGCCGTCTGGGCGGCCGCCAACGGGGTGAAGCTCGAACTCGCCGCCTACCGGCCGGAGCATCTGGATGGCGCGGCGATGGTTTTCGCCGCCACGGGCGACGAAACGCTCGATGCCGCCATCGTGGCCGACGCGCGGGCCCGCGCCATTCCTGCCAACGCGGTCGACCGCCCCGAGCATTGCGATTTCTATACCCCGGCGCTGGTCAATCGCGCGCCCGTCGCCATCGCCATCGGCACCGAGGGTGCCGGGCCGGTACTTGCGCAGATGATCCGCGCGCGGATCGACCAGATGTTCTCGCCGTCCCTTGGCCGTCTGGCGGAGCTTGCCGCTTCCTACCGGGACGTGGTTGAAAGGAAGGTGCCGAAAGGTCCGGCGCGCCGCCGTTTCTGGAAATCCTTCTTCACCGGCGGCCCCGCCCGCGCCCTCGACAGGGACGACGGCCCGCGTGCCGCGTCCGCCGCGGATGCGCTGCTCAAGACCCGGGGAACGGAACTTGGCCATGTCGCGCTCGTCGGCGCTGGACCGGGTGCGCAGGATCTCCTGACCCTTCGCGCCCAGCGCCTCCTGATGGAAGCGGATGTCATCATCCATGACGCGCTGGTGCCCGAGACGGTGGTTGCCATGGGCCGGCGCGACGCCGAGCGCATCGCCGCGGGCAAGCGCAAGGGCTGCCATTCCAAGACTCAAGGTGAGATCAATGCGCTCCTGGTGGAACTCGGCCGTGCCGGAAAGCGCGTGGTGCGGCTCAAGTCCGGCGATCCGCTTATCTTCGGCCGCGCCGGCGAGGAGATGGCAGCGCTTCGCGATGCCGGCATTTCCTACGAGCTTGTTCCAGGTGTGACCGCCGCGTTCGCCGCCGCGGCCGATTTCGAGCTGCCGCTCACCCTGCGCGGCGTCGCCTCCTCGCTGGTCTTCACCACCGGGCACGACCTCAAGGGCCATGCCCTTCCCGACTGGGCCAAGCTTGCCGTCTCCGGCGCGACAGTGGCCGTCTACATGGGCCGTTCCACCGCCGCCGAGGTTGCCGGAAGGCTGCAGGAGGCCGGGCTGTCGCCGGACACGGCCGTCGCCGTCGTCGAGAATGCCAGCTTTTCGAAGCGCCGGCTCTTTCACGGCACGCTCTCCGACCTGCCGGCGCTCAGCGCCCGTTCGGACCTGACCGGCCCGGTGCTGACCGTCATCGGAGACGCGGTGGCCGGCGCCAATTTCGCGCTCTCGCAACCGCTTGCCGCCCGGCGCGATGCCGATGTGCCGCCCGCCAACGCAGACAGGAAGTGACGCCATGAAGCTCTTGACGGCAAACAGGCTGTCCGACGGAGAAGCGGTATGGCTGGCCGCCGGCGGCCGCTGGGTGGAGGATATCGCCCAGGCCGAGGTTGCCCGCGACGCGGAGACCGAGGCGCGCCTGGAAGAGACCGGTCGCGCCGCGGCCGCCCGCAACGAGGTCGTCGACGTCAACCTGATTGATGTGGAGTTCGTGGACGGCGCCGTCCGCCCCATCCGCCTGCGCGAGCGCATCCGCGCCGGCGGTCCCACCATTCACCCCGAACTCGGCAAGCAGGCGCGCAGGCCTGCCCTCGCCCCGGTCTGAAAAACGTCAGGGAACACCATGTACCGTTACGACGAATTCGACCATGCTTTCGTGAAGGCCCGCGTCGCCCAGTTCCGCGACCAGGTCGAGCGGCGGCTGTCCGGCGAATTGACGGAAGATCAGTTCAAGCCGCTCCGGCTGATGAACGGTGTCTATCTGCAGCTTCACGCCTATATGCTGAGGATCGCCATCCCCTATGGCACGCTGGCGCCCCGGCAGATGCGGATGCTGGCGCATATCGCGCGCACCTACGACAAGGGCTACGGCCACTTCACCACGCGCCAGAACCTGCAGTTCCACTGGCCGGCGCTGAAGGACGTGCCGCAGATCCTGGAGGATCTCGCCTCCGTCGAGATGCACTGCATCCAGACGTCCGGCAACTGCATTCGCAACGTGACCGCCGACCATTTCGCCGGTGCGGCCGCCGACGAGGTGGCGGACCCGCGGCCCTACGCGGAGATCCTCAGGCAATGGTCGTCGCTGCACCCGGAATTCTCCTACCTGCCGCGCAAGTTCAAGATCGCGGTCACCGGCGCCGAGCGTGACCGCGCCGCCGTCCAAGTGCATGATATCGGTCTGCATCTGAAGAAGGATTCGTCGGGCCGGCTCGGTTTCGCCGTCTATGTTGGCGGTGGGCTCGGCCGCACGCCGATGATCGCCAAGAAGATCCGCGATTTCCTGCCGGAAGAGGATCTTCTGTCATACACGACCGCCATCCTGCGCGTGTACAACCTTCACGGCCGCCGCGACAATAAGTACAAGGCGCGCATCAAGATCCTGGTGCACGAGACCGGCACGGAAGAGCTCAAGGCCCAGGTGGAGCGGGAGTTCGCGGCGCTGAAGGACAGCGAGCTGAAGCTGCCGCAGGCCGACATCCAGGCGATCGACGCCTATTTCGCGCCGCCCGCCCTGCCGGCGCGGCCCGAGGGTGACGCGGCCGTCGCAACGGCGGCTGCCGCCGACGGCGGCTTCGCTGCCTGGCTCGGGCGCAACCTGCACACGCACAAGAATCCGGACTACACTTCCGTCACCATCTCGCTGAAGGGCATCGGCGAGGTGCCGGGCGATATCTCGGCCGACCAGATGGATGCGGTGGCGGAGCTTGCCGAGCGCTACGGCTTCGACGAGATCCGCGTCAGCCACGAGCAGAACCTGGTTCTGCCCCATGTGGCGCGCGCCGATCTCAAGGCCGTTTATGACCGGCTGGTGGCGATCGGCCTTGCGACCTCCAATGCCGGCCTCGTGACGGATATCATCGCCTGCCCGGGCCTCGACTACTGCGCGCTCGCCAACGCTCGCTCGATTCCGGTGGCCCAGGAGATTGCCACCCGGTTCGCCGACCAGACGCGCCAGGAGGAGATCGGCGACCTCAAGATCAAGATCTCCGGCTGCATCAACGCCTGCGGCCACCACCATGTCGGCCATATCGGCATATTGGGCGTGGAGAAGAAGGGCGCCGAGCTCTATCAGGTCACGCTCGGCGGTTCCGGCGACGAGAACACCTCGATCGGCGACATCGTCGGCCGCGGCTTCGGCCCGGACGAGATCACCGACGCGGTGGAGACGATCGTCGAAACCTATCTTGCGCACCGCCTGGACAAGGATGAGGCTTTCCTCACCACCTACCGCCGGCTCGGCGCCGCGCCATTCAAGGAGGCCCTTTATGGTCGCGAAGCCAGGGCCGCTTGAGTCCGAAATGCCTAAGGCCGAGCTGGAAGCGCTGGAGCTTGCCGCCTCGCTGGAGGGACGCTACGGCCATCTGGAGGCCGAGGCGATCATCGAGGTTGCCGTGGAACGCTTTCGCGGGGCCGGCGGGATCGCAACCGTCTCCTCCTTCGGGGCCGACTCGGCGGCACTCCTGCATATGGTCGCGCGTCTCGACAGTTCCCTGCCGGTGCTGTTCCTCGACACCGGCCAGCATTTCGGCGAGACGCTGGACTACCGCGACCAGCTCGCCGACGATCTGGGCCTGACGAACCTGCGCATCGTGCACCCCCGGCGCGAAGCACTTGCCATGCGCGATCCCGACGGGGTCCTGCACAAATCGGATACGGATCTGTGCTGCGAGATCCGCAAGGTCGAGCCGATGGCGCGCGCCGTGGAGCCCTATGCGGCCTGGTTCACCGGCCGCAAGCGCTACCAGTCGGACACACGCACCGAGATGCCCGTGTTCGAGGCGGTGGGCCCGCGCATCCGCATAAACCCGCTGGCCCGCTGGACCACGGCAGACCAGGCAGCCTATATGCGCACGCACGACCTGCGGCAGAATCCGCTGGTGGCCTTCGGCTATCTCTCGATTGGCTGCTTTCCCTGCACCGAGCCGGTGAAGCCCGGCGAGGACGAGCGCAGCGGGCGCTGGGCCGGCACGGCCAAGACCGAGTGCGGCATTCACCTGCCGGGGCTCGAATCCATAACTTCGGCGGCCTGAGGAACGGACCATGAGCGCGAACGAACAGACCCCGAGCCCGCGGCTGTGGACCGAAGACGGTTTTTGCGAGAACACGTGGATGCGCTCTGAGGAGGGCGCGGCGCTGCCCGAGACCGGTCATGTCATCCTGCCGCTCGCCGCCTTCCTTGCGCTCGATCCGGCGGTTCGCGAGGCCGCACTTTCGCGGTTGGGCGTCGAAGTGCTGCCGGGCGTGGGGATCGAGGATCTTCTGCCCTTCCTCGACCGGCTGCCGCTGATCGCGCTCGTCTTCCCCGCCTTCAATGACGGGCGCAGCTATTCGAAGGCCGAGCTTCTGCGTGCCCGCCACGCCTATCGCGGCGATCTGCGCGCCACCGGTGACGTGCTGATCGACCAGATCGCGCATATGCTGCGCTGCGGCTTCTCCAGTTTCGAGATCACCCATCCCACGACGCTCGCCCGTCTCGAAGCGGGCGAGCGGGGCGGCATTCCGCTTCACTATCAGCCCGCGGCGGCCACGGCCCAGCCGGGGAATTATGCCTGGCGCCGCCTGGCGGGGTAGAATCCGGCCTCCTTGACTCGCAAAATCCGACCTGCGGCACTATTTCTCGGGTGAAGGGGTGTATTGCGCGCGAATTTGGGTATAATTCGCGCCTCTCCCGAGTCGTCCATGCTGGCGGCTTTGCCGCCTTAGCGCCGGCCGCGGTGCCCGCGTGGAATTCGATCTTGAACAACGCCAACTCGAAAGAAGGAAGAACATTGCAGGTCATCGTTCGCGACAACAATGTCGATCAGGCTCTCAAGGTGCTCAAGAAGAAGATGCAGCGCGAGGGCGTTTTTCGCGAGATGAAGTCTCGCCGCTCCTACGAAAAGCCTTCCGAAAAGCGCGCCCGGCAGCGCGCCGAGGCCGTGCGTCGCGCTCGCAAGCTGGCGCGCAAGCAGGCACAGCGCGAGGGCCTTCTGCCCAAGAAGCGCCGCGCCGCTTGATCGCACCCTTCCGGCCCGTGATCGCCGGTCATTTTCATTAGAGTCTTTTTGCGCCGGGCATTGCCCGGCGCTCGTGTGTGCAGCGTCGAGGAGAGGCGCGACTCAACGCCTTCGCGTGCCCGGGCGACGCCGTTTGGTCGGAACGTCGGCTGCGTTGTCCTCCGCCTTGTGCAGCTTGCCGAGAAGCTCAAGAAACTCCGTCGGCAGCTCGCTTTTCACTTCGAGACCCGGCAGTCGGCGAAGAAATCGAATATTCTCCGCCTCGCGAATCTGACGGCGGATCGAACGCGCTGCCTCCGTTCTCTTTTCAAGTCTCGGCAGCATTGTTTTCGTTTGATCCTTGTTTGTTTCTACTTGCCGGAACAACGAAAGGAGCGGAATATCGTTCCGAAACAATGTTTAAGCGGCGGACTCCCGCTTCAGTTTGGTAAAATTTGCGTAAAATTTAAGGCCTGCACACCCCGTATTTCTCTCATGAAAACGACAGGACCGGGTGACCGAGCACGGAGAAGTCCGGTTCCACCCCGAGACCGGGGCCCTCGGGTGCCTTCATGGCGCCATTGACGCGCCCGGGCGCGTGCCGGGCGATTTTCCTGGTGCCGTAGGAGTTGAAGTCGGTCGCCGAAAGCAGGAAGTCCGAAGGCGTCGACTGGGCGAGATGGGCGATGGCCGCCGTGGTGATGTCTCCGCCCCACGTATCCTCGATCGTCATCGCCACCCCATGAGCCATGCATACGTCGCGCATGGCGCGCGCTTTGGTGAGTCCGCCCACCTTGGAGATCTTCAGGTTGACGGCGTCCATCGCGTCTTCGGCAAGCCCCCGCACCAGCACCTCGAGACCGGTGATGCTCTCGTCCATGACGAAGGGCTTCGCCGTGCGCCGGCGGATCGACAGGCATTCGTCATAGGTCCGGCAGGGCTGTTCGATGTAGACGTCAAGGTCCGCCACCGCATCGACCACCCGCGCCGCCTCGTGCCGTGTCCAGCCGGTATTGGCATCGGCAACCAGCACGTCGCTTGCATCCAGGATGTCGCGGCAGGCGCGGATGCGGGAAATGTCCTCGTCGGCGTCGCCGCCGACCTTGAGCTGGAACTTGGTGTAGCCTTCCGCCTTGTAGCCGGCGATCTTTTTCGCCATCGTCTCCGGCGCTTCCTGGGAAATGGCGCGGTAAAGGCGCACCTCCTCCTGCGCCACGCCGCCCAGGAGCTTGACGAGCGGCATTCCGGCGGCCTTGCCGAGCAGGTCCCAGCAGGCCATGTCCAGCGGCGCCTTCACGTAAGGGTGGCCGTTGAGGGCGGCGTCCATGGCCCGGTTCACCGTCCCGATGTCGGTCGGGTCGAGCCCGATCAGCGCCGGCGCGATCTCCTGCAGCCCGGCACGCACGCCAGCGGCATAGGCCGGCAGATAGGCCGGGCCGAGCGGGCAGCACTCGCCGTAGCCGGCCAGGCCGCTGTCGGTCTCGATCGCCACCACGGTGGAATCGAACACCTCGACGAAGTTGCCGTTCGACCAGGCATAGCGGCCCTCCTTTAGCGGAAGGTCGACCTGGTAGGCGCGGATGCCGGTGATCTTCAAGGGCCAATCTCCGTTTCGAACGCGACCGCGTCTTCTGCGTGCGGTGATCACGAAATGGTCAGCGAAGCAATATCAGGTTCCTGTGTTGCTGTCCCCGCACTAGGTTTCGACATGTCTATAGACTTGCGGAAAGGAGATGGGAGATGAAGCTGACACGACGCGCGGCGATGATCACCGGCATGACGGGACTGGCGATGCTCGGTACCCGCATTTCCCGCGGCTTTGCCCAGGAGGAAGGGGGTGACACGGTTTCGCTTGGCGAAGGCGGATTGACCGTTTACCCCGTCAGCCACGCTTCCGTGGTGCTGGAGGCGGGTGACACGGTAATCTATGTCGATCCGGTGGGTGGCGCGGGCCCCTATGAAGGCTTCCCCGAACCCGATCTCATCCTGATCACGCACGAACATTCGGATCACTACGAGCCCGAAACGCTCGAGGCGCTGGTTGCCGACGAAACGCAGATGATCACCAACCCGGCAGTCTTCGACATGCTGCCCGACAGCCTGCGCGACAGCGCTTCCCAGCTCGCCAATGGCGAGAGCACAGAGGTGGCCGGGATCGGGATCGAGGCCATCCCCGCCTACAACACCACCGAGGACCGCCTGCAATATCACCCCGAAGGCCGCGACAACGGCTATGTGCTCTCGCTGATGGGTGGCCGGGTCTATATCGCCGGGGATACCGAGGACATTCCCGAAATGCGGGCGCTGGAAGACATCGACCTCGCCTTCGTGCCCATGAACCTGCCCTACACCATGACGGTGGAGCAGGCGGCAAGCGCGGTGGCGGAATTTGCGCCGACGGTCGTCTATCCCTACCACTATCGCGGCAGCGACGTGGAGCGCTTCAAGAGCCTCGTGGAGGAGGAAAGCAACGATATAGAGGTGCGGCTCGCCGGGTGGTACGACGGTTGAACGACGGGCCGGCGCGCGCCCCGTGTCAGCCGCCGTCTTACTTCCGGGCATCCTCGCGGGCGATCTGCGCCCAGCTGTCGTTTTGGGCCAGAATGGCGCGCAGATAGGCGATATTGGCCCGGGCTTGCTCGGGTGAAAGCTCCTGCGCGGCGATCTGCTCGGCCTCCGCGAAACGGCCCTGCAGGCCGACGGCCAGCGCCAGGTTCTGGCGCACGCGGCTGTCCGCCCCGGGAGCCGCCGCCGCCCGGCGCATATGCGTCTCGGCCGTCTTCGGGTCGCCCGCCAGGAGGTAGGACATGCCGAGATTGGACAGGACGGAGGGTTCCTCCGGCTCGATCCCGAGGGCCTGGCGATAGAGGGCGCGCGCCTCCTCGGGCTTGCCCAGCTGGTCGAGGATGGCGCCTTCGGCCGAAAGCAGCCGCCAGTCGGGATACTCAGGCGTCTGTGCGCGCCGCACGGCGTCGAGCGCCGGCTCCAGCTCGCCGGCCGCCGCCAGCGCCTTGCCGTAGGCGGCCAGCACCTCGCGGTCCTGGGGATGCTCGATCGCCAGCTTGCGCATGACGGCGAGCGACTGGTCCGTGCGCCCGCTCATCTGAAGGATGCTCGCATAGCGCAGCGCCACCGTCTTGTCCTTCGGATCGCGGCTGTAGGCCTCACCGAGCCTTACGGCCGCGCTGGCCAGCTCGTCGCTCGACATCCGCGCAAGGGTGCCGCTCCGCTCCACCGACCCGGTGGTCACGCCGTCCACCTTGCGGCCGCTGCTGGCGCAGCCCGCCGCGGCGACGGTGGCCAGGGCCAGAACCGCAGAGATGGCGATCCTGCTGCTTCTGCGCGGCGTTGTTCGGATTGAGTCTCGGCTGAACATGCGCACCCCCTCTGCCCGCTAGGCTGGCCTGCCTCTTTGGCCTTCCCTGGCCGAGAAGTATTCTGTTAACCCTAATGGAGCGTTAAACCGTTCGATTTTCAGGAAAGCCGTCATGCCGCTTACGCTAACCGCCCGCCGGGACACCACTTCGCTGCCCGTCTATCTCGCCGCCGGACCTGATCTGGAAGAGACCGGGGCGGACGCGACGGCCTGCGCCTGGGCGCGTGCGAACGGATTCGAAGGCGGGGAAGGGCACTTCCTTTCCATCCCCGGCACAAACGGCGCACTCGCCGGCGCCTTCTTCGGCATCGGCAGGGCGCCGGCGCCGCTGGCGCTCGGCAAGCTCGCCCGCGTCCTGCCGCGGGGGAGCTGGCATCTCGCGACACCGCCGCGCGATCCAGGGTTGGCGGCGATCGCCCTCAAGCTGGGGTCCTACGCCTTTACCCGCTACGGTGCAAAGCCGACGCCCGAATTGCGTTTTGCCGCGCCCGAGGGCGCCGACCACGCGGCGACCGACCGGATCGCCGAAGGCGTCTTTCTCGGCCGCGATCTCATCAACACGCCCGCCAACGACATGGGACCGGAGGCCCTGGAGGAGGCCGTGCGCACGCTGGCGAAGGCCCATGGTGCAGAGGTCCGCGCCACGGCGGGCGAGGCGTTGCTTGCCGAGAACCTGCCGATGATCCATACCGTCGGCAGGGCGGGTGCCGAGGCGCCGCGCCTGATCGACCTGCGCTGGGGCGAACAGGACGCGCCGAGGGTGACGCTGGTGGGCAAGGGCGTGTGCTTCGACACGGGCGGGCTCGACATCAAGCCGGCGAGCGGCATGCTTTTGATGAAGAAGGATATGGGCGGAGCGGCCAGTGTGCTGGGCCTTGCCGCCATGGTGATGGCGGCAGGGTTGCCCGTGCGCCTGCGGGTCCTGGTCCCGGCCGTGGAGAACGCCATCGCCGGCAACGCCTTCCGTCCGGGCGACATTCTCAAGAGCCGCAAGGGCATCACCGTGGAAATCGGCAACACGGATGCCGAGGGGCGGCTGGTGCTGGCCGACGCCATGGCGCTCGCCGACGAGGAGGCGCCGGAACTGATGATCGATATGGCCACGTTGACGGGTGCAGCGCGCGTGGCGCTCGGGCCGGACCTGCCACCCTTCTACACGCGGGACGAGGCGCTCGCCGCCGCCCTTGCCGAAGCGGCGGAGACGGCGGCCGATCCGCTCTGGCGTATGCCGCTGTGGCAGGCTTACGCGGAGAAGCTGCGCTCCAAGGTGGCCGACATCAACAACGTCACCGCCGACAGCTTTGCTGGCTCTATCACCGCCGCGCTCTTCCTGGCGCGTTTCGTGGAGAAGGCGGGCAGTTGGGCGCATTTCGACATCTATGGCTGGAACCCCGCCGAGGAACCCGCCTGTCCGATAGGCGGCGAGGCGCAGGGCATTCGCGCCATCGAGGCCGTCTTGCGCCGGCGATTTGCGTGACCGTTGCAAAAAGCGCGGAACCCGGCAATGATACGGGCCCGAAACGATCACGGGTGGTGCCGATGCCGGTCGTCCTGCGCCCGAGCCAGGCGCTCAGATTGTGGCAGCAGGTTTGTCTGGCCGAGGTCGGTGCCGGCATGCCGGACCTGACGGAGCGGCAATTGGCCATCCTGCTGACCATCTATCTCGATCCACCGCCGCACACGGTGCGCGGCCTGGCGGAGAAGCTGAAAGTGACGAAGCCCGTCATTACCCGCGCCCTCGACACGATGGGATCGCTCAAGCTCGTCAGCCGCCACCGTGACGCGCGCGACCGGCGCAACGTGTTGATCCGCCGTACGGTGGAGGGCGCTCTTTTCGTGGAGCGCTTCGGGGACGTAGTGGTGGAAAAGGCCGGAGACCTGTCGCTATGAGCACGCTTGATCGCCGCCTCAACGCTTTCCGTCCGGATCTTGCTGATGCGAGGCTGAAAGGACAGGTGGAGGCCGCCCGCTTCGTATCCGGCACGCCGGCGGCGGTTTCGGTGCCGGTGGCGGATGTGCATTCCGTTCCGGATGCAGCAAGCGGCGTGGATACGCAGTTCCTTTGCGGCGACACCGTTCTCGTTTTCGAGGAGCGGGACGGCTGGGCCTGGACCCAGGCGGACCGCGACGGCTATGTCGGCTACGTCCGGCAGGAGGCGATCGCGCCCGGCATATCCGAACCGACCCATGTCGTGTGCGTCCAGCGCAGCTTCGTCTATCCGACGGCGGAACTGAAGAGCCCGCCTCTCACCGCCCACAGCATGGGCGCGCGGCTCGCCGTCACGGGCGAGACGGAAGAGCGGGGCACGCGCTATGCCCTGCTTGCCTCGGGCGGGGCGATGATCGCCCGACACCTCCGCCCCCTCGGCCGGCCCGCCGTCGATTTCGTTTCGGTCGCGGAAGAATTCCTGCATGCCCCCTATCTGTGGGGTGGGGTGAGCGGCTTCGGCATCGACTGTTCCGGTCTTGTCCAACTCGCCCTCTTCATGGCGGGCCGCGAGGTCCCGCGGGACACGGACATGCAGGCCGAGGGGCTGGGCGTGCCGGTGCGCGAAGGCGCGCCTCTCGGGCGCGGCGATCTGGTCTTTTGGCGCGGCCACGTGGCGATCATGCTCGACAGCGAGCAGGTCATCCACGCCAACGGGTTCACGATGACGGTCTCGCGGGAGCCGCTCGCCGGAGCCGTGCGCCGCATCGAACCGCTCTACGGCCCCCCCGTCGGCATCCGGCGGCTGGGATCTTAAAGCATTTTGCAGCCAAGTGGAATCACTTGGCGTGGCACAAATGCGGCGAAAACAAGCAGGTAGAGCAGCCAAGCGAACGAATGTGAGCGCACCCTGCTCTAGCGCCGCGCGCTGAACGGAAGCTGGAAAGCGCAGTTACCGGGCGGGCTCGTCGACGAATATCGTGACGACGTTGTCTTCGCCGAATTCCACGGCGACGATGTCGCGCAGCATGATCCCGCGCGAATCGATGGCATGGTAGAACATCGCGCTGCCTTCGATGGATTGGCGCAAGAGCTCGATTTCCTCCTCGTGTTCGGAGACGGCCTCTTCGATGGCGCCGTCTTCCTTGGCCCTCGGCAGGAGGACGATCTCAAGCGTGTCGAGGCTGAATGCCTTGCGCACGGCCTCTGCACCCTCGCGCGTGTTCTCGATGGCCGCCACGACACGGTCGATCTGCTCCTCGCGGGACACCTCCTCGGTCTTCACGTCGGAGCCGACGATCGCGTCGATGGCCTCTTCGCTTTCGAGGCCTTGGGCAAGCAGCGGCAGATTGGCAAGCGGCGCGAGCAGAAACATGAGCGCCACCACGAGGGGCAGCAGCTTCTCCATCGCACCCGCCGGAGCCGCCGGGCAAATCATCTGCGAAGCATTCATCCTGTTCTCCTTCACTGATCACGGTGCGAAACCGCCTCGCAACCGCAAGCAGGGTTGCACGGTTCCGCCGATATGCGTTCTTTCTGCCCATCACAGGACTATGTCAGCCTCGCGACGGCTGCGCATCACCCGGTCCGCATTGGGCAGATCATTGGTCTCGACCCAGCGCCTTGCGGCCGCAGCTTCGCGCCCGTGGCCGTGCCACCGCGCAAGCAGCCGGCGTTCCAATTCCGCGCGGGGTACGTCGAGGTAGACCTTCAGGTCGAACAACGCCCCCAATTCTCTCCAAGGCTCCTCGTCGAGCAGCAGATAGTTGCCTTCCAACAGGATCAGGCGCGTCTGCGCTTCCACCACGGCCGCTGCGGCGCGCGAAAGCTCCATGGTGCGGTCGAACACGGGGATAGCCACCCCGGCTTCGCACATGCGGATACGTTGCAGCAAGGTGCGGAAACCGGCGAAGTCGAACGTTTCCGGCGCACCCTTGCGGTCCGCAAGGCCACGTTCGCGCAGGACGGCGTCGTCGTAGTGAAAGCCGTCCATTGGCACGACGGCGACCGATTCACCGCGCTGTCGAAGCGTTTCGGCGGCAGACGCGGCCAGGGTGGATTTGCCCGAGCCAGGCGGGCCGGCAATGGCCACGATGAAACGCTGCGCATCGCCGGCTCGCTCTAGAAGAAGACCCGCAAGGTGATCCTGTTCCATCCGGGCTTCCTTCACACGCCGAGCCATGCCGAATAGTCGGAGACGAGCAGGCGGTAAGGCTCTTCGTCTTCCTCGATCGTCGAGAAGCGGTCGATGGGTTCGGCGAAGATGTTGTCCGTAAGGTCGTCATTGACGGTCGATACCTCACCGATGAGCACATCGGACCCCTCGGCCCAGAACTCGTGCCAAATGCCGGGCATGAGCGTTACGCTCTCGCCGGGGCCGAGGCGCAGAACCCCGCCCGCCTCCAGCCTCTGCATCGCCCCGTCGGTGGGCACCGTGACCGGGGCCCTGCGGTCGACCGCACCATCGGGCGCCGAGGCGTAGAGCTCGATGCACAGCGTGCCGCCGCCGCGATTGATAATGTCCTCGGCTTTGACCACGTGGCGATGCATGGGCGAGATCTGGTCGCGGCGCGAGATCATAATCTTTTCCGCGTAGAGCACGCCGCGCCCTTCCTTCAGCGCCGCCGCGTCGCCGTTGCGCGTGGTGAAGAGGAACAGCCCGCGCTTGTCGAAGTCGCCGGCGCCGTAGTCGGTGATGTCCCATCCGAGCCTGGCATGGGCGATGCCGCCGATTTTTGAGCGCCGCGCCTTCATGTCGGCCGGCGTCCAGTCGGCGAAGGGGGGCAGCACGTAGCCGAAAGAGCGGATGAAGTCCGCGCCTTCGCGCAGGATGTTGTTGACCCTCGAACGTTTCACCGCCATGCCTCCTCAGCGCGCCATACGGGGCGCGTGGTACAGTATGTGGGATGTTGCGCCAAGTCCGTTGCAGCCCTTGTCAGAACGCCTTGAACGTCAGCGTGGTGAGGGAACGGACGATGCCCGGCGCGTCGGCGATGTTGTCGTTGATGAACTTGCCGATGTCCACGCCGTCCTCGATATAGACCTTGAGCAGGAGATCGTATTCGCCGCTGGTGGAGTAGAGCTCCGACGCGATCTCACGTTTGTAAAGCTCGTCGGCCACCTCGTAGGTCTTGCCTGGCTGGCAACGCAACTGAACGAAGACGGGTCTCATGGTTTCCTTTCGGCAGGCTTGGGGCGTCGGCGAACTGGAAGGTCCGCCTATCCTGCCTTCCTGTCAACAGGTTCGGTACCGCCGGCTGCTTTTCCCGACCGCCCCGGATATGGCGGCGCAGACGCCCCGGCGCAACACCCCGTCGAGTCCTTGTCGGCAGGGTGAATACCACGTCGACCCGATGCCGGGTGGGCTTTGCAACGCCGCCCGTTCTGAAGCATAGTCGCCGCCATGAGCGAGAACGTCGGAGACACGCAGGACTACGAGACCATGCTGCGCCGGGAGGGTGTGCGAATCACCCGGCCGCGGCAGGTGATCCTGCGCATCCTTTCCGAGACGGAGGATCATCCCGACGCGATGGAGATCTTCAGTCGCGCTTCGGAGATCGACCCCAGCATCTCGCTTTCCACCGTATACCGCACGATGAAGCTGCTCGAGGAGATGGGCGCCATCCATCGGCATGCTTTCGAAGGGGGGCGCGCCCGCTTCGAGCAGGCCGGCGGCGGTCACCACGACCACCTCATCGATATCGATACCGGCGACGTGATCGAGTTCCATTCACGCAAGATCGAGGCGCTGCAGGATGAAATCGCCCGCTCGCTCGGCTATGACATCGTGCATCACAGGCTGGAACTCTACGGCAGGAAGCGGCGCCGGCGCTGAGGCGGAAAAGACAAACGATAAGAAGCCCTCGGGGCACACACGAAACGGATACAAGCATGAAAGAAGCTGACATCGGCCTGATCGGCCTCGGGGTGATGGGCGCAAACCTGGCGCTCAATATCGCGGAAAAGGGCTTTCGCGTTGCCGTCCACAACCGCACCACGGCCCGCATCGACACCTTCATGCGCGAGGCGGGCGGGCTGGCGGAAAACATCGTGCCGTGCGAGACGATGGAGGCCCTGACCGAGGCCATCGCCCGGCCTCGGCCGATCATCCTGATGGTGCAGGCGGGAGAGGCGGTGGACCAGCAGATTGCCGCGCTGCGGCCGCTGCTTGCCCGCGAGGACATCATCATCGACGCCGGCAACGCCAATTTCCGCGATACCAGGCGGCGCATGGCCGCGCTGGCCGAAGGCGGACCGCAGTTTCTCGGCGTGGGGGTCTCGGGCGGCGAGGAGGGCGCGCGCCACGGGCCGTCGATCATGGTCGGCGGGAGTGCGGCGGCCTACCGCCGCATTGAGCCTATCCTCCAAGCGATCGCCGCCCGTCACGAGGGCGAGGACTGCCAGGCCTGGCTCGGGCCCGACGGCGCAGGGCATTTCGTCAAGACCATCCACAACGGCATCGAATATGCCGACATGCAGATGATCGCCGAGATCTACGGGATTCTGCGCGATGCGCACGGACTCCCGGCAGGCGAAATCGCGCCGGTCTTCGCCGGGTGGAACGAGGGCCGGCTCAACTCCTATCTGATCGAGATCACGGCAGCCGTGCTTGCCGCGCAGGATCCGGCCTCCGGCCGGCCGATGGTGGACGTGATCCTCGACCGCGCCGGCCAGAAGGGCACGGGACGCTGGTCGGCCATCGAGGCACAGACGCTGGGCATCCCCGCCACGGCCATCGAGGCGGCCGTTGCCGCGCGCAGCCTGTCGGCCATGAAGGAAGAGCGTGATGCCGCACAGAAGCGCTTCGGCGTGCCGTCGCCGGCGGCCGGTCCGGCCTCCGGCGATGTTCTGGCCATCCTCGAGCAGGCGCTCTTCGCCGGCAAGATCGTCGCCTATGCGCAGGGCTTCTCGGTCATGGCCGCGGCCTCGCGCGAGTTCGGCTGGAACCTGCCGCTCGGCACGGTGGCGCGCATCTGGCGCGCCGGCTGCATCATCCGCTCGCAGTTCCTGGGCGAGATCGCCGAGGCCTTCGACAACGCGCCGGAGACCGGGAACCTGTTGATGACCGGCGCCTTCATGCCGCTGATCGAGGCCGCGCATCCGCATCTGCGCCGCGTGGTGGCGCGCAGCGCGGAGGCGGGTCTGCCGGTGCCGGCGCTCTCGGCCGCACTTGCCCATTTCGACCAGTTCCGGCGCGGCCAGGGCACGGCCAACCTCATCCAGGCGCAACGCGACTTCTTCGGCGCGCACGGGTTCGAAAGGATCGATGCGGAGGGAACGCACCACGGCGATTGGCCACCGCTCAGATAGGCGCGGCTTTCCTGCGATCGGTCATAGGAGCGGTGTCGCATATGGAACGGGTCAGGGCATGGATTCTCGGATCCAGCCCGAGGATACGAAGGGCCGGACGATTTCCGCTAGCCCCGCACATTTGCATTTCGCCGCGAACTCTCAACCTTCATGTCTGGACGTCGATACCCACCAGCATCGGTGAGTCATCGACCGTGCAAGCGCTGCAGGTTGCACCGGTGGCTTCTGAAGCCTATTTCCTGCGCGTCGCCGTCATGCTCCGATGTGAAAGGCTCCCATGATCTTCGATGCAGCGCGCGCTGCCGCCGGGCAGCTCTTCGCCCCCGCTTTCCGGGCCGCCTTTTTCAAGTCATTGGGGCTGACGCTCCTCCTCCTCGCCGGTTTCTGGTTTGGCCTGAAGGAACTCTTCGAGGCTTTCGCCATGCCCTGGCTCGACCAGCTTGTGCCCGGCCTGCCCGGCTGGGCTGGCTGGCTCGGCGTGCTCGCCGCGATCGTGGCGGGCATCGGCCTGGCGCTGGCTCTGGCCCTGCTCATCGCCCCGGTGACGGCCATCGTTGCCGGCCTGTTCCTCGACGATGTCGCCGAGGCGGTGGAGAAGACCAGTTATCCGCAGGATCCGCCGGGCAAGGCCGTGCCGCTCGTGCCGGCGATCTGGCTTTCGCTCAAGTTCTTCGGTGTCGTCGTCCTGGCCAATCTGGTGGCGCTGTTCCTGCTTCTGGTGCCAGGCATCAATCTCGTCATCTTCTTCATCGTCAACGCCTACCTGCTCGGCCGGGAGTTCTTCGAGTTCGCCGCCATGCGTTTCCGCAGCGAAGCGGAGGCCAAGGCGTTGCGCCGCCGCCACGCCGTCACGATCTTTCTCGCCGGTCTCGTGATCGCCGGTTTCCTGGCGGTGCCGCTTCTCAACCTTCTGACGCCGCTTTTCGCCGGCGCCATGATGGTGCACCTGCACAAGATGATCGTGGCGCGGGAGTCGCCTTCCGGCGTCCGTCCGGCCGTCGGAGAGGCGTCGCCGTAGGCGGCTTACCCGTTCGCTAGGCCTCCTCGGCTTCGCGCTTGGCCTCGATCGGCTCCAGTGGCTCCAGCGGTGCCGGCACATCCGTCGTCTTCTCCGGTGCCTTGCACAGATCGGCGATCACGCAGGCCGGGCAATCGGGCTTGCGCGCCTTGCACACATAGCGCCCGTGCAGGATGAGCCAGTGGTGGGCGTGGTGCAGGAATTCCTCGGGAATGACGCTGACAAGGTTGCGCTCCACTTCCTCCGCCGTCTTGCCCGGCGCCAGCTCGATCCGGTTGGCGATGCGGAAGATGTGGGTGTCGACCGCCATGGTCGGCTGGCCGAAGGCCATGTTCAAGACGACGTTCGCCGTCTTGCGTCCCACGCCCGGCAACCTTGTCAGGGCCTCACGGTCGCCCGGCACGAGGCCGCCATGATCGCGGATCAGCGCCTCGCAAAGGGCGATCACGTTCTTCGCCTTGTTGCGCCACAGGCCGATCGTGCGG
Organism: Chelativorans sp. M5D2P16; assembly: GCF_034427935.1. Lineage (NCBI taxonomy): Bacteria > Pseudomonadati > Pseudomonadota > Alphaproteobacteria > Hyphomicrobiales > Phyllobacteriaceae > Chelativorans > Chelativorans sp. M5D2P16. The sequence goes on along the minus strand of NZ_JAXQNM010000013.1, from coordinate 168,719 downwards.
ATATATTCGCCCAGCTTTTCCTCACCGAGCGCCAGCATCTTTTCCGGCGTATCTGCGACCCGGAAGAGCGGCCTCGTGGCCTTGTTCACCCCGGCATCGGTGGCCTGCGCCGAAAGCACCACCGCCACCAGGAGCGTGAACGGGTTCACGTGCTCCAGTTCGCCCCTCGGTTCCGGCCGCTGGACGCGGAAGCGGCGGAAGATCTCCGCGATTTCCTCGGGGCTGTAGGCGGTGAGGCTCTTTCTCTTGCGGCGGGCCGACCCCGCGGCTTTCTTCTTTGCGGCGCCGGGCGCGGCTTTTTTTGTCTTGGGCTTTTGCATACTGCCTCTATAATTCGAATAATGAGCGAACAGAATGCTGCCGACGAGCCTTTCTTCAAGGCGTTGCTCGTTCCCCACCGTTCATTGGGACGCAGGGGGTTTGCCGTCCTGATGGGCGTGGTCCTGTTTATCTGGCTTACCGTCGGCGCCCTTTTCATGAGCATCGGCGCCTGGCCGATCGTCGGCTTCTTCGGGCTCGACGTGCTGGCGCTTTATATCGCCTTCCGTCTCAACTACCGGGCCGCCCGCGTGCGCGAGGAGGTCTCATTGTCGCGCACCAGCCTTGATATCCGCAAGGTGCCGCCGTCCGGACGGGCCGAATCCCACAGCTTCAATCCCTTCTGGACCCGCTTCAACGTGCACCGGCACACCGAGATCGGCATCACCGCCATGGCGGTGGAAACGCGGGAGAAGAGCGTTCCCCTGGGCAGTTTCCTCAACCCGGACGATCGGGAAAGCTTCGCCGAGGCGTTCGGCCGGGCGCTCGCCACCGCAAAGGGCGGCTGACCGGCAAGAATCGGGTGGAGATGCCTGGGCGTCCGAAGCATATTGGCACGCAAGGAGAACGTGCCATGAATGCAGAACTCGCTATTCTCGATCGTGACGTCACGCCGGTAGGCCATGACTACGAGGTCGTGCGCCGCGTGATCGAAAAGATCAGCCTCGACTACCGCGACCAGCCCTCGCTCGAGGATCTCGCCGCCGATACGGGCGAGACGCCGACCGGTCTGCAGAAGCTCTTCACACGCTGGGCCGGGCTGTCGCCCAAGGCCTTCCTGCAGGCCGTCACGCTCGACCACGCCCGCCGACTGCTCGCCTCCGGCATGCCGCTTCTGGAGACCGCGCTGGAACTCGGCATGTCCGGTCCCGGCCGGCTGCACGACCTTTTCGTCACTCACGAGGCGGTGTCCCCGGGCGAATTCAAGGCCCGGGGCGTGGGCCTCACCATCCGCTACGGCTATCACCTGTCGCCTTTCGGCATTGCGCTCGTCATGGTCACCGACCGCGGCCTGGCCGGCCTTGCCTTCGCCGATGCCGGCAAAGAGCAGGCGGCTTTCGAGGACATGCGCGCCCGCTGGCCCAACGCGCACTACGTGGAGGACATGTCCGCCACCGCGCCCTATGCCGCGCGGGTCTTCGACCCGGCCCGCTGGCGCGCCGAGGAGCCCCTGCGCATCGTGCTCATCGGCACGGATTTCCAGGTGCGTGTCTGGCAGGCGCTGTTGAAGATCCCGATGGGCCGGGCATGCGCCTATTCCGACATCGCCGACGAGATCGGCGCGCCGAGCGCCGCGCGCGCCGTCGGCGCGGCGGTCGGCGCCAATCCCCTTTCCTTCGTGGTGCCCTGCCACCGGGCTGTCGGCAAGTCCGGCGCGCTGACCGGCTATCACTGGGGGCTGACGCGGAAGCGGGCCATTCTCGGCTGGGAAGCGGGGCAACTGCAGCAAAACGGCCAAGCGGCCGATTGATTTTGTCCGCGAACCGGGTAGCTTCCCGCAGTCATTGCGGGAGGCCAAGCGTGATCACCATCCTCGGTTCCATCAATCTCGATCTCATCGCCCGCGTGGAAAGGCTGCCCCGTCCCGGGGAAACCGTGCCGGGCGAGGCGTTCTCGACCGCGCCCGGCGGCAAGGGCGCCAACCAGGCGCTCGCCGCGCGCCGTGCCGGCGCGCCGGTGCGCATGGTCGGCGCAGTGGGGCAGGATGCCTTCGCCGGCCAGGCGCTGGCACTGCTTGAAAAAGCCGGCGTCGAGCTTGCCGCCGTCGCGAAGACCGGTACGGCGACCGGCACGGCCATGATCCTCGTCGGCGGCGACGGCGAGAACATGATCGCCATCGTGCCCGGCGCCAATGCCGAAGTGCTGCCCGAGCATGTGGAGCGCGCGGCATTTGGCGCGCGCGAGGTCGTGCTCCTGCAACATGAAGTGCCGCTTCAGACGGTGAAGGCCGCCCTCGGCGCCGCCCGGGCTGCGGGTGCCGTTTCCATCCTCAACACCGCGCCCTTCCACGCGGCCGCGGCAGATTTCGTGGCCGTGGCCGACTACGTGATCGCCAACGAGACGGAATTCGACCTCTATGCCGAGGCGCTGGCGCTCGCGGGCGCCGACCGCGAGGCGCGCATACGCGCCTTCGCGCGGCAGACGGGCCGCACCATGATCGTCACGCTTGGAAAGGATGGCGCGGTGGCGGCGACGCCGGAGGATTTCCTGCGCGTGCCGGCCCATCCCGTCACGCCCGTGGACACGGTGGGCGCGGGCGACACCTTCTGCGGCTATTTCGCCGCCGCGCTGGTCGAGGGCGTGGGCTTGAAGGAAGCGCTGGGCCGCGCCGCCGTCGCCGGCGCGCTCGCCTGCCTGAAGCCCGGCGCCCAGCCGGCGATTCCGTTGCGTGCCGAGATCGATGCGGCGATGGGTTCGCCCTGAGACTGGACAAGCGCCTGCGGGCGTGCCCTCCTGGTAGGGGAGGGCCCCATACGATGTCGCTCGAAACCTATCTCGCCTACGCCCTCGTCTGTCTGGTTGCTACAGTCGTTCCCGGGCCGACCAACATGCTGATCGTTGCCAACGGCATCCGCCAGGGCGTCAAGGCCGGTCTCCTGAACGTCGCCGGCACGCTGGCCGGCTTGTCGGTCATGATCGCCGTCGTCAGCGTCGGCCTGACGTCGGTCGTCGAAATCGCCGGCCACTGGTTCGCCTGGATCAAGCTGGCCGGCGCTGCCTATCTCTGCTGGCTCGGCCTCAAGATACTTCGTTCGAGCGGTGCGCCTCTCGAACGATCGCCCGCAGGGCACCCGCGCCGGGGTTTTCTCCTTCAGGGCCTGCTCGTCTCCCTCGGCAACCCGAAGCAGCTTCTCTTTTTCGGTGCGCTCCTGCCGCAATTCATCGATCCCGCGGGCAACCATGTCCTGCAGATCGCTTTGCTGGGCGGCACGGCGCTTCTCTTCTCGGCGATGTCCGACGGCGGCTATGCGATCGCCGCCGGCAGTCTCGGGCGTCGTCTCGGCGCCGCCGCCATGCGCCGGATCTGCCGCATCGGCGGTACGTTCCTGATCGGCGGAGGTTTGTGGCTCGCCTTTTCGCGGGCGAGATAAGCGCTACAACCTGCCCAGCCGCTCCGTGAGCAGGGCGAAGAAGCCTTCATCGTCTATCTCACGCATGACCTGCGCGTTATGCGGCCGCTTCGTGACGTGCCACCAGTCGATGACGGTCATGCCCATGGTCAGTTCCGAGGCGGTTTCCACACTGACATTGCAGGTGCGCCCGGCAAAAAGCGCCGGCCGAAGCAGATAGGCGATCACGCAGGGGTCGTGCAGCGGCCCGCCCTCGTTGCCGTACTTCTCCTTGTCGAAGCGCTCGGAAAAGCTCAGCATTGCCGCCGTCGCCAGACCGACGGGTGTGCCGAGTTCGCGGAAAGCGTCCACCCGCGCTCTGGTCGCCAGCGCCTTGTGCGTCACGTCGAGCGGCATCATGACGATGGGGACGCCGGAGCGGAAGACGACGTCGGCGGCATGCGGATCGACATGGATGTTGAACTCCGCCGCCGGGGTGATGTTGCCGCCTTCGAAGAAGCCGCCGCCCATCATGACGATCCCCCCGATGCGCGGCGCGATCCGCGGCTCGCGCACGAGCGCCAGCGCGATGTTGGTGAGCGGCCCCAGCGTGCATAGGGTGAGCGTGCCGGGTTCGTGCGCCATCACGGTCTCGACGATGAAGTCGACCGCGTGTGCCTGCATCAGCGGCATTTCCGGTTCCGGCAGATCGGGGCCGTCCAGGCCGCTCTTGCCGTGCACATGCTCGGCCGTCACCAGATCGCGCACCAGGGGCCGGCCGGCCCCGGCATGGACCTTCATGTCCGGCCGCCCGGCGAGTTCGCAGATCTTGCGGGCATTCTTCTCCGTCAGGCCGAGCGGGACGTTGCCGGCAACGGCCGTGATGCCCAGGACCTCGAGTTCCGGGCTTGCGAGCGCCAGGAGGATGGCCACGGCGTCGTCCTGGCCGGGGTCGGTGTCGATGATGATCTTGCGCACCTGTTGCACGTAGATGAAGCCTTCTTGAACTGATGTCGGCGATCGACCATATCAGGGACACCGGCAAAAACGCCAATCGGGTTTTTGCTTGTCCACGTCGCTCTTTGAGGACAGGAACATGACGCGTATGACGCCTTTTTCGAACCCGCTTCTCCTGGGGTTCGACAGTATGGAGAAGACGCTGGAGCGGATCGCGAAAACCGGCGACAGCTATCCCCCCTACAACATCGAACGCATCCGCAATGGGGAAGGGCGGGGCGAGCGCCTGCGCATCACCCTCGCCGTAGCCGGGTTTTCCGAAGCGGACCTGGACGTGACGACCGAGGAGAACCAGCTCGTCGTGCGGGGGCGCCAGAACGATGAAGGCGAGCGCGAATATCTGCACAGGGGTATCGCCGCGAGGCAGTTCCAGCGCGTTTTCGTGCTGGCGGACGGCATGCGCGTCCTGGGCGCGGAACTGAAGAACGGGCTTCTGGCCATCGATCTCGACCGGCCGGAGCCGGAGCGCCTGGTGCAGAAAATCGATATTTCGGTGAAGGATTAACCGTAAAACCGCATCTCTCACCGGAACCACGAGGCTCTCGGACGGGTTGATCATAAGGATGGCCCGCCGCATAGGAGGCTGAAATGACAGAGAACGAAGTGAAGAACACCGTGACGCAGCAGCAACTTGCCCATCTGGGCGAAGGGGCCATCGCCTATATGCGGGAGATGGACGTCGCCGAATTGAAGGGTAAGTTTCCCGGCATGCCCGACATGGAACCCGGAACGAGGCTGTGGGCCCTTTTCGCAGCGAACGGCCAGCCCATCCTGCTGGCGGATGCCCGCGACGCCGCCCTTGCCGGCGCCTTCCAGAACGATCTCGAGCCGGTCAGTCTGCACTGACACTGACGGGAAGGGCGCAAGTTCCACTAGGAAAAGGATGAGAGGCGCCCGATAGCGAACAGCCTTGCCCGGACCGGGCAGGGGATGCCGTCAGGCTCAGGCCGCGTTGGAGGCCGGTGCCTCCGCGAGGAATGTGTGGATTGCGGCGGCGTCCTTGGTGCCGCGAATCTTGGCGGTCGTCTCCGAATCGCGCAACACGCGCGCAATCCGCGACAATGCCTTCAGATGGTCTGCGCCGGCGCCTTCGGGCGCCAGAAGCAGGAAGACGAGATCGACGGGCAGATCGTCGAGCGCATCGAAATCAACCGGCGTCTCCAGCCGTGCGAAGACGCCGGTAATCTCCTTGATGCCTGGCAGCTTGCCGTGCGGAATGGCCACTCCGTTGCCCACGCCCGTGGAGCCCAGCCTTTCGCGCTGCAGGATCGTATCGAAGATCTCCCGCTCGGCCAGACCGGTTTCCGCCGCGGCCTTTTCGGCGAGAAGCTGCAAGACCTGTTTCTTGGAGTTCGCCTTCAAGGCCGGCATGACCGCCGAGACCTTGATCAGATCGCTCAGATCCATCTTTTCGCATCCTCTGCTTCGGCCGCATATTCCGGCTGAACGGGCCGGCGGGCAGGCTATCCGCTGGTGACCGCCGACGGGTCGATCCAGCCGATATTGCCGTCCGCCCGGCGATAGACGATGTTGACCTCGTTGCTTCCCGCGTTCCGGAAAACGAAGACAGGACTGTCCTTCATGTCGAGCTCCATGACGGCGGAAGCGACCGTCATCGACTTGAGTGGCATGCGCGACTCGGCCACCACCGTGGGAGCATAGTCTTCCGGCAGTTCCTCATCCTCGTCGGAAGCCGGCGCCATGACCCGGTAGGCCATGTCCAGCATGCCGTTGCCGCCTTGTGCCGGGCTGTGCGACTTAAGCCTTCGCTTGTACCGGCGCAACCGTTTTTCGATGCGCTCGGCGGCGCCGTCGAACGCCATCTGCGGGTCTTGCGCGCGGTGCGTGGCCTGAAGCACCGTGCCGGTGTCGAGATGGATGGTGCAGTCGGCGGAAAATCCCGATCCCGATTTTTCGACCGTTACGCGACCGGCGAAGCCGCCATCGAAATACTTGTCCAGAGCTTCACCGATGCGACCCTCGATACGGGACTTAAAGGCGTCGCCTATGTCCATATGCTTGCCGGAAATGCGCAGGCTCATGTGAGAAACGACCTTCGGTCAGAACTTCGACGTCTGAGAGTTTATACCTGTGGTCCGCGCACACAAGGTTCGGCTGCCGTAAAATAAAACCGGTCGGCCATGGGTTCCACCGCTCTGCGGCCGCCCGCACGGATTGGTCGTTGTCCGCAGGCCGCCGTCTCATGCGGGCGGGCTTTAGTGGCTTCGCGCCGGCTTGTCAAATGTTGTGGGGCGCGCGACCTCACGCCCCGGTGCCGGCCAGGGCCTTTTTCTCCCGCCGGCGTTGCACCGAGGAGGGGATGCTCATGCTCTCGCGGTATTTGGCCACGGTTCTGCGGGCGATATCCACACCGTCCTTGCGCAGGATGTCGACGATCGTGTCGTCCGACAGGACGTCCTTCACGTCCTCATCCGCGATGAGGCGGCGGATGCGGTCGCGCACGGCCTCCGCCGAATGGGCGTCACCGCCATCCGCTGCCGCCAGCGCGGCGGTGAAGAAGTAGCGCAGCTCGAAAAGCCCCCGCGGCGTCATCATGTACTTGTTCGCCGCCACGCGGCTCACGGTCGATTCGTGCATGTCGATCGCCTCGGCGATCGTGCGCAGCTTGAGCGGCCGCAGATGCCGCACCCCGGAGAGCAGGAAGGCATCCTGCTGGCGCACGATCTCGCTGGCGACCTTGAGGATGGTCCGGGCCCGCTGGTCAAGGCTGCGGGTCAGCCAGTTGGCGCTCTGCAGGCATTCGGACAGGAACGCCTTGCCTTCCCCGCCGGCCTGCGCCGAAACGGCGGCGAAATAGCTTTCATTGACGAGCACACGCGGCAGCGCCTGCGGGTTCAGTTCCACCGCCCATCCCCCGTCCGGACCGGGACGCACCACCACGTCGGGCACGATCGGATCCGACACGCCCGTCGTGAATGCTGTGCCGGGCTTGGGATCCAGCTCGCGAATTTCCGCAAGCATGTCCACGAGGTCCCCCTCGTCGACGCCGCACAACCGCTTGAGCGCCTGGAAATCGCGCTTGGCCAGAAGGCCGAGATTGTCGAGAAGCGCGCGCATGGCCGGGTCCAGCCGGTCGCGCGCCTTCAGTTGCAGCGCCAGGCACTCGGACAGGTTGCGTGCGAAAAGGCCCGGCGGATCGAAACCCTGGCACGTGGCCAGCACCGCTTCGAATGTGTCCGCCTCGGCGCCCGTGCGTGCGGCGATCTCCTCGATATCCGCCGCAAGATAACCCGCCTCGTCCAGCCCCTCGGCCAGTTCCTCCGCCAGGAGCCGGTCGGCCGGCTCCTCGAAGGCGAAGGCGATCTGCTCGCGCACGTGCTCGCGCAGGCTCGGGGGCGCGGCGGCGATGGCTTCCAGGTCCCAATCCGTATCGGCGGCGGAAATACCGGCCCCGCCCGCCGATCGCCATTGAGCGGAAAGATCCGGGCCGATGACCTCGCGCCTGCCGGGATCGTCGGGAAACAGGTTCTCAAGCGAGGCGTCGAGCCGCTCCGAAATCGCCTCGGCGGAGTTGCGCGGGGCCTCCTGCGCCGGCTCGCCGGGCTCTTGCGCGGGATCGGCGCCGTCCTCGCGCTCGAGAAGCGGGTTGCGCTCGATCTCCCCGTCGATGAATTGCTCGAGCTCGGCATGCGTCAGCTGCAGGAGCCGGATCGACTGCAGCAACTGCGGCGTCATGACCAGCGACTGCGTCTGCCGCAAATTCAGACTCTGTGAAAGCGCCATCGAGCTATGTGCGCCCTTCATACCCGTAACAGCGAGATGCCCTCGCGACTGGCTCGATAAAACTGGCCCGATATTTGCTTGTCAAGCAGCGAGCAGTGAAGGAGGCCCAAAAACGCTCCTTCAGGCCGTCTGCCTGCCGCCTTTCAAGGCGCGCGGATGCTCAGAGCGTGAATCCCTCACCGAGATAGAGGCGTCTGACATCGGCATTGCCGACGATGTCCTGCGGGCGCCCGTGGGTGAGCACCTGGCCGGCGTGGATAATATAGGCGCGGTCGATAAGGCCCAGCGTCTCGCGCACATTGTGGTCGGTGATCAGCACGCCGATGCCGCGCGCCGTCAGGTGCCGCACCAGTTCCTGAATGTCGGTCACGGCGATGGGGTCGATGCCGGCGAAGGGCTCGTCGAGAAGCATGAAGTTCGGTTTGCTGGCAAGCGCACGCGCGATCTCCAGCCGCCGCCGCTCGCCGCCGGACAGGGAGACCGAGGGTGCCTTGCGCAGATGGCCTATGCGGAACTCCTCGAGCAGCGCGTCCAGCGTTTTTTCACGTTCCTTGCGGCTCTTTTCCACCACCTCCAGGATGGCGCGGATGTTCTTTTCCACGGTCAGCCCGCGGAAGATCGAGGCCTCCTGCGGAAGATAGCCGATACCGAGCCTTGCCCTGCGATACATCGGCATCGACGTCACGTCGTAGCCGTCGATGTGGATGGTGCCCTGGTCGACCGGCACCAGCCCCGTCACCATGTAGAAGCAGGTGGTCTTGCCGGCACCGTTCGGCCCGAGAAGGCCTACCGCCTCGCCCGCGCGCACACCGAGCGATACGCCGCTGACGACCTGCCGCCCCTTGTAGGCCTTGGTCAGCCCGCGGGCGATCAGGGTTCCCTTGTAGCGCTCCGGATCGGATTGCGGTTTCGGCCCAGGGGCGGGACGGGCTCCCTGGCGCGTTGCGCGTGAGAAGATGGTCACGAAATGCCTATTGCCTGTTTTGCGAATCCGGTGTGAGCAGCATGCGCACACGGCCGCCCGAACCGCCGTCCTTGCAGCTTTCGAGCGTGGCCTGTCCGGAGGCCATCTGCACCGTCAGCTTGCACCCGACGATTACGTTTTCCCCCTCCGTCAGGACCACCTCATTGCCGGAAAGCTCCAGCACTTCGGTTTGCATGTTGAAAGTGCCGCGTTCGCCGGTGGCCACCTGCCCTTCGGATTTGAGGTAGACCCCGCCGTCCACCTCGAGCCGCTCGATCTGCGCGCCGCCGGCCGACACGGATCCGGACTCGCTGTCGTAAAACACCTTCATTCGTGCCGATCTGAGCTGCGTTTCGCCCTGCACGACGGAAACATTGCCGGTGAAGACGCCCACGCCCTCGCTTTCGTTCACCTCGAAGCGGTCGCTCTCGATCTGGATCGGCTGGTCGCCGGAAAGCTTCAGCCCGGTCTGCCGTCCCCCCTGTCCCTGTGCCAATGCGGCACTCGCCGCAAGAAGCGCCACCGCGGCTGCCAACAGGTATCGCAATCTATTCATCGCCGCGGCTCCCATCGCCTTCGTCCTGGTTCCGGCGGATGTCCGCCGGATCGATCTCCATGTGCACGCTATCTTCGAATACCAGAGTTTTGCCGCTGTCCGAAGCCCGGAATCGGTTGGCGGTGATGCGCATTCCCTCCAGTTCGATCTCCACCGGATCATCGGTCGACAGGGCATTCGAGGCAAGGTCGATCTCGGCCGACTGCAGCCGCGCGCGCAGCCCCGAATTGGTCGAGAGGGAAAGCGAGCCGCCGAGCGTGAGCCGGTCATTCGCGCGATCGAAGTGCCCTTGTCCGGCGCTGATCCGCGCTTCGGTATCCGCGTTGATGGGAATCGTCGCCCTTATCTGACTGAGATCGATGGGTGCATTGGTGGGTCCGACCGCCTGCCGCGCCCGCGCGGCGGTCATCGTATAGGGCAGGTTGTCCCGGGTGAAACCGTCGAGCGTGGGGTTCTCGATCACCAGATGGCCGTCCTCGATCGAAGCGGCGCCGATATCGACGGACTCACGGATCGTCTGCGGAATCAGGGAATAGCCGAGAAAAAGGACCGACACGACGATCGCCACCACGGGCAGGATGAACTTCAAGACCCGCACGCGGCGCGAATGGCGCGCGGCCCTGGCAAAGGCGGCGGCATCGCGCTCGGCGCGCCGGATCGCACGGGTGCGCGTGTCCTCCTGTCCCCTGGCGGCATCGCTCATCCGGTTGCTCCCGCCCGCCGTTCACGGCGCATTGCGGGCTCCGGCGCTGGCGCGCGCCGGCAACCGCCCGTCCCGGGGCGGGCCCGTCCTTGTCGCAGTTGCGGGATTTTTTGCATCGGTACCTTCAACCGCTCGCCCAATTCATACTATACCGCAATATGGCCAATTTGGGGTTAAAGTCAGAGGCTTAGCGGCTACCACCCGGACCGGCCGGCGGCCTGTCGTCGAACATGGTAGCTCATATGCGTTGCCTGCCCTAAAAAACAAGCCTACGTACCTTCTCCGGCAGAAAATGAGGTCCTCTCCATGTCCACCCGCGCCGATGATCTGATCGACCGCCGCCGTCTCAGGCGCAAGCTGACTTTCTGGCGTGTAGTGGCTTTTCTCGTCATTGCACTGGCGCTCGTCGTATCCGGGCGCTGGCTGTTCGGCGAGCAGTTGGGTGTGGCCGCTGCGCATATCGCCCAGGTGCGCATCGAGGGGACGATCACCGAGGATGACGAGCTTTTGGAGCGGCTCGACCGCGTTCGCGAATCGGCGGCCGTGAAAGGGGTCATCCTCACCATCGATTCGCCTGGCGGCACGACGGCCGGCGGCGAGGCCATCTTCGAGGAGATCCGCCGCGTGGCCGAGGAAAAGCCGGTCGTGGCCCAGGTCGGCACCCTGGCGGCGTCCGCCGGCTACATGATCGCCAGCGCCGCCGATTTCATCGTCGCGCGCCAGTCCTCCATCGTCGGCTCCATCGGCGTCATCGTCCAGATCCCGAACATCACCGGCCTGATGGACAAGGTCGGCGTCACCATGGAGGAGGTGAAATCATCGCCGCTCAAGGCCGAGCCGTCGCCCTTCAACCCGACGACGGAGGAAGAACGCGCGATGCTGCGGGCCATGGTCCTCGACAGCTATGACTGGTTCATCGGCCTGGTGACGGAGCGCCGCCCCCTGTCGCGCGGCGAGGTGACCGCGCTTGCCGACGGTTCCGTCTTTACCGGCCGCCAGGCGCTGGAACGCAAGCTGATCGACGCCGTGGGCGGCGAGCGTGACGCCAAGCAATGGCTGGTCGAAAGAGGCGTCGACGCGGATCTCGACGTCATCGAGTGGAAAGCGGACGATTCCGCCGGCTCCTGGTTCCTGCCTCAGATCGCTTCGAACTGGGCGGCGCGCCTGCTCGGCCTGCCGCAGGACGGCGCGTTTCTTCGCCGGATCGGCGCCGAGCGCATGTTCCTTGACGGTCTGCTGTCGGTCTGGCAACCTGAAAATACCCACGTGCCGGATTGAAAAAACAAGAAAAATCATGTTCATCCACGGGCAGTCAAAGCGGCGGTAAGAGACCATGATCAAGTCCGAGCTTGTGCAGACCATTGCCAATCGCAATCCGCATCTGTTTCTGCGCGACGTGGAAAACATCGTGAACGCGATCTTCGAGGAGATCACGGAGGCCCTCGCGGAAGGAAACCGCGTGGAATTGCGCGGCTTCGGCGCTTTCTCCGTGAAGAACCGCCCTGCGCGCATGGGGCGCAATCCCCGTACCGGGGAATCGGTCTATGTCGAGGAGAAGTGGGTGCCGTTCTTCAAGACAGGCAAGGAACTGCGGGAACGGCTGAACGCGGAAGACTAGAACGGACCACGACACAACAGCGGGCAGACGCGCGACGCGCAGGATGATGCCCGTCGCCATCTCAAGCAACCGGGAGCCTGCATGTTCAACCGCATCGTGATCGCGTTGGTTTTCATACCGCTGGCGGTTATCCTGATCGCGTTGGCGGTGGCCAACCGCGCGGCCGTTCCCTTCACGCTCGATCCCTTCAATCCCGGCAATCCCGCCCTGTCGGTCGAGCTGCCGCTTTTCGTCTATCTCTTCGCCGCCATCGTCATCGGCATGATTGTCGGCAGCATCGCCACCTGGTTCCGACAGGGGCGCTATCGCCGCATCGCCCGCGAACGCACGCAGGAAGTGGAGCGCCTGCGCGAGGCCGAGCGCCAGCGAAGCAGGGCCGTCGCTTCGCCCACGGATCTGTGAGCCTGACTGCATGATCACCATCACCGCGAACGACGTCGACAACTGTCTTACCTATGCAGGTCTGGTGGACACGCTGCGCGAGGCCTTCCGGGCCGGCGCCGTGCAGCCGGTGCGCCATCATCACACGATCGAGCGGGCCAAGGGCAGCGCCAGCACGCTCCTGCTCATGCCGGCGTGGAACGATTTCACCGCCGGGGAGGGCGATGGCCATATCGGCGTCAAGATCGCCGCCGTGTCGCCGGACAACAACGCCGCAGGCCTGCCCGCCGTTATGGGCGTCTATCTTCTATTGGACGGCACCACGGGCGAGCCGCGCGCCCTGATCGACGGGCAGCGCCTGACCCTTTGGCGCACGGCCTGCGCCTCGGGCCTTGCCACTTCCTACCTGGCGCGCAACGACGCCTCGCGCCTGCTTCTCGTCGGCGCCGGCGCGCTCGCGCCGCATCTGGCCCGCGCGCATGCCAGCCAGCGTCCCATCCGCGAGGTGACGATCTGGAACCGCACGCCGGCCAACGCCGAGAAGGTTGCCGAGACCCTGCGCCAGGAAGGGATGGACGTGAAGGCCACCGACGAGCTCGAAACCGCCATCGGCCGGGCCGATATCGTCAGCTGCGCCACGCTCTCCACCGTGCCGCTGGTGCGTGGCAGCCTGCTGCGCCCCGGCACCCACGTCGATCTCGTCGGCGCCTTCTCCCCGACCATGCGCGAGAGCGACGACGAGACGCTTTCGCGCGCCTCCGTCTTCGTCGACACCCGCGCCGGCGCTACCAAGGAGGCGGGCGACATCGTCCAGGGCATCGAATCCGGCGCCCTGACCGCGGATGACATCAAGGCCGACCTGTTCGAACTGACGCGCGGCGAACATGCGGGACGGCAGAACGCGGACGAAATCACCCTCTTCAAATCCGTCGGCGCGGCGATCGAGGACCTCGCCGCCGGCATTGCCGTCTATCGCGCCTTCATGCCCTGAGCAGCGGCGCGTTGCGCCTGTCCGGACGCTGTGGCAGAAGCGGCGCGAGGTCGGAATGTGGAGCCCTTGTTGAAGCCTTCACGTGCAAAGCAACGTCAGCCGCGCCGCCCGCGCGAGCCGAAGCGCGACGGCCGGCCCGCTGCCGCCGGTAAGCGGCAGAACGCGCGCCGGCTGGGGCCGCTGCCGGAGGAGCGCCTGCCGCTGATTCTCGAAGTGCTGCCGGGCGAGGACTACACGCTTCTGGATTCGGGCGCCGGCCGCAAGCTTGAGCAATACGGGCCCTATCGCATCATCCGTCCCGAGAACCAGGCCATCTGGCAGCCGGCCTGGAGCGAGGCGGAATGGGAAAGGGCGGACGCCGTCTTCACCGGCGACACGGACGAGGAGGGCATCGGCCGCTGGCGCTTTCCCGGCACGGCGCTCGGCGAGACCTGGCCCATGCGCCATGACGGCATCGCCTATCTCGGCCGCTTCACCTCCTTCCGCCATGTCGGCGTGTTTCCCGAGCAGGCCACCCATTGGGCGCATATGGAAGGCCTGATCGAGGAGGCGCGCCGCCCGGTCAAGGTGCTCAACCTGTTCGGCTATACGGGGCTTGCCTCGCTGGTGGCCGCGCGCGCAGGTGCTCAGGTGACCCACGTCGACGCCTCCAAGAAGGCTATCGCCTGGGCGCGCGAGAACCAGGAGGTCGCCGGCCTTTCCGACCGGCCGATCCGCTGGATCTGCGAGGACGCGGTGAAGTTCGCCGAGCGCGAAGCGCGCCGGGGCAACGGTTACGACATCGTCCTGCTCGACCCGCCCGCCTACGGGCGCGGTCCCAAGGGCGAGGTCTGGCAGCTTTTCGAGCATCTGCCGGGCCTGGTCGAGACCTGCCGCGCCATCCTGTCGCCGAAGCCGCTCGCGGTGATTTTGACGGCCTACTCCATCCGTGCCTCCTTCTTCGCCATCCACGCGCTGATGCGCGACCGTTTCGCCGGCATGGGTGGCCGCGTCGAATCGGGCGAGCTCGTCATTCGCGAGAAGTCCGCGGGGCGCGCGCTTTCCACCTCGCTTTTCTCCCGCTGGGTGGCGCGATGACGGAGCGCGATTGGGAAAGGCGGGCACCCGGCCGGGTGAAGGAGGTGACGAGCCTTTCCAACCCGCTGGTCAAGGACCTCAAGGCGCTCGCGCTCAAGAAGTATCGCGACCGCGAGCATGCCTTCATGGCGGAGGGCCTGAAGCTCGTTCTCGACGCCCTCGACGAAGGCTGGACCATCCGCACCCTCGTCTATGCGAAAACGGGCCGCGGCAATGCCGCCGTCGAGAAGGCGGCGGCCCGCACCGTGGCCGCCGGCGGGCTGGTGCTGGAGGTCGGCGAGAAGGTGCTGTCGGCTGTTACCCGCCGCGACAATCCGCAGATGGTCGTCGGCGTGTTCGAGCAGCGCTACCGTGCACTTGGTGAGATCCGCCCTGCCGAAGGGGATGTCTGGGTGGCGCTCGACCGCGTGCGCGATCCGGGCAATCTCGGCACAGTCATCCGCACCGTCGATGCGGTCGGCGCGCGCGGCGTCATCCTGGTCGGCGAGTGTACGGATCCCTTCTCGCTGGAGACCGTGCGCGCCACCATGGGCTCGCTGTTTTCGGTGCCCCTCGCGCGCGCCGAACCGGAGGCCTTCTTGTCCTGGCGAAAGGACTTCCCCGGCCTCGTCGTCGGCACGCATCTGAAGGGCTCCGTCGACTATCGCGCGATCGAATACGCTGGCCGCCCGGTGCTGCTTCTCATGGGCAACGAGCAGCAGGGCCTGCCCGACCGGCTGGCGGAGACCTGCGACCGCCTCGCGCGCATTCCCCAGGCGGGTCGCGCCGATTCACTCAACCTTGCCGTTGCCACCGGCGTGATGCTCTACGAAATCCGCCGCAAAGTCTTGCCCATGGCGGCCCCGGAGACCGGTTCATGAAGCTGCGCAAGCTCGTCCCCTATGGCGCCGTTGTCCTGCTTGCCGTGGTGCTCGACCAGGCGATCAAGTTCGTGGTCGAGGCGCGCCTGCCGCTGCACCAGGGCATCGACCTCCTCCCCTTCCTGGCGCTGCTGCACTCGCGCAATACGGGCGTCGCCTTTTCCATGTTCTCCGGCGTCGGCGGCTTGTGGCTGAGCCTGGCGGTGCTCGGCGTCATCGCTTTCATCGCCGTTCTGGCATTCCGTACGGAGGCCACGCAGCTCTTCGCGCGCGTGGGTTTCGCCCTCATCATCGGCGGGGCGCTCGGCAATCTCATCGACCGCGCGCTGCGCGGCTTCGTCGTCGACTACGTCTATTTTCACACGCCGTTCTGGTCGTTCGCGATCTTCAACCTGGCCGATGCCTTCATCACCGTCGGCGCCGGCCTGGTGATCCTGGACGAGGTGCTTGCCTGGCGGCGCGGCAGGAAGGCCGAGGAGTGAATCGGCCCCGCCGGGCCCGGCGAGCATTGACCTCCTGCCCCTGCCGCCCCACAGTTCATGACTACCCGCAAGCTGGAGGAGCGCCATGAGCGACCGTTTCGAGGCCGTCCTGATCACCCGCGAGGAGGGAAAGGACCAGACGGTCGACTTCGTCGAGATGACCGAGAACGAGCTGATGGACGGTGACGTGACGGTCGCCGTCGAGGCGACGACAGTCAACTACAAGGACGGGCTCGCCATCACCGGCAAGGCACCAGTCGTGCGCCGCTTCCCCATGATTCCGGGAATAGATTTCGCCGGCACCGTCACCCGATCCGACCATCCGGACTGGGCGGAGGGCGACAAGGTCGTCCTCAACGGTTGGGGCGTGGGCGAGGCTCATTATGGCGCCTATGCGGGCCGCGCACGCGTCAGCGGCGACTGGCTCATTCCCTTGCCGGAGGGCATGAGCGCACACGAGGCCATGGCGATAGGCACGGCGGGCTACACGGCCATGCTGTGCGTCATGGCGCTGGAGCGGCACGGCATCACGCCCGACCGCGGACCGGTCGTCGTCACCGGCGCGGCCGGCGGCGTCGGCTCTATCGCCGTGGCCCTGCTCGCCGGGCGCGGTTACGAGGTCGTCGCGTCCACCGGCCGCACGGGGGAAGAGGCGTACCTGAAGGATCTGGGCGCCAGCGAGATCATCCCCCGCGAGGAGCTTTCCGGCCCGGCCCGGCCGCTCGGCAAGGAGCGCTGGGCCGGCGGCATAGACGTTGCGGGCAGCCACACGCTCGCCAATGTGCTTTCCATGACCTGCTACGGCGGCGCGGTGGCGGCTTGCGGCCTGGCCCAGGGCCTGGACCTGCCGGCCTCGGTCGCGCCCTTCATCCTGCGCGGTATCTCCCTGCTCGGTGTCGATTCGGTCATGGCGCCGCGCGTGCTGCGGCTGGAAGCCTGGCGGCGCCTTGCCGCCGAGCTCGACCACGCCAGGATTGCCGCCGTCTCGCACACGATTCCCTTCCGCCAGGTCGTCGACGCGGCGGGGGATATCATCGCCGGACGGGTGCGGGGTCGGCTCGTCGTCGAAATGTAAACAAAGCCCTTGCGGCTTTGCTAAGAGTTGAGCCGGCCGCCAAAACCTTCCGTAACATCCCCCGACTATGGTCGCTACCATGTGGGGCATCGGACGGATAAAGGCAGCTTTCAAGCATTGCGCGGCGGCGATCGGCCGCCTTCCCGCTGCGTTCTGGTTCGGCGTTTGCGCGCTTCTGGTTTGTGCCCTGGCGTATATCACCGGCGCCGCATTCGCCGTCGTTGCCGCACTCGCACTGATGGGCGGTGTCGGTCTGGCGGCGGGTCTGCGCCGGTTAAGGCCTGCCGGTATATCCGCCACCGATGGCCCCCCGGCTGGAACGGCACGGCTGGAAGAGCTTGCCGACCGCATGTGGGAGATGCAGGAGAGCGAACAGCGCTTTTACGGCCTTCTGGAGGCGCTCGGCGACCTCGTCGTTCATCGTGACCGCGACGGGCGTATTCTCTACGCCAACAGGGTCTTCGCCGAACTCGTGGAGTGCGAGCCGCGTGAGCTTGTCGGCAAGACGCTCACGCAGTTTGGTGTCGATATCGGCGTCGTGCCCGATTCGGCCTTTTCCGAGGGCGAAAGCCTGAGTTCCACCGACGTCGCCATTCATGCCAGGGGCGGCCTGCGGTGGTTCTCCTGGACGGAGCTTTCCCGGCGCGATCATGACAGCGGTACCGTTTCCCACTGGGCCATCGCCCGCGATATCACGGCGCGCAAACGTGCCGAGACCGCGCTCGTCAATGCGCGCGAGCGCGCCGAGCAGGCGAGTCTGGCGAAATCGCGCTTTCTCGCCACCGTCAGCCACGAGATCCGCACGCCGATGAACGGCATCATGGGGATGGCCACGCTGCTCGCCGACACCCGCCTTTCGGCCGAGCAGCGCACCTATGTCAGCGCCGTCTCCACCTCCGCCAGCGCCCTCCTGGCGCTGATCGAGGATCTCCTGGACTATTCCAAGATCGAGGCCGGGCGGCTGGCACTCGAGCCGCAGCAGGTCTCGATCCGCGAACTGGTGGAAAGCATTGTCGAGCTCATGGCCTCGCGTGCCTTCGGCAAGGATATCGGACTGGGCTGCCACATCGCCCCGGATGTGCCGGAGACCATCACCGCAGATCCCGGCCGCCTGCGCCAGATCCTGCTCAACCTCCTGGGCAATGCCGTGAAGTTCACCGAGGAAGGCGGGGTGCTCGTTACCGTCACGACGGCCGCCGTAGGCGGCAAGCCGGCGCTTGCCATTCGCGTGGACGACACCGGCCCCGGCCTCGACGAGGCGGCCGTCGCGCGCATCTTCAACGAATTCGAGCAGGCCGACGGCAGTTCCACCCGCAGGCATGGCGGAGCCGGTCTTGGCCTTGCCATCACCAGCCGCCTCGTCGAGGCGATGGAAGGCAGTATCGCCGTCGACAGCGCCCCCGGCGAGGGTGCGGCGTTCACGGTCTGCCTGCCGGTCGGTGAAACCACCCCGGCCGAGCACGCGCTCGCCCTGAAGGGCTGGACGGTGGCCATCATCACGCCGCACGCCGTCGAGGGCGAGGCACTGGCCATGACCGTGCGCGCGCACGGCGGGAAGGCCGAGATCTTCGATGGCGAGACGAGCGCGGTCGCGCTTCTGCGCCGGCGAAACACCGGCTTCGATGCCGTCATCATCGATGCCGCGCTGGAGGACGAGAAGGCCGGCCTGCTTTCCCGCCTGCGCCGCAAGGGCCTGCGGATGAAGCTTGCGCTGACCCTGATCGCGCCCACCGACCGGGGCCGGCTGGCCTCTTTCCGAGCCAATGGCTATGGCGTCTTTCTCGCCCGTCCCGCCCGCGGCCGCACGCTTTTGCGCCTCCTCCTCAACGAGGGGCCAAGAACGGACGACAGCCAGGCCGTCGAGGTGCGCCCCGCACGGCGCTCCGGTCCGGCGCGCGCCGCCGACACGGCGCTGCGGGTCCTGATCGCCGAGGACAACGAGATCAACGCCATGCTGGCGCGCGTGGCGCTGACGCGCGCCGGGCACAGGGTCACGCTCGTTACCACCGGCCGCGCCGCCGTCGACGCTCTGGCCCGCCCCGCGCGCGATCACGATATCGTCTTGATGGATCTGCACATGCCAGTCATGGACGGCCTCGACGCCATCGCCAATATCCGCCGCTACGAGGAGGAGACGGGCCTTGCCCCGATCCCCATCCTGGTGCTGTCCGCCGACGGCCAGGAGAAAACGCGCCATGGCGTGCTTGCCCACGGCGCAAACGGCTTCGTGACCAAGCCGCTCGATCCCGACCGTCTGCTTGCCGCGCTCGAAACGCACGCCGTGGTGTGAAGGGGCGATTGTAAGCCGATTACTTTCCTGTCATCCTTTTGTCGCAGCAAGCCTCTATGCCGGCGTCGTGACACATGGAGGAACAAAGTGGGGCAGGGTTTGACGCTGAAACCGGCCATGCGTGCGGAAGGCGCGGAAGAACTGGCGCTTGCCGGGAACCTCTCGTCGCGTTTTGCCGAACAGTCCCTCCTCGGCCGGATCGGCCCGCTTCAGGTGCGTCTGGCGCGTGATTCGGAGGAGATCGCCGCGGCCCAGTCGCTGCGCTTCCGTGTCTTCTATCGCGAGATGGGGGCGAAGCCCGGGACTCTCCAGGCGCTCGAGGAGCGCGATGCCGACCGGTTCGACTTCGTCTGCGACCATCTCCTGGTCATCGATACATCCCTGCCCGGGTTGGAACGCGACAGGATCGTCGGCACCTACCGGCTCCTGCCCCAGGAAAGGGCGGTCGCCGCCGGCGGCTTCTATTCCGACGGGGAGTTCGCGTTGGAGACGCTTGTCGCCCGCCATCCCGGCCGCCGCTTCCTGGAACTCGGCCGCTCCTGCGTTTTGCCGGCTTACCGCTCCAGGCGCACGATCGAGCTTCTGTGGCAGGGCATCTGGGCCTATTGCCGGTCCCACAACGTCGATGTCATGACCGGCTGTGCGTCTTTCCCCGGCACGGTGCCCGCCGCCCATGCCGAGGCCTTGTCCTTCCTCGCCCATTTCTGCCGTGCCGAGGACCCGTGGCATGTAAGTGCCCGCGCCGGGCGCTTTGCCGCGATGGACCTGATGCCCGCCGAGGCGGTCAACGCCAAGACGGCGCTTGCCGCCATGCCGCCATTGATCAAGGGCTATCTGCGCCTCGGCGCCAGGTTCGGCGACGGCTGCGTTATCGACCACGACTTTTCGACCACCGATGTGCTGGTCGTGCTGCCGGTCGAGGCGATCTCGGAACGCTATATCGCCTATTACGGTGCGGAAGCCCAGCGCTTCGCGGTTTAGACGTCCGGCCTGTCCTCATTCTCTCTTGCCTTCCTGTGGAGTTTTGCCGAACGCGGGTACATGAGGCTACACTTGCGGTAAAAGTGGCCGAACATCCGAAGAACCGCGTTTTCCTCAAGGGGCGCTTCTTGAACGACGAGACGCCGATCCGCCCGCGCGAAGCCGGGGCCGTGCCGGTCCCAGGCTCCGGCGCGACGCCGATGATGCAGCAGTATATCGAGATCAAGGCGGCCAACGCCGACTCGCTGCTCTTCTACCGCATGGGCGATTTCTACGAGCTTTTCTTCGACGATGCGGAGGTAGCGAGCCGCGCGCTCGGCATCACGCTGACGAAGCGCGGCAAGCACCAGGGCGAAGACATCCCCATGTGCGGCGTGCCCGTGCATTCGGCCGATGACTATCTGCAGCGCCTCATTGCGCTCGGCCATCGCGTCGCCGTCTGCGAGCAGATGGAAGACCCGGCGGAGGCCAAGAAGCGTGGCCACAAGGCGGTCGTGCGCCGCGACGTGATCCGCCTCGTCACGCCGGGCACGATCACCGAGGAGAAGCTTCTCGACCCCGCAGAGGCGAACTACCTGATGGCGCTTGGCCGGGTGAAGGGCGAGGAGCAGCTCGCACTCGCTTGGATCGACATCTCCACCGGCGTCTTCCGCGTGGCATCCACCTCCGCCGATCGGCTGCTCGCCGATATCCTGCGCATCGATCCGCGCGAACTGGTCGTCGCCGAACCGGTCTATCACGACCCCGCCCTGCGCCCGGTCTTCGACACGCTCGGGCGCGTGGCCAACCCGCAGCCGCCAAGCTTCTTCGATTCGGCTGGCGCCTCGTCACGCCTTTCCCGCTTCTACGGCGTGGCCACGCTCGACGGCTTCGGCCGTTTCTCCCGCGCCGAGCTTTCCGCCGTCTCCGGGGCCGTCGCCTATGTGGAAAAGACGCAGAAGTCCGAGCGCCCGCCGCTCGGCCGCCCGGAGCGGGACGAGGAAGGCGCCAGCCTTTTCATCGATCCCTCCACCCGAGCGAATCTGGAACTGACGCGCACGCTCTCGGGCAGCCGGGACGGCAGTCTGCTGAAGGCGATCGACCGCACGGTGACCGGTGCCGGCGGCAGATTGCTGGCCGAGCGGCTGATGTCGCCGCTCACCGATCCGAAAGCCATCGGTGAAAGGCTCGATTCGGTTTCCTTCCTCCTCGAGGAGCCGATGTTGCGCGACGATTTGCGCCGGCATCTGAAGGGTGTGCCCGACATAAGCCGCGCGCTTTCGCGCCTGGCACTCAACCGCGGTGGCCCGCGCGACCTTGGCGCCCTTGCCGCCGGACTCCAGGCCGCCGCCGCGATTGCCGACCTGATCCGGGAGAAAGATCTGCCGGCGGAGCTTTCCCGCGCCGCCGCCCGCCTGTCGGCGCTGCCGGCCGATCTGACTTCCCATCTGGCAAAGGTGCTTGCTGACGATTTGCCGCTTCTGAAGCGCGAGGGCGGCTTCGTGCGCGCGGGCTATGATGACGGGCTCGACGAGATGCGCGGCCTACGTGATGAATCGCGCCGCATCATCGCCGCCATGGAGCGCGATCTGGTCGAGGAGACCGGCATCCGCTCGCTCAAGATCCGCCACAACAATGTGCTCGGCTACTATATCGAGGTGACGTCCGGCAATGCCCAGGTGCTGACCGGCAGCGACACGGCCAGGGCGCGCTTCATCCACCGCCAGACCATGGCCAACGCCATGCGCTTCACCACGACGGAGCTGGCCGATCTGGAAACGAAGATCGCCAACGCCGCCGAGCGTGCACTCTCCATCGAGCTTGCCGTATTTGACCGGCTGGTCGAAGAGGTGGTCGCCGCATCCGAAGCGCTGCGCGCGGGAGCGGAGGCGCTCGCCGTGCTCGATGTCTCGGCCGCCCTGGCGGCGCTCGCCGAAAGCGAGGCCTATTGCCGCCCGGCGGTCGACGACAGCCTCGACTTTCACGTCGAGGGCGGGCGTCATCCGGTGGTAGAGCAGGCGCTGCGCCGCGACGTCGCCGAGCCCTTCGTGGCAAACGACTGTGTGCTTTCGCCTGCCGACGGCGAGAAGGCCGGCGCCATCTGGCTTATTACCGGCCCGAACATGGGCGGCAAGTCGACCTTCCTGCGCCAGAATGCACTGATCGCCGTCCTTGCCCAGATGGGCTCCTTCGTGCCGGCGCGCAGCGCGAGGATCGGCGTCGTCGACCGGCTCTTCTCGCGCGTCGGCGCTTCGGACGATCTGGCCCGCGGCCGCTCCACCTTCATGGTCGAGATGGTGGAGACGGCCGCCATCCTCAACCAGGCCGGCGAGCGCTCGCTGGTCATCCTCGACGAGATCGGTCGCGGCACCGCCACCTTCGACGGCCTGTCGATCGCCTGGGCGGCGGTGGAATATCTGCACGAGAAGAACCGCTGCCGCGCCCTCTTCGCCACCCATTTCCACGAGATGACGGCGCTCAGCGAGAAACTTTCGCGCCTCGTCAACGTCACCATGCGGGTGAAGGAGTTCGAGGGCGAGGTGATCTTCCTGCACGAGGTGGCACGCGGGGCGGCGGACCGTTCCTACGGCGTGCAGGTGGCGCGGCTCGCCGGCTTGCCGGCAGCGGTCGTCGAGCGCGCGCGCGAGGTGCTGCACCGGCTGGAAGAGGGCGAGACGGGCGGCCAGGCGGCGCGGATCGTTGATGACCTGCCTCTCTTCACGGCGGCCGTGCGCCACGAGCCGGTGAAACGACAAACCGACAGCAGGCTGGTCGAGACGCTTGCCGGCCTCAATCCCGACGAAATGACCCCGAGGGAGGCACTCGACGCCCTCTACCGGCTGAAGGCGCTGGATTCGGGCGATTGAGGTGCCCATTTTACTGCCCCTGTAAAAAGGCTATAGACGCGGGCGAAAATGGTGGTGCGTGCCTTTTCCCTCGCCCTTCGACAAGCTCAGGATGAGGGAAAAGGCAAGGAGATGTAGCCGCTGGCTTGGGCGCTGGCGGATTGGTACGAACACAAGCCCTCATCCTGAGCTTGTCGAAGGGCGAGGGCGGGATGCCGTTCACCCTGTTGATTCCAGCCGCACCCGGCATCTGACGGCAGCCACACGGAGACCGGATGGCGAAGATTCCTCTGAAACTCGATCAGATCATCGATACGGCGAAATTGCGGGAAGAGCTGGGCGCGCTGGCCGCGAAGGGAGTCGAAGTACCCGAGACCCGCAACCGGGTGATGAAGCTTCTGAAGGCGCGCCTCAAGGAAGGGCGGCAGGCAGCCGAGGCCATGCTTTCCGAGGACGGCAGCGGCACGGCCTGCGCCACGCGGCTCTCCCACCTGATGGACGAGATGATCCGTGCGCTGACCGGTTTCGCCACCACCCATGTCTATCCTTCCGAGAACCGTTCCGCCGCCGAGCGCATGGCGATCGTCGCCGTGGGCGGTTACGGGCGCGGCACGCTGGCGCCGGGCTCCGACGTCGACCTTCTCTTCCTGCTCCCCTACAAGCAGACCCCCTGGGGGGAGCAGGTGGCCGAATACATGCTCTACATGTTCTGGGACATGGGCCTGAAGGTGGGGCACGCCACGCGCAACATCGACGAATGCATCCGCCTGTCCCGCACCGACGTGACCATCCGCACCGCTGTGTTGGAAGCGCGCTTCATCTGCGGCGACGAGGCGCTTTACGACGAATTGATCGCCCGCTTCGACCACGAGGTGGTCAAGGACACGGGCGCCGAATACATTCACGCCAAGCTGGCCGAGCGCGACGCCCGCCACGCCAAGGCCGGCGAAAGCCGCTATCTGGTCGAGCCCAACATCAAGGACGGCAAGGGCGGCTTGCGCGACCTCCATACGCTCTTCTGGATCGGCAAGTACTATTACCGTGTGCGCACCAGCCGCGAGTTGGTGGAAAAGGGTGTCTTCACGCGGCGCGAATACCGGCAGTTCGCCAAGGCGGAGGATTTCCTGTGGGCGGTTCGCTGCCACATGCATTTTCTCACCGGCAAGGCCGAGGAGCGGCTGCATTTCGACATCCAGCGCGACATCGCCGAGCGCCTCGGCTATACCAGCCATCCGGGTTTGTCTCCCGTCGAGCGCTTCATGAAGCACTACTTCCTGAACGCCAAGGCCGTGGGCGACCTGACCCGCATCTTCTGCGCCGCGCTCGAGGAAGAGCAGGCAAAGCACGTGCCGGGCTTCAACCGCATCTTCCTCACCTTCCAGCGCCGCAAGCGCAAGCTCGCCGGCACCAGCGACTTCGTCATCGACAATCACCGCATCAACATCGCCGACGAGGGCGTCTTCGCGCGCGATCCGGTCAACATGCTGCGCCTCTTCTGGTTCGCCGACCGGCACGGGCTGGAATACCACCCCGAGGCACTCAAGCTGCTCACGCGCTCGCTCAAGCTGATCGACCGCAACCTGCGGCGCGACGAGGAGGCCAACCGCCTCTTCATGGACCTGCTCACCTCCGGCCGCGATCCCGAGCTCAATATGCGCCGCATGAACGAGGCCGGCGTGCTGGGGAAGCTCATCCCCGATTTCAACAAGATCGTCGCGATGATGCAGTTCTCCATGTATCACCACTATACGGTCGACGAGCATCTGATCCGCTGCCTGGGCGTTCTGGCCGAGGTGGAGCGTGGCGACAGCGAGAAGACTCACCCGCTGATCCATTCGCTCCTGCCCGACCTGAAACAATGGCGTTCGGTCCTTTACGCGACGCTTCTCTTTCACGACATCGCCAAGGGCAGGCCGGAGGACCACTCCGTCGCCGGCGCCCGCATCGCCCGCCGCCTTTGCCCGCATATGGGCTTCGACGCCAACGAGACCGCGATGGTGGCCTGGCTCATCGAGCATCACCTCACCATGTCCATGACCGCGCAGATGCGCGATCTCAACGACCGCAAGACGATCCAGGACTTCGCCGCTATCGTGCAGTCGGTCGAGCGGTTGAAGCTGCTGCTCGTCGTTACGGTCTGTGATATCCGCGGCGTCGGCCCCGGCGTATGGAACGGCTGGAAGGGCCAGCTCCTGCGCACCCTCTACTACGAGACGGAACTGCTCCTGACCGGCGGCTTTTCCGAAGGCTCGCGCGCCCAGCGGGCCGCGACGGCGCGGGCGAATCTGGCCGACGCCCTGGGCGAGGCCGGATGGCCCGAGGCGGAGGCGCGCCGCTATGTCGACTTGCACTATGAGAACTATCTCCTGGCCGTCGATACAGAGGACCAGATCCGTCACGCGGATTTCATCCGCGAGACAGACCGCAAGGGCAAAGCGCTCTCCACCATGGTCAAGCCGCACAGCTTCGAGGCGGTGACCGAGATCACCGTGCTGGCGCCCGACCATCCGCGCCTCCTGTCGGTGATCGCCGGCGCCTGCTCGGCGGCCGGCGCCAATATCGTCGACGCCCAGATCTTCACAACCACCGACGGTCGCGCGCTGGACACCATCCTGATCGGCCGCGCCTTCGAATACGATGCCGACGAGCGCCGCCGGGCCGAGCGTGTCGGCGCGCTCATCCAGGACGTGCTTTCCGGCAAGACCTACCTGCCCGACGTGATCGAGAAGCGCGGCAAGTCCCGCCGCGGCACCAGGGCCTTCCGCGTCGAGCCGCGCGCGGAGGTGCGCAACACGCTGTCGAACCGCTTTTCCGTCATCGAGGTGGAATGCCTGGACCGCCCCGGCCTGCTCTCGGAGGTAACCGGAGCCATCTCCAACCTTTCCCTCGACATCGCCTCCGCCCACATCACCACCTTCGGCGAGAAGGTGATCGATACCTTCTACGTCACCGACCTGACAGGCGCCAAGGTCGAGAACCAGGACCGGCTTGCCGCCATCAGGCGGGAGCTTCTCGAGGTGTTGGAAAAGGGGCCCGCCAAGCGCGGCAGCGGGGCGCGGGCGAGGACGGTGGTCGCGTGAGGCGGGTCGGTGAGCTTGGGCTAGTGGAGCTTCCGATGACTGAATACGAGTGCACCTCCCCCTCCGGAGCTGCCGCCCCATGAGCCTCATCGCCAAGTTCGCGAGCGTCGGCAGCGCCACCATGGCGAGCCGTGTACTCGGCTTCGCCCGCGAGGCGCTGATCGCGGCGACGCTCGGGGCGGGACCGGTAACGGACGCGTTTTACGCCGCCTTCCGTTTCCCAAACCTCTTCCGCAGGCTCTTTGCCGAAGGCGCCTTCAACACCGCCTTTATCCCCCTTTTCTCCAAGGAGATGGAGGGCGGGGGCATGGAGGCGGCGCGGAAGTTCGGCGAAGACGTACTGGCCGTGCTCCTGACGGTGCTCCTCGGGCTCAGCGCCCTTGCGATGATCTTCATGCCCTTCCTGGTGGGCACCGTGGTTGCGCCGGGCTTCGCCGACACGCCGGAGAAGTTCGACCTCACGGTCGTCATGACACGCATCATGTTCCCGTATCTCCTCTTCATGTCGCTGGTGGCGATGCTGTCGGGCATCATGAACTCGATGCGCAAATTCTTCCTCGCCGCCTTCGTGCCGGTGCTGCTCAACGTGATCCTGATCGCCGTGCTTGCCGCGGCTATTTTTGCCGACATGACGCCGCGCGTGACCGGCCTGTGGCTTGCCTGGGGTGTTCTCGTCTCCGGCGTGGCGCAGCTTTTCATCCTGATCGTCGCCGTGCGCCGCGCGGGCTTCACCATGCGGCTCGGCATGCCGAGCCCGACACCCGCCGTGCGCCGCCTGCTTGTCCTTATGGCGCCCGCCCTCGTCACCGGCGGCATCATGCAGATCAATCTCCTGGTCGGCCAAATCATCGCCTCGGCGCAGGACAGGGCCATTGCGCTCCTGAACTTCGCCGACCGCATCAACCAGCTCCCGCTCGGCATCATCGGCATCGCCGTCGGTGTCGTACTGCTGCCGGAACTGTCGCGATCGCTCAAGGCGGGCAATCACGCCGACGCGCAGCACCTGCAAAACCGCTCGCTCGAATTCGCGCTCGGGCTGACCTTGCCGGCAGCGGTAGGTCTCATGGTGATCCCCGCGCCCATCGTCGGCCTGCTCTACGAGCGCGGGGCGTTCACCGCGGTCGACACACGGATGACCGCCGCCGCGCTCGCCGCCTTCGCTTCCGGCCTGCCGGCCTATGTGCTCATCAAGGTATTCCAGCCGGGCTTCTTCGCGCGCGAAGACATGAAGACCCCCATGTGGTTCTCGCTGGTGACGGTCGTCGTCAACATCGCGCTCAGCCTGGCTCTCTTCCCGCTCTACGGCCACGTGGCCGTCGCGCTCGCCACGGCGCTCTCCTCCTGGGTCAACGTCGTGTTGCTGTCGGGGACGCTCTGGCGGCGCAATCATTTCCGCCCGTCCGCCCCCACCGTGCGGCGTATCGCCATGATCGTGCTTTCGAGCGCGGTGATGGGGGTGGTCGCCTACGGTCTGGACATGATGCTCCTCGATCCTCTGGCGGGCGCCTCACTGGCATTGCGGGCGGGGGCAACCCTGTCGGTCGTCGCCGCTGCCGCGATCGTCTATTTCGCGCTCGCCATTCTGACGGGCGCCGTCGACCGGGCGGAGCTGAAGGCGGCCCTCAGGCGGCGCGGGGCTTGATTGCACGCGCGGCCTCGTCCATAAGCCCCCACGCGCGGCGGCGCCAATCGGATTTTCAGGAAATTCGTCCATGAGTGAGTTCAGCCAGCTCGTTTTTTCCGGAGTGCAGCCAACCGGCAGTCTCCACCTCGGCAATTACCTCGGCGCAATTCGAAAGTTCGTCACGCTGCAGGACAGTTACGACTGCCTCTACTGCGTGGTCGACCTGCATTCGTTGACAGCCACCCTGGTTCACGACGACCTGGCCGAGCAGACCCGCGGCATCGTCGCCGCCTATCTCGCCTGCGGCCTCGACCCGAAGAAGAACATCATTTTCAACCAGGCCCGCGTGCCGCAGCATGCCGAGCTTGCCTGGATCTTCAACTGCGTCGCCCGCATCGGCTGGATGAACCGGATGACCCAGTTCAAGGACAAGGCCGGCAAGGACCGCGAGAACGCTTCCCTCGGCCTGCTTGCCTATCCGAGCCTGATGGCCGCCGACATTCTGCTCTATCGCGCCACGCATGTGCCCGTGGGGGAGGACCAGAAGCAGCATCTGGAGCTGACCCGCGACATCGCCCAGAAGTTCAACAATGACTTCTCCGGCCGCATCGCCGCGCTCGGCTACGGCGTGGAGATGGAGGTCGGAGAGGAGCGCGTCAACGGCTTCTTCCCGCTCACCGAACCGTTGATCGAGGGACCGGCCACGCGCGTCATGAGCCTGCGCGACGGCACGAAGAAGATGTCGAAATCCGATCCATCGGACCTTTCGCGCATCAATCTGTCGGACGACGCCGACGCCATCGCCAGGAAGATCCGCAAGGCCAAGACGGATCCCGAGCCGCTGCCGGGCGATCCCGAAGGGCTCGCCGGTCGCCCGGAAGCAGAAAATCTGGTCGGCATCTATGCCGCGCTTGCGGACATGACGCGTGAAGGCGTGATTTCCGAGTTCGGCGGCCGCCAGTTCTCCGAGTTCAAGCCGGCGCTTGCCGATCTGGCCGTTTCGAAGCTGAGCCCGATCACCGCCGATATGCGCCGCATTTCCGCCGATCCCGCCTATGTCGACGGCGTGCTGCGCGATGGAGGAGAGCGCGCCGGCGCACGTGCCGAGGAGACGATGAAAATGGTCCACCAGATCATCGGTCTGCTCGCCGACTAGTCAAACCAGATCCACGCGGCTTGCCGCCTGCTTCCGCCGATGGCAGATTATGCCACGGGCATGCGGGCCTGCCTGCGAGAAAGGAACGTGCATGGTCTCCAAACGCCTCAGCCGGGAAGCCGGCCACAAGCGCAAGTTTCTGGCGATCGTCGACGAGACACCCGAATGCGATCGCGCCGTGGCCTATGCCGCGCACAGGGCTAGCACCACCAATGGCTCGGTGGTGCTCCTGTTCGTGGTCGAGCCCGGCGATTTTCAGCATTGGCTCGGCGTCGAGCAGATCATGCGCGAGGAGGCGATGCAGAACGCCCAGTCGGCCCTGAACACCTTTGCCACCAAGATCCGCGAGACCATCGGCATCGAGCCGGAACTGGTGGTGCGCGAGGGCAAGACGGCGGATGAGATCCACGGGCTTATCGAGGAGGACCAGGACATCGCCATCCTCGTTCTGGGCGCCAGCAATGCCAAGGAAGGCCCGGGCCCGCTCGTTTCCTCGATCGCCGGAAAGGGGGCGGCCTTTCCCATTCCCGTCACGGTCGTCCCCCACAGCCTGACCGACGAGGAGATCGAAAGCCTGGCATAGAACTGGCCCATACCTATATGCGGCTTGAACCGGACAGGTTTTCAGCCTATTTTAGAATCATTCCAAAGAATGCCGCACGGAGATCCCGCCGATGTTCATCCAGACGGAAGCAACCCCCAATCCCGCGACGCTCAAGTTCCTCCCGGGGCGGGTGGTCCTTGAGGAGGGCACGGCCGATTTCCGTGATGCCGAGGCCGCTCGCGCCGCCTCGCCGCTTGCCGGGCGCCTGTTCGACGTACCGGGCGTCGTCGGCGTCTTCTTCGGCTACGACTTTGTCACCGTCACCAAGGAAGGGGCGGATTGGCAGCACCTGAAGCCCGCCGTTCTCGGCACCATCATGGAGCATTTCATGTCCGGCCACCCGGTCATGGCGGAGAACGGCACGGGCGCGGAGGCGCCCGGGAGCGAGTTCTACGATGCCGCCGACGAAGAGATCGTCGCCACCATCAAGGAACTTCTGGAGACGCGCGTGCGCCCGGCGGTGGCGCAGGACGGCGGCGACATCACCTTCCACGGCTATCAGAACGGCACCGTGTTCCTGAACATGCGCGGCGCCTGTGCCGGCTGCCCGTCTTCCACGGCCACGCTGAAGCACGGCATCCAGAACCTGCTCCACCATTTCGTTCCGGAAGTGCAGCACGTCGAGCAGGTGCAGGCCGGCTGATCCTGCCCGGTTGCCCGGCTTGGGTATAGCTTCTCACATCGCAAGAAAAAACCGGGCCGCAAGGACCCGGTTTTTTTATGAGCTGCCCGTTTCGGGGCCCGTCATATTGCCGAGACGGTTCTCATCCCTTCACGATTACTTTAGCACCAATGTCAGTGCGGTTGTAAAGATCAATTATATCCTGGTTGAGCAGACGGATGCAGCCCGAGGACATGGCCTTGCCGATCGACCACCATTCCGGCGTGCCGTGCAGGCGGTATCCGGTATCGCCGCCCTTGTTGAACAGGTAAAGCGCGCGCGCGCCGAGCGGGTTGCTGATGCCCGGTGGCATGCCGCCCCGCCATTTGGCGAGCTCCGGCTGGCGGCGGATCATCGGCGCCGGCGGCGTCCAGGTCGGCCACTCCCGCTTCATCGCCACGCGCGCCGTGCCCGACCATTCGAAGCCCTCGCGCCCGACGCCGATGCCGTAGCGAACGGCCTTGCCGTCCTCCATCACGAAGTACAGGAACTTCTCCTTCGTATCGACGACGATCGTGCCCGGGTCCTCATCCGTTTCATAGGAGACGATCTGCCGGTGGTAGGTGCGCGGCACCTTGTAAATCGGAATGCTCGGCAGCGTATACCCGGCATCCTTCACGGAACCGTACTCGGCAGTGAAAATCCGGCTCGGACCGCCGGCGACACAGCCCGCCAGAACCGCCGACAAGCCGAGAACGGCGGCAACAACAAACGTTCTCAATGTCATGGGAAAAATCCGATCCCCCTCGCAGGTGCCATGGTCATGGCCCATTTTCGCCATCATTCTTAAAGTGCGCGTTAATGTTTTGCCAAGGCGGGATATCGCTCGCTTAAGGTGATATCACCACTTGCGGGGCAGCTATTGCAGATCGGCAACACCAGCCGGGTCGACATGCCGCTCTCCGCCCACCGGTCCCTTCCACCATGTTTCGAATGCTGGCATTCTGCGCCCATGCCGATCATCTCGCCCGCCCCCGTCAACCCGCTCGCCGATGGCCGCCAGTCGGATCGCGCGATGCTCATTCGCCGCGGCGTCCAGCGTCTCCTCATGAATATGGGAGCGGCGGTCGTGCCCGAGCTTTCGCTCGCCACCGGTCGGCGTGCCGATCTCGTGGCGCTCACGGCCAGGGGCGATATCTGGATCATCGAGATCAAATCCTCGGTGGAGGACTTCCGCGTCGATCGCAAATGGCCCGACTATCGGCTTCATTCCGACCGCTTCTTCTTCGCCTCGCATCCGGACGTGCCGGAGGAGATCTTTCCGGGGGAGTGCGGTTTCATCCTGTCGGACGGCTACGGTGCGGAAATCCTGCGCGAGGCGCCGGAGCACCGCCTGGCGGCGGCCACGCGCAAGGCTGTGACGATCCGCTTTGCCCGCGCCTGCGCGGCGCGACTGACGGCAGCGGAACTCGCGGGCGTTCCGGTCCCCTTGCTGGATGAGGATGGCTGAGGATCAGCGCGGCGCGCGCTTCGCCAGGATGCGCTGCAGGGTGCGCCGATGCATGTTCAGCCGCCGGGCGGTTTCCGAGACGTTGCGGTCGCACATCTCGTAAACGCGCTGGATATGTTCCCAACGCACCCGGTCGGCTGACATGGGATTTTCCGGCGGCTCGGCCCTTTCATGCGGCTGGCGGGTGAGCGCGCCGTAAATATCGTCGGCGTCGGCCGGCTTCGACAGGTAATCGATCGCGCCGAGCTTCACCGCCGTCACCGCGGTGGCGATATTGCCGTAGCCGGTCAGGATGACGGTGCGCGCGTCCTTGCGCTTCTCGCGAATGGCCGAGACCACATCGAGCCCGTTGCCGTCGCCCAGCCGCATGTCCACCACGGCGAATGCCGGCGCGTCCACCTTCACTTTTGCGAGCGCCTCTTCCACGCTTTCGGCTGTCTCGACGGCGAAACCGCGCCCTTCCATGGCGCGGGCCAGCCGCGCCAAAAAGGGCCGGTCGTCGTCGACGATGAGCAGGGATCGCTCTTCGCCGGGGATGTTCTGTATCTGGTCTGCTGCTGGGTCGGTCATCATCGGTCTTCTGCTTTCTTCCCGCCAGATTTAAGCGGTTTCGCCGCGCATTTCCAGTTTTTCACGGTCGGTGAAGACTTCGTCGCCGCCGGCGAGGAACCGTTCGCGCGGCCAGGAGATGTCCACCGTCGCACCCTTGCCCTTGTCGCCGGCGTTGGAGAACACGATCGCCGCGCCGGAGCGCTCGAGCAGCGTCTTGGCAATGAAGAGTCCCAGCCCCAGCCCGCCGCCGGAACTGCCCGTGCGTCGCTTGGACATGTAGGGCTCGCCGATTCGGTCGATGATCTCGGCGGGAAAGCCGGGCCCGTCGTCGACGAGGCGGATATGGACCGTCTCGGCGTCCCAGCTCCAGATGACGTTTACCGTTTCGCGGGCGAAATCGACCGCGTTCTCCATGAGGTTTCCGAGCCCGTAGATGACGCCGGGGTTGCGCCGGCCGACAGGCTCCGGACCATCGGTCAGGCCCGCTTCCATCCTAATTTCGATACCGAAATCGCGGTGCGGCGCGGCCGTCTCCTCGATGAGCGAGGTAAGCGGCAGGCGGGCCAGATGCGCTTCGCCCTGCGAGGAAAGGCTGGTGAGCTGTTTCAGGATCTCCCGGCAGCGCTCGGTCTGCGAGCGCAGAAGCGTGACGTCCTCGCGAAAACGGGGATCCTCGGTGAGCGCCTTTTCCATCTCGCGCGCCACCAGCGCGATCGTGGCAAGCGGGGTGCCGAGCTCGTGCGCGGCTGCCGCCGCCAGCCCGTCGAGCGCCGAGATGTGCTGCTCGCGCTGCAGGACGAGCTCCGTCGCCGCCAGCGCGTTGGCCAGAAGCCGCGCCTCTTCCGCCACGCGATAGGCATAGATGCCGGTGAACGCGATCGAGGACACCACGGCGATCCACATGCCGGCGACGTACAGGAAGGGCATGGTGAGTGCCGTGCCCGGATACCAGGGCAGCGGCAGGTGGAAAAAGGCGAGCAGGCTCGTAAGCCCGACGACATAGACCCCCAGGAGCGCCGTCCAGGCGAGCGGTAGCGAGGTGGCCGAGATCACCACCGGCACCGTCATCAAAAGCGAGAAGGGGTTGGTGAGGCCGCCGGTGAGATAGAGCAGGCCCGCAAGCTGCGAGGCATCGAAGGTCAGAATGGCGAGCGCCGCAACGGGCGGCAGGAGATGC
Source organism: Chelativorans sp. M5D2P16 (assembly GCF_034427935.1). NCBI lineage: Bacteria > Pseudomonadati > Pseudomonadota > Alphaproteobacteria > Hyphomicrobiales > Phyllobacteriaceae > Chelativorans > Chelativorans sp. M5D2P16. The sequence continues at coordinate 135,483 of NZ_JAXQNM010000013.1, read as the reverse complement.
GCGGTCGGAAAGCGGAAGGTGAGATAGAGGTTCAGCCAGGCGGACGCCGCGATGAGCACGAAGCACGGGCCGACGGGCAGCGGGAAGCCCAGCCCGTAGGCCACCACCAACACGGCCACGCTCTGGCCGACGATCGCCAGCCATCTCAGCCTGATCAGCGTGTTGAGGCGCAGGCTGCGGCTGCGGCGCGTATTCGGTGTCTGTGTCTCTTCAAGCATTGGCGCCTTTATGTGCCTTCACATGCCGGCGGCCAAGTACTTTTATTGTCGCGATTTCGCGCGTCTGGTGGGGGCGGCTGTTGCCGGATCCACCGGCCAGACATGCTTGGGATAGCGCCCGCGCATGTCCGCGCGCACATCCGCCCACGAGCCGCGCCAGAAGCCGGGCAGGTCGCGCGTCTTCTGGATCGGCCGATGTGCCGGCGACAAAAGTTCGAGCGTCAGCGGCAATCCCTCCGCCACTGTCGGATGCTCCGTGAGGCCGAAAAGCTCCTGGACGCGGACGGCCAGCACGGCCTCGCCGTCCGCGTAGCGGATCGGCAGGCGGCTTCCTGTCGGCGCGGTGAAATGGCTGGGCGCCTCCGCATCCACCCGGCGCTGCAGATCATGGGGCACCAGCGCCATCAGCCCGTCGGCAAGCGCCCGGCCTGAAATGGCCGAAAGCGACGGTTCGCCGGTGAGAAACGGCAGCAGCCATCCCTCGAGCCGCTCCGTCAGCGTCTCGTCGGTCACGTCCGGCCAGGGCGTGCCCCTGGTCGCGTGCAGGAAGGAAAGGCGCGCGCGAAGGCCCTCCGCCTCCCTGTTCCAGGGCAGGACGGAAAGGCCGTGCGCGCGCACCGCGTCCAGAACCGCCCGGTTCGCCGCCTCGCCCTTAGGCGCCGGCAATGCCTGCTCGCCGAGCACGACCGCCCCCAGCCGCCGCGTCTGGCGCTGGCGCACCATGCCCCTGTCGCGATCAAACAGCGTTTCCACCTGCGTTTCGATGCGGTGGCCGAGACGGGCGACGATATCCTCTTCGCTGACCGCGGCGGCGGCGGTGATCCGCGCATTGCGCGCCTTGCCGTGAAGATCGGCCACCACCAGACAGGCTTCGCGGGCAAGCGGCTCTTCCGCGTCGATCTGCCCGCCGCGGCCATTGGCGAGCACGAAACGGCCGTAGTCGCCGCGTGCCTTTGCGACGCGATCCGGCCAGGCATGCAGCAGCAAAGGTCCTGCATGCGCGGGCGTGCCGCCTTCGCCGCCGCCGGCTGTCCGCGCCAGCCGGTCGGCCAGCCCGCGCGCCGCCTGCGCCCGCTGGCTCCGTTCGCCGGCAAAGCGGAAAAGCCGTTCGTCGAGATCGACGCTGTTTCCACCCAGCCCGCGTTCCGAAAGCAGAACGGCGAGCCGAGCCGCCACCCGGCCTTGGCCCTCCCGTGCGGCCATACTCACCATGTGCGCCAGCCGCACGGGCAGCGCGAGGCGCCGCATGGACGCGCCTTCCGCCGTCAGCCGCCCCGTTTCGTCGAGCGCGCCGAGCGTCCTCAGAAGCGCGCGCGCCTCTTCGAGCGCGGCTTGCGGCGGTGGGTCGAGAAAGGCAAGCGTCGAAGGGTCCGTCACGCCAAAGGCGGCGCAGTCGACGAGAAGCCCGGAAAGATCCGCCTCGAGGATTTCCGGCGGCGTGAAGGCGGGCAGCGCGGCGGTCTGCTCCTTGCGCCACAAGCGCAGCGCGACACCCGGCTGGGTGCGGCCTGCGCGGCCCGCCCGCTGGTCGGCCGAGGCGCGCGAAACCCGCACCGTCTCGAGCCGCGTCAGCCCGGTGTCCGGCTCGTATTTCGGCAGGCGGGAAAGCCCGCTGTCCACCACCGCCGTCACGCCGTCGATGGTGACCGACGTCTCGGCGATCGCCGTCGCCAGCACGACCTTGCGCCGCCCCTCGGGCGCGGGCCGGATTGCCGCGTCCTGCGCCTTGCCGTCGAGCCCGCCATGCAGCGGCGCGAGGTCGACCGCCACGGGCAGGCGGCCGGCAAGCGCTTCCGCCGTGCGGGCGATTTCCCGCTGGCCGGGCAGGAAGGCGAGGACGCTGCCGCTCCCCTCGGCCAAGAGCCCGCGCACCGCGCCTGCGACGGCGTCTTCCACCGGCCGGTCCGGCGCGCGCTCGGCATAGCGGATCTCGACGGGAAAGCTGCGGCCTGCGCTCTCCAGAACCGGTGCGCCGTCCAGGAGGGAAGCCACGCGCGCGCCGTCCAGCGTCGCCGACATGACGAGAAGGCGCAGATCCGGCCGCAGTGCGCCGCGCACGTCGAGCGCCAGGGCGAGCGCGAAATCGCCGTCGAGGGAGCGTTCGTGGAACTCGTCGAAGATCACCGCCGAAACCCCATCGAGCGCCGGATCGTCGATGATCATGCGCGCCAGCACGCCCTCCGTGACGACGAGAATGCGCGTTTGCGCCGACATCTTGCGCTCCATGCGCATGGCATAGCCGACCGTGCCGCCCGGCTCTTCGCCGAGAAGGGCGGCCATGCGGCGCGCGGCAGCACGGGCGGCGAGCCGCCTGGGCTCGAGCAGCACGATCCGTCCACCTTCGCTCCACCCCGCCTCCAGCAGCGCCAGGGGCACCAGCGTCGTCTTGCCGGCGCCGGGCGGCGCGACGAGCACGGCTTTCCCCTCGTTTCCCAAAGCGGATTCCAGCGCCGGCAGGACAGCGGTGACGGGCAGTTCCGGAAGACTTTTGCCCCTCATGCGCCGATCCTCACCACCTCACCACCCGCAGCATCCGCATCGGCCTCGTCATGGGTGACGAGCAGGACGGGCAGGCCCCGCTCGCGCGCCTTGGAAAAGACGAGCTGGCGCATCTGCTGGCGCAGTTCCATGTCGAGCTTCGAGAAGGGCTCGTCGAGAAGCAGCATGCGCGGCTGGGAGACAAGGACGCGTGCCAGCGCTACCCGCGCCTTCTGCCCGCCGGAAAGGGTCGCGGGGTCGCGTTTGGCGAGCCCGGCCAGTCCCACCTCGCCCAGCGCCTCATCGACGTGCCGCACCCGTTTCGCGCGGCCCTTCACCGTTTCCGGCAGGGCGAAGGCGAGATTGCCGCCCACGCTCATGTGCGGAAAAAGAAGCGGATCCTGGAACAGGATGCCCACGCGGCGCTCCTCGGCGGGCAGGGCGGTGATCTCAACGCCGTCGACCGTCGCCCGACCGTGCCCGGAAAAGGCGGGGTCGAGAAAACCGCCGAGATAGGCGAGCAGGCTCGACTTGCCCGCGCCCGACGGCCCCATCACGGTCAGCACGGATCCCGGGGGAACGTGGCGCGTGAGCGAAAGAAGCACGCGGCCGTCGAGTGCGATCGTCACCTTGTCGAGAGAAAGCCCTTTTGCCGCCAAGCGATCGTCCTGCCTTCACACCTGCATGCCGCGGAAGCGACGGAATATCAGCGCCGGCAGGAGCGTGGCAATGCCGAAGCCCGCCATCGGAAGCAGCATTTGCCAGAAGGCGTAGACGCCGATGACGCGCCGGTCCCCGCCCGCCGCGAGCGCAACCGCTTCCGAGGTGATCGTGGTTAGCCGTCCGGCACCCACCAGCACGGTGGGCAGATAAAGCCCCACCGAAACGGCGAAGCCGAGCGCCCCCATGGTGAGTACGGCACGCGTCATCATCGGCAGGCGCACATGCAGGATGCGCCGCCAGCGCGCCTTCCCGAACCCCGCCGCCACCCGGTCGTAGCGGCGGTCGAAGGCGTGCCACGGATCCCTGAGCGCCAGATAGGCATAGGGCATGACGAACACCAGATGCGCCAGGATGAGCGCCGGCATCGTCGCCAGGGTGCCCGTGTAGATGAGGAAGAGCTGAAGGCCGAAGACGAATGCCACCTGTGGCACGACAAGCGGCAGGAAGAGCAGCGTCAGCGCGCCGCGTCCCGGTCTGTGGCCCGTTTCCTCCTCGCGCAGCAGGCAGAGGACCGCCAGCAGGCCGGCGATCAGGGTGGAGGCGAGCCCCGCGATCAGCGTCGTGCCGAGCGGTGCCGCGAGCCGCGGCAGGGCGGTGATCCACGTCTTCAGGGAAAAGGACGACGGCAGGGCATCGGGAAATTGCCACAGGCCGCTGAAGGACCAGATCGCCAGCGTGGCAAGTCCCGCAAGCACTGCGCTCGCCGCCAGCAGGACCATGCCGAGCGACAGCCCGCGCACGACCGCGTCTTGCCGCAACCGCATCCCTCTGAATATCGCAAGCCGGCAGAGAAATGTTCCCGCCCGTTCGAGCGCGAGCCAGGCGGTCATGGCCGTTGCCGTCACGGCAAGCTGCAGCAACGCCCCGGTGGAGGCCAGATAGCGCATGGACAGGTCGGGGTCGTTCATCCACGTGACCAGCCGCACCGCCAGCGGCGCCGGCCGTGTCGGGCCCAGGATCGCCGCCACGTCCACCACGGACGTGGCGAAGGCGATGACGGCGAAGACCGGCAGTCGGATCTGTCGGTAGACCGCCGGCCAAACCCCCAGCAGGAACCCCGCCACACGGCCGTAGCCCAGCGCCGCGGTGAGCATCCGGGTCTGCTGCGCAGGCACCTGCGGCAGCGCGGCAAGGGTCATCAGGAGCAGAAATGGAATCTCCTTGGCGATGAGCCCGGCCATCATGGAAAGACCGTACGGGTCGTGCACGATGAGCAGGTCGGGCGGCCTCTCCCATCCCGTCAGAGCCGGCGAGACAAGCCGGGCCAGCATGCCCGAAGGTGCAATCAGAAGGGCCAGCGCGAACGCCGCCGCCGCGTGCGGCAGGGACAAGAGCGGCGAGACCATGTGCTGCACACGTGAGAACAGCCTTGTCCCGCCCCAGCCGGCGACGAAGAGCATGACGGCAAGAAGCGAAACCAAGGCCGTAACCAGCCCCGCCGCGAGGCTGAGCACGGCGGAGGTGACGATGGCCGGCTCCAGGAAAAGCGTTCGGAAATGGGCAAGGGTCCACTCCGTCCCGCCAAGCACCGGCAGAAAGCCGAACGCCGGCAAAACGGTTCCCGCCAGGCCGAAAGCGACCGGCCCGGTGAGCAGGAGAATGGTGAGCGGTGGTCCAAGACGTGTCAGCATCAGCGCCGTCCGGGTATGAATTGTCGCGTCAACTATGAGAAGGCACTCGCGCCGTATTCGCCGGCGCCGCAGTGTCGCGCGAACATCCACCTTTCGTCATCCTCGGATTCCATCCGAGGATTCATGCCGGAACAACCTAGCTGCGGTGACGGAGTGGTGCCGCTTGTCAGACTCGAACTGACGACCTCCGCATTACGAATGCGATGCTCTACCAACTGAGCTAAAGCGGCGACCGATGGCGCTTTCGCGCCGATGCGCCGGCTGATACAGGCATTGCGCCGCAAGATCAAGTAAAACCCGGAGCGGAAATCGCCGACGCTGCCCGAGCGCCTCCGTGGCGGAACACCTCGCACCAAAGGGAATGGACTCTTCGCGATCGTGAGATAATGTGCAACCATGTTGGCCAATGGCAACTGGCGGCAATTCTAGGAGGGAATAAATGGCGGAAGTTTCGATGACGGTGAACGGCCGCAAGGTTTCGGACACGGTGGAGGATCGCACGCTGCTGGTTCATTTCCTGCGCGACAATCAGGGCCTCACCGGCACCCATGTCGGCTGCGACACCTCGCAGTGCGGCGCCTGCGTCATCCACCTCGACGGAAAGGCGGTGAAGTCCTGCACGATGCTGGCCGCCCAGGCCTCGGGCAGCGAGGTGCTGACCATCGAGGGGCTGGCGAAGGATGGGGCGCTGCACCCCGTGCAGGCGGCCTTCAAGGAGCACCACGGCCTGCAATGCGGTTTCTGCACGCCGGGCATGATCATGGCCGCCGTCGACATGATCAACCGCCATCCGGAAGGACTCGACGAGAAGACCGTGCGCGATGAGCTGGAAGGCAACATCTGCCGCTGCACCGGCTATCACAACATCGTCAAGGCGATCCTCGCAGCCTCGGAGGCGATGGGAGGCAAGGCGAAGGCCGCGTAGGGCAATAAAGCAGTAAGGCAACAGGGCAAGTGGGGGAGCAAGGCGGTAGTGCAGAGTGACTGGACAAGGTGGGCGGCTGCTGTGCTGCCCTACCGTCCCATTCCACTCATCTGCCGCGTCCCCTGACATCCGGGAGGTTCACCATGGGAATCGAAGGCATCGGCGCGCGCGTGGCGCGCAAGGAGGATAAACGCTTCATCACCGGGCTCGGCCGCTATGTCGACGACATGGTGGTGCCCGGCATGAAGCAGGCCGTGTTCGTGCGCAGCCCGCATGCGCATGCGGCGATCAAGAGCATCGACACGGCCGCGGCAAAGGACATGCCCGGCGTTATCGACGTGCTGACGGGCACGCAGCTCAAGGACGACGCCATCGGCAATCTCATCTGCGGCTGGATGATCCACTCCAAGGACGGTTCGCCCATGAAGATGGGCGCATGGTCGCCGTTGGCGGTGGACCGGGTGCGCTATGTAGGCGATGCGGTGGCGATCGTGATCGCCGACACCCGCGGCCAGGCACGCGACGCGGCGGAGGCCGTCGAGATCGATTATGAGGAGATGCCGGCCGTCACGGACGCGGTGAAGGCACTGGAGCCCGGCGCCCCGCAGCTCCACCCCGAGGCCGAGAACAATCTGATCTTCGACTGGGAGATCGGCGAGGCGGCGGCGACCGACAGCGCCATCGAGGGCGCGGCCCACGTCACGCGCGTCAAGCTCGTCAACAATCGGCTGGTGCCCAACGCGATGGAGCCGCGCGCGGCGCTTGGCCACTACGACATGGCCGAGGACCACTTCACGCTCTGGACCACGAGCCAGAACCCGCATGTGGCGCGCCTCGTCATGAGCGCCTTCTACAACGTGGCGCCGGAAAACAAGCTGCGCGTGATCGCCCCGGATGTCGGCGGCGGCTTCGGCTCCAAGATCTTCATCTATCCCGAGGAAGTGGTCTGCCTTTGGGCCTCCAAGCGCACGGGCGTGCCGGTGAAATGGGTGGCCGACCGCACCGAGAGCTTCCTGTGCGACGCCCACGGCCGCGACCACGTGACCGAGGTGGCGATGGCCTTCGACGCGGACAACCGCATCGTCGGGCTGAAGGTCGACACGATCGCCAATTTCGGCGCCTACATGTCGCTCTTCTCCTCCTCCGTGCCGACCTACCTCTACGCCACGCTGCTTTCGGGCCAATACGCGATCCCGCAGATCCACTGCAATGTGCGGGCCGTCTACACCAACTCCGCACCGGTGGACGCCTATCGCGGCGCCGGACGGCCGGAGGCAACCTATGCGCTGGAGCGCACGATGGAGACGGCGGCGCGCGAGCTCGGCGTGCCGCCGGCGGAGCTCAGGCGCAAGAACTTCATCCGTGAATTCCCGCACCAGACGCCCGTCATCATGAATTATGACGCGGGTGACTATGAAGCCTCGCTGGATGCGGCCATGCGCGAGGCCGACTATGCCGGCTTCCCCGCCCGGCGTGAGGAGGCGAAAAAGCGCGGCAAGCTGCGCGGCATCGGCATGAGCTGCTACATTGAGGCCTGCGGCATCGCGCCGTCCCAGGCCGTCGGCTCGCTCGGCGCCGGCGTGGGCCTTTGGGAGTCGGCCGAAGTGCGGGTGAACGCCGCCGGCACCATCGAGGTGCTGACCGGCTCGCACAGCCACGGCCAGGGGCACGAGACCACCTTCGCCCAGGTCGTCGCCTCGCGCTTCGGCGTGCCGATCGAGCAGATCTCGATCGTCCATGGCGACACCGACAAGGTGCAGATGGGCATGGGCACCTACGGTTCGCGCTCCGGCGCCGTAGGCATGTCGGCCATCGTCAAGGCGCTGGACAAGGTGGAGACCAAGGCCAGGAAGATCGCCGCCCACCTTTTGGAGGCCGACGAGAGCGATATCGTCATCGAAAACGGCGAGGCCAAGGTGGCCGGCACCGACCGCTCGCTGCCCTGGGCGCAGGTGGCGCTCGCCGCCTACACCGCGCACAATCTGCCCGACGGCATGGAGCCGGGGCTGAAGGAAGGCGCCTTCTATGATCCGACCAATTTCACTTTCCCTGCCGGCTGCTACATCGCCGAGGTGGAGGTGGATCCGGAGACGGGGCACACGGACATCATCCAGTTCGTCGCGGCCGACGATTTCGGCAACATCATCAACCCGCTGATCGTCGAGGGACAGGTGCATGGCGGGCTGGCGCAGGGCATCGGCCAGGCGTTGCTGGAAGGCTGCACCTACGATCCCGCTTCCGGTCAGCTCGTCACCGCCTCCTATATGGACTACACCATGCCGCGGGCGGGCGACCTGCCCTCCTTCCAGGTGTTGACCACCAACACGCCCTGTCCCGGCAATCCGCTGGGCGTCAAGGGCTGCGGCGAGGCCGGCGCCATCGGCTCGCCGCCGGCGATCATCAATGCGATCACGGATGCGATCGGAAACAACGATCTGACCATGCCGGCCACGTCGGAAAAGGTGTGGGCGGCGATGCAGAGCGCACAGTGAACGGTGAAGTGGTGATGGTGCGGCGCAAATCTTTCAGCGCCGCATCCACCCGAGTTCCCATTCACCATTCACCCTGAGAGGAGAACAGGATGTACCAGACGACCTATCACCGGGCTTCCTCCGTTTCCGAGGCGGTGAAAGCGCTCACCGAGGCGGATGACGGCAAGTTCGTCGCTGGCGGGCAGACGCTCATCCCCACCATGAAGCAGCGGCTGGCCGCGCCGTCCGATCTCGTCGACCTGCGGCACATCGCGGAACTGAAGGGCGTCACGGTTTCCGGCGACAGCGTGAAGATCGGCGCCGGTACGACGCATGCCGAGGTGGCGAGCGATGCCGCGCTCGCCAGGGCCTGCCCCGCGATCTGCCATCTGGCCGGCCATATCGGCGATCCGCATGTGCGCCATATGGGCACCCTCGGCGGCTCCATCGCCAACAACGATCCCGCGGCCGACTATCCGGCGGCGCTGCTGGCCCTCGGCGCCACCGTCCATACCAGCAAACGCGAGATTGCGGCGGACGACTTCTTCACCGGCCTCTTCGACACCGCCCTCGAAGAGGACGAGATCGTCACCGCCGTTTCCTTCACCGTTCCGGAGACGGCGGGCTACGCCAAGTTCCCGAACCCGGCTTCGCGCTATGCGTTGACGGGCGTCTTCGTCGCCAAGCGCGGCGACGGTGTGCGTGTGGCGGTGACGGGCGCCGGAGAGGACGGCGTCTTCCGCGCCGACGCGATCGAGCAGGCGCTTGCATCCTCCTTCGCGCCGTCGGCGCTCGACGCCGTGCGCGTGCCGGCGGACGGGCTGATGTCCGACATTCACGCTTCCGCCGAATACCGGGCGAACCTCGTCGTGGTGATGGCCAAGCGGGCGGTCCAGGTGGCCGCCGGCTGACGCCGCGCGTTCGACCGACGGAAAGGCTCCCCTCCCCGCGCGGGAGCCTTTTCTTTTTGCCGTTGGGGCGGCTTACTCTTCGATCTGCTCGCCCTCGGGCGAGACCAGGTACCACTCGCCGCCGAAGCTCTCGATATCCTGGCCCGAGGTGGCGCCCGCCCCCTCGTCCCTGGCGAAGTAGTAGAGCGGCCAGCCATTATAGGTGACCATTATCTGGCCTTCATGATCGATCGTGCCGAGGAGCGAGGCGTCGGCCATGTCGCCCGCCTGCGGCTCACCCTGGGTGTAGAAGGGCGGCCATGCATCCAGGCACTCGCCTTCGCAGGACACCTGCGCCTGGGTGTCGCCCTGGCCCTGCGTATCGGCGGTGAAAAGATAAAGGGCGCGCCCTTCGCCGTCGGTCAGGTACTGGCCGTATTCCTCACTTTCGGCGACCTGAACCATTGCGGCGTCCTGAGCAAAGGCGGGCACGGCGGGGAGCATCAACGCCGCAACCGCGATCGAAGTCGTGATCAGCCTCGTCATGGCTTTCTCCTTTCATGACTGCTGCCGTGCCCTAACAACTGACCGCAGGATTCGTTCAGAATTGACGCTTTAAGCCAGGCGCCGCGGGAAAGGTGATTGAACCGCTTGTCGGAACCCGGTCCGCCAGCGAGCCGTTGACTGCTTTTACGGAGCCACGGCCATGTCAGCGTATGCCCGCTTTGCAGCCATGATCGTTACCGCAGTCATGGTGATGTACGGCGTGATGTATCTAAATACCTACAGTCTTGACCACGTCTACTGGAGCGAAACGCGAGTCTATATGGCTTTCCTCATGGGCGCCACGATGGCCGTCGTCATGCTTTTCTTCATGCTCCACATGTACACCAAGCCTGCCGCGAACATCACAGTCCTGCTCGCTGCCGTGGCGATTTTCGCTGCGGCACTCTATCTTGTGCGCAGTCAGCGGACGATCGAAGATGAATCCTGGATGCGTGCGATGATCCCGCATCATTCCATCGCTATCCTGACGAGCGAGCGCGCAGAGCTTTCCGATCCACGCGTGCGTGAGCTCGCCGACCAGATTATCGAGTCGCAGCGGCGTGAGATCGCGGAAATGAAATCCCTCCTGCGCGACTTGGGGGATAGGGAGCAGAATTGACCGAGTCTACTGCAGCATGTCCACCAGCCGGCCGGCGCCGTCGCGATAGGGATCGACCGTCGGCAGACCCATGCGCTCCTCGATCTCCCGCAGGCATTGTTGCGCGTCCTCGGCCGAGAGCGCGGCGGTGTTGACGGAGATGCCGGTGACCCTGACGTCCGGATTGACGATCCGCGCCGTCTCGAGCGCCAGGTCGCGCAGAGCTTCGAGCGAAGGCAGGGAATAATGCGGCAGGCCGCGCATATGGGTGCGGGTCGGCTCGTGGCACAGCACCAGCGCGTCCGGCCGCCCACCATGGATCAGCGCCATTGTGACGCCCGAGAAGGAGGGGTGAAACAGGCTGCCCTGGCCCTCGATCAGGTCCCAGTGGTCGGGTTCGTTGTCCGGCGTCAGCCATTCCACGGCCCCGGCCATGAAATCGGCCACCACGGCATCCAGCGGGACGCCCGAACCGGTGATCAGGATTCCGGTCTGTCCGGTGGCGCGGAAGCTCGCCTTCATGCCGCGGGCATGCATCTCGCGCTCCATGGCGAGCGCGGTGTACATCTTGCCGATCGAGCAATCCGTGCCGACGGCGAGCCATCTTCTGCCGGTGCGGGGCCTGCCCTCGGCAATCGGGTATTCCTGTTGCGGCACGCGAACGTCGAAGAGGTGGGTTCCGGCCCTGCCCGCCGCCTCGACGAGTTCGGGCAGCGCGGTAAGCCGGTTATGAAGGCCCGAGGCGATGTCCATGCCGGCTGTGGCAGCGGCGAGCAGCGTGTCGAGCCATGCGGGCGAAATGACGCCGCCGCGATTGGCGGCACCCACCACGAGCGTCTCGGCGCCGGCGGCGCGCGCCTCCTCGACGCCCATTTCGGGAAGACCGAGATCGGCCCTGCAGCCTTCGAGCCGCAACTGGCCGATACAGAATTCAGGCCGCCAGTCCTTGATTCCTTGCGCAACCTTGGCCGCCAACTGGTCCGGCGCGTCACCGAGGAAAAGCAGATAGGGCGTCTTCAGCATGCCGTCGCTCCGTCAAGAAAACCGCTCCGATAGCTGAAGCCAGCGCATCGCGCTGTCAAGCAGCGCCTTTTGGTCCAGGCACGCTTTCGGTGTGCAGACGGGACGAGGTCGTTGATTGCGCCGCCGCCTGCGGTTAACGATTGGTAAGGGACAAAAAGGCGGAGAGCCAATTGGAGGCGATCAAGAGGGCGATCAGGAGCGCGCTGGAGAAGGGCGACGCACAGGACAGGGCCTTCCGCGAAAGGGTCTACCGGCAAACCTTTGCCGCATTCGAACGCTCCATCCAGTCCAGGGGGGACCTCACGGCCGAGGACGTGCGCGCCCGCCGTGAGCGCGTCAAGGAACTGATCATCGAGATTGAAGGGGAGTTCCTCCCGGCGGCACCGGCCGAGACGCCGGCCACCCCGCCTTCACCGGAAACCGGGGCCGAACTCGATTTCGCGCCGCGCGAGGCGCGCGAAGACCGGCTTTCCGCCACGGAAGAACCCGGCGCCGGAGACCTCGGCGCGAACACGCGCGCGGATCGGGCCTACGCCTTCCAGGAAACCGGCAGGCGCCGCCTCTTTTCCATCGCTCTTGCGGCCGCGGCGCTGATCGCCGTCATTGCGGTCGGCGGCTGGTTCCTGTTTTCCGGCGGGCCGGCAGGCGAGGCAACGCCCGACACCGCGGGCCAGGAGCGGGGCGAACCCGGCCGCGATATCCAGGCCAGTGGAGACTGGATCACCGTCTTCTCGCCCAACGATCCCACCACCGCCCGCGCCGGCGGCGGCACCAGCGCCGAAGCGGTCGAGGAGGAGGGCGAGGCCTTCATGCGTATCGGCGGCGGGCCGGAAGCGCGGATCTCCTTCGACATCGGGCAGGGCATCCTGGAACGGCTCGCCGGGGAGCGTGTTGTTTTCTCTCTCTCTGCGAGGGCGCAGGAGGGAGAAGAGACGCAAATCTCGATCGCCTGCGATTTCGGCACGCTCGGCGATTGCGCACGGCGCCGCTATGTCGTCGGACCTTCGCGGACGGATTATCTGTTGGAAACGGAACTGCCCGACCGGCGGCCGAGCGGCGGCGGCACGATCACTGTCGTTCCCGACATGGAGGGAGAGGGCCGGGCGCTGGAGGTGTTCTCGGTGCGGGTGGCGACGGCGGAGTAGCGGGATAGCGAATATTCGAGGTCCTGCCGGCTTCCGCGAGTTATTCACCGCACGCCTGTCACTCCAACATCGCCTCCAGCGTCTCGATCCGGTCCGCCTCGTGGACGGGCTTGTCCCACCTGAGCCTTGAGATGCGGGGGAAACGCATGGCGATGCCCGACTTGTGGCGGGTCGAGCGCTGGATGCCCTCGAAGGCGAGTTCGACGACGAGGCCGTGGCTGCGGTCGGCGCGCACGGCACGCACGGGGCCGAACCGGTCCACCGTGTTCTCGCGCACATAGCGGTCGATCTGTCTCAGTTCCTCGTCGGTGAAGCCGAAATAGGCCTTGCCGACGGGTACCAGGACCGGATCCTCCTGCGGGCCCGACCAGACGCCGAAGGTATAGTCTGAATAGAAACTCGACCGCTTGCCGTGGCCGCGCTGCGCGTAGATGAGCACGGCGTCCACGGTGAAGGGATCGCGTTTCCACTTGAACCACGGCCCCTTGGGCCGGCCCGGCAGGTAGGCCGAATCCCGGCGCTTCAGCATCACGCCCTCGATAACCGGATGCGGTGGATTGCAGCGCTTGTCGTCGAGTTCCTCCCAGGTGCGGAACGGGACGGTAGGCGAAATGTCGAAGCGGGCGGCGGGCAGGTTCGCCACGAAGGCTTCCAGGAGTCCCCGCCGTTCCTCGAAAGTCATCGTGCGGGTGTCCCGGCTGTCGATGATCAGCGCGTCGTAGCAGCGCATGAAGACGGGATAATCCTGAAGCATTGCCCGCGAGACCGACTTGCGGTTGAGCCGCTGCTGGAGGTCGGAGAAAGTGCCGGTCTTCTCCCGCGGGTCGCCGACGAGCAATTCCCCGTCGAGCGCGGCCTCGCAATCCATCGCCTCAACCAGATCCGGGAAGGCGCCGGAGATGTCGTCGCCAGTCCGGGAATAAAGCCGCCGCACGCCGCCTTCTGAAACCGCCTGCACGCGGATGCCGTCCCATTTCCACTCGGCGGCATAGGCGGCAGGATCGAGCATGGAGAAATCCACTTCGGCCGCGGGATGTGCCAGCATGACGGGACGGAAGGGCGCCTTGGCCGCGTTCTCCGGCTTCTCTCCCTTGCCTTCGAGCCAGGCGAAGAGATCGGTGAAGGGCGGGCGCAGCCCGTGCCAGAGTTCCTCGATCGCCTGCACGTCCACGCCCCCGAGTTCCGCCAGCGCCTGTTTGGTGAGCCGCGCGGAAACACCGACGCGCAAGCCGCCGGTGGCGAGCTTGATCGCCGCGAAACGGCCGGAGGGCGAGAGCCGGTCGAGCAGCCGCGCCATGACGGCGGGTGCGTCGGAGCGACTCACCCGCGAGAGCGTGTCCACCACGTCCGACAGGCGCGGCACCCCCTCTTCCTCGGCGCCTGCCGGCCAGATGAGCGAGACCGTTTCGGCGAGGTCGCCGACATAATCATAGGAATAGGCGAAGAGGACCGAGTCCACGCGCTCGGTCGTCAGCGTGCGCAGCATGGCCGGCTTGACGGCGGGAAAGTCGAGCCCGCCGGTGAGCGCGGCTAGTCCGTAGCCGCGGTCGGGATCCGGAACGGAAGCGAAATAGTCGGTGAGGAGCCTGAGCTTGCCGTTGCGGGACGGCGTCAGCACCAGCCTGTCGAGGAGTTCGGCGAAGCGCTCCACTATTCCGCCTCGTCCTCATAGCCGGTCAGGTGCAACGGTTTTGCGGTAATGCCGTTCAGCTCGCACCAGCGCACCAGCGCCTCTTCCCTACCATGGGTGACCCAGACCTCGCCGGCGCCCGTCTCGCGGATGGTGGCGGTCAGTTCGTGCCAATCCGCGTGATCGGAGATGATGAGCGGCAGTTCGACGCCGCGCTGGCGCGCCCGCTGGCGGATGCGCATCCAGCCCGAGGCGAAACAGGCCAGGGGATCGGAAAAGCGCCGCGACCAGCGGTCCCCGAGCGTTGAAGGCGGGCCGATGACGATGGCGCCGGCAGGCGGCGGCGCCTCGTCCTTGTCGACGGTGGCGGGCTGCAACGGCCCGAGCGGCACACCGGCGCTCTCGTAATAGGCGCAAAGCCTGGAAAGCGCCCCGTGGATGAAGATCGTGCCGTCGTAGCCCGCTTCGCGCAGGTGGGCGATCACCCGCTGCGCCTTGCCGAGCGCATAGGCGCCGACGATGTGGGTACGCTCGGGAAAGCGTTCCACCGAGGCGAGCAGGTGGCCGATCTCGGTGGCCGCGTCGGCGTGGATGAAGACCGGCAGGCCGAAGGTCGCCTCGGTGATGAAAACATCGCACTTGACCGGCGCGAAGGGCGCGCAGGTGGGATCGGGGCTGCGCTTGTAGTCTCCGGAGGCGACGATGCGCAGACCGTTTGCCTCCACCGCGATCTGGGCCGAGCCCAGGACGTGCCCCGCCGGGTGAAAGGTCGCGCGCACGCCGTTAAGCGCGATCGGCTCGCCGATTGGCGCCTCCTGGGTGCTGCCGGCAAAATCGGCGCCGTAGCGCAGCCCCATGATGTCGAGCGTCTCGCGTGTGGCAAGCACCGCGCCGTGCCCGGCGCGGGCATGGTCGGCATGGCCATGGGTGATCAACGCGCGGCCGACCGGACGCACCGGATCGATGAAGAAATCGCCCGGCGGGCAATAGAGCCCCTCGGGACGGGAGCGAAGCAGATCGCGCGCTTTGATCATGCGATCAAGATAGGCCTTTTCGCCTGCGGTGGAAGAGTCTTGGCGGCGCGTCTGTTCTGCATTAGTTCTATCTTCCTTGAAACTCGAGACCGATCCCCCTTCCGGCGACAGCGCCGCCCGCCTGCCCGCGCCGTTCCGGGAGTGGTTCGCCGCGCGCGGATGGACGCCGCGCCCGCACCAACTCGAACTGCTCAAGCGCACGCAGGAAGGCCGCTCGGTCCTGCTCATCGCGCCGACGGGCGCCGGCAAAACGCTGGCAGGCTTTCTGCCGTCTCTCACGCATCTGGCCGAGCGGCCGAAACCAAAGCCGGGAGCAGCGTGGCAAGGTGTGCACACGCTGTACATCTCGCCGCTCAAGGCGCTCGCCGTCGATATCCAGCGCAACCTCACGCGGCCCGTCGAGGAGATCGGCCTCGATATCCGCATGGAAACACGCACCGGCGACACGCCGGCGCATAAGCGCCAGCGCCAGAAATACGCGCCGCCGGACATTCTCCTGACCACGCCGGAGCAACTCGCCCTTCTGATCGCCTCGCCGGACGCCGACCGGTTCTTCGCCGGTCTGCGCTATGTCGTGCTCGACGAGTTGCATTCGCTGGTCACCTCGAAGCGCGGGCACCTGCTTGCGCTGGGGCTGGCAAGGCTGCGCCGGCTGGCGCCGGAGGCGGTCGGCATCGGCTTGTCGGCCACCGTCGCCGAACCGGAGGCGCTGCGCCGCTGGCTGGTGGACCAGAACCCGGCCGGCCGGATGGCCGACATCGTCACCGTGGCCGGTGGCGCCAAGCCCGAGATCACCATTCTGGAGACGGACGAGCGCGTGCCGTGGTCCGGCCATTCGGCGCGCTACGCCATCCCCGCCGTCTACGAGGCGATCACGCGGCACAAGATGACGCTCATCTTCGTCAATACGCGAAGCCAGGCGGAGCTGCTCTTTCGCGAGCTGTGGCACGTCAACGAGGACAATCTGCCGATCGCCCTGCACCACGGCTCGTTGGACGTCGCCCAGCGCCGACGGGTGGAGAAGGCGATGGAGACGAACAGCCTCAGCGCCATCGTCGCCACCTCCACGCTCGACCTTGGCATCGATTGGGGCGATGTCGATCTCGTCATTCATGTCGGCGCGCCCAAGGGCGCGAGCCGGCTCGCCCAGCGCATCGGCCGCGCCAACCACCGCATGGACGAGCCGAGCCGGGCGATCCTGGTGCCGGCGAACCGGTTCGAGGTGATGGAGTGCCGTGCCGCGCTGGAGGCCAATTATCTGGGCGCGCAGGATACGCCGCCTCTGGGCGAGGGCGCGCTCGACGTGCTCGCGCAGCACGTGCTGGGGCGGGCCTGCGCCGGGCCTTTCGACGAGGCGGAATTCTTCGAGGAGGTGAGAAGTGCCGCGCCCTATTCCGGGCTCGACGCCGGGACCTTCTCGCGCGTGGTCGAATTCGTCGCCACGGGCGGCTATGCGCTCAAGAGCTACGAGCGCTATGCCCGCATCCGGCGCATGAAGGACGGCCGCTGGCGCATCACGCACCCGCGCGTGGCGCAGCAATACCGGCTCAATATCGGCACCATCGTCGAATCGCCGATGCTCAATGTACGGCTGGTGCGTGGCGGTGGTCGCCAACGCGGGGGCATGGTGCTGGGCAAGGTGGAGGAATATTTTCTGGAAACGCTGGCGCCGGGCGACACCTTCATGTTTTCCGGACGCATCCTGCGCTTCGAGGGCATTCGCGAGAACGAGGCATTCGTGACCAGCGCGTCGGGTCAGGACGCCATGGTTCCGGCTTATGCCGGAGGCAAGTTTCCGCTGTCGACCTATCTGGCGGGCGAGGTGCGTGGGATGCTCGCCGATCCGGATCGCTGGCGGACGCTGCCCGAGCAGGTCTCCGGCTGGCTGCGGATCCAGCAAGAGAAGTCGGTGCTTCCGCGCAAGGAAGACCTCCTAGTGGAAACCTTCCCGCGCGGCGATCGCTCCTACATGGTGGCCTATCCGTTCGAGGGGCGGCTTACGCATCAGACGCTCGGCATGCTGCTCACCCGGCGGCTGGAGCGCGCCGGTGCCCGGCCGCTCGGCTTCGTCGCCACCGACTATTCGCTGGCCGTCTGGAGCCTCGGCGACATGGGAGGCATGATTCGCCGGAAGGCGCTTTTTCTGGCCGAACTCTTCGACGAGGACATGCTGGGCGACGACCTGGACGCCTGGCTAGCCGACAGCTGGCTCATGAAGCGCACCTTCCGCAATTGCGCCGTCATCTCCGGCCTCGTGGAGAAGCGCCATCCGGGGCAGGAGAAGACCGGCCGCCAGGTGACTGTCTCGGCCGACCTTATTTACGACGTCTTGCGCACCCATGAGCCCGACCACATCCTGCTTCAGGCGACCTGGCGGGATGCGGCTACCGGCCTGCTCGACGTCGGGCGTCTCGGCGAGATGCTGTCGCGCATCCGTGGCCGAATCGTGCATAAGGATCTGGACAGGATCTCGCCGCTGGCGGTGCCCGTCATGCTGGAGATCGGCAGGGAGCCGGTGGCGGGCAGCGCCAACGAATCGTTGCTGGGCGAGGCAGCGGAGAACCTGATCGAGGAGGCCATGGGCGGCGTATGAATGTGGTGAGCAGGATCGAAGCGGCCGCGCACGGCCCCGTCGAGATCGCAATGGCCGGCGAGCGCATGGTCTGCGACCCTTCGGGCGCGCTCTACCTGCCCGCCGACCGGCTGCTCGTCGTCTCCGATCTGCATCTGGAAAAGGGCTCCTCCTATGCCCGGCGGGGCAGCATGCTGCCGCCCTACGATACGGCGGCCACGCTGGCACGGCTTGCGGACGTCGTGGCGCGGCTTCGGCCGGCGGTCGTCGTCAGCCTCGGCGACAGCTTTCACGACGATGGCGGCGCCGGGCGCATGCCGGAACCCTTCCGCGAGCATCTTCTGCAAGTAATGGAAGGCCGGGAGTGGTACTGGATCGCCGGCAATCACGACCCGGCCGCGCCCGATAACCTTCCGGGCCGCTGTGTGGACGAGCTTGCGCTCGGCGATCTCACCTTCCGCCATGAGCCTTCGAAAGGCGGCGGCGAGGGCGAGATCGCCGGGCATCTGCATCCGGGCGCCCGCATCGTGCGCCGCGGCCGCTCCGTGCGCCGCGCCTGCTTCGCCTCGGACGGAAGGCGCCTTGTCATGCCCGCCTTCGGCAGCCTCACCGGCACGCTCAACGTGCTCGACCGCGCCTTCGCCGGTCTTTTCAAGCGCGAGTCTCTGACCGCCTACATGCTGGGGGCGAACCGCGTCTACCCGATCGCGGGCGGCGCGCTGCGGCCAGCATGAGCTAGCTATCTAACTTTCGCAATTTTGAACGGAAAACCGGCTTCCACTTTTCCTGGAATTGCTCTTAATCCCGCCGGAAGACCAGGCGGCCCACCCATCCCGTTAAGATGGCCACGAAAACGGCGCCGAGCCCGTAGAGCAGCCCGTTCTGGTGGGCGAACTCGAAGATGCGTTGCTCGATACCGGCCTTGCGGATGGTCAGCGCCGCCGAGGTTTCGCGTACGAAGGTGCCGTTGCGGAAGAGGAAGGCGCGTGCCCGGTGCGTGCCCACGGGAACGTTGGGGGCAAGCTGCAAGGTGGCGCGGAACAGGCTGCGCGAAAGGAACTGCACCCCGCCGGGGCGCTCCACATAGAGCCCCGCGGCCAGCTTGCGGGCGCGCAGGGCGGCCGTGAATTCTTGGATCGTCTGCGGATTGCCGTCCGCGTCGAGCGGCTGCAGGCGCACATTCTCGACGCGAAGCGCCAGCCGCTCGTAATTGGCGGTATCCGTGATGTCCTGCGGCTGGCGTGTCAGGGCGACGGAATAGGACGCCGGCACATCGCGAAAGACGAGGGAATGGGTATTGATCCACATCCCCAGAACGCGCGTCTTCTTGCGCACGACGGTCGTACGCGGCGGGCCCTCCAGGACGACGATCACATCATAGCCGCCCTGCCGGCTGATCAGCGGGTCGATGTCGTCGACGGCACCGAAGATCGTGAGGTTGGCTCCGGCGAAATCGGAGGTGATGGAAACGCGGTCGGTGGAAAGGCCGATCTGGATGTCCTCGCTCGGCGCTTCCTGGCCGAACGCGCTGCCCGCCAGCGCAGCCCCGAGGAAAAGCATGATGGCGGCGGCGAGCGGGGCCATCATTCCTCAAACCCCTCCGGTGGCGAGCGAATAGAGACTCGCGGGCCGCACGAAGAGGTCGAAGGCAAGGCGGAGCGCCACGGCAAGGACCAAAAGAGCGAGGAGCGCGCGCAGCTGTTCGCCGCGCAGCCGCTGGCCGACCCGCGCGCCATACTGCGCCCCGGCCACACCGCCCACCATCAGCAGGAAGGCCAGCACGATGTCGACCGTCTGGTTTGCCGTCGAATGGATGACGGTGGTGAAGGCGGCGACGAAGACGATCTGGAACAGGGACGTGCCGATGACGACATTGGTCGGCACCTTGAGCAGGTAGATCAGCGCCGGCACCATGATGAAGCCGCCGCCCACGCCCATGATCGACGCCAGGAAGCCGATGATGGCGCCGATCCCGACGATGGGAATGACGCTGACGAAGAGCTTGGAGGCGCGAAACCGCATCTTGAGCGGCAGGCGGTGGATCCAGTTGTGCTGACCTGGCCGCCGGAGCGTGGCGCCTTGCCCGCGCTTCGCGCGGCGGATCGCGCGCACGCTCTCGATCAGCATGAGGCCGCCGATGGAGCCGAGGAAGGCGACGTAGAGCAGGGAGACGATGAGGTCGAGCTGGCCGAGTCGGCGCAGATAGGCAAAGACGTAGATGCCGAGCGAGGATCCCACGACGCCGCCTGCCAGAAGCACCAGCCCCAGCTTCACGTCGAGCGAGCCGCGCTTGAAATGGGCGAGCGCCCCGGAGAACGACGAGGCGATGACCTGATTGGCGCCGGTGGCCACCGCGATCGCCGGTGGAATGTTGTAGAAGATCAGGAGCGGGGTGATGAGGAAGCCACCGCCCACCCCGAACATTCCCGAGAGGAAACCGACCGCGCCCCCCATGGCGAGTAGAACCACCATGTTGACGGATATTTCCGCGATCGGGAGATAGATGCCCACCCGCGACACCAAAAGCGTTGTTTTCCAATGCGCAACGGGACCGCTGCGCACATTCGACTATTGTTCGTTCTTGCGCCTACAGCGTCGCGAAGTCAAACGTGCCGGGGCGGAATACTTTGAAAACCCGCATGAAATTGCGCAGCAGCAGTGGCCCCCGCGCGCCGCTGCTTCCTATTGCGAAGCCTCCTGACGCTCGAGCAGCGCCCGCACCAGCTTGGCGTCGATCTCGCCCGTCTCCGCCATCCCGTTTTCCTTCTGGAAGGCCTTGATCGCCGTGCGCGTCCGTGCCCCCAGCACACCGTCGGCGGGACCGGCTTCGTAGCCGCTGTCGTTGAGGATGCGCTGAATGTTGGCGACGGCCTTCTTCAGATCGACGCTGCCGGTGACGGTCTCGTCGGGCAGCCACGCGTCCGGAATGTCAACCACATTGGCCGCCGGGTCGGCCTCGCGCGCTTCCCAGAGTTTCGCCTTGCCCTGCGCCTTGGCGAGATCGGCGGGCGCCATGGTTGCGGCAATCTCGTCGCGCTTGACGGCGGCGTCGGTGTCGCCCGCCCGGGCGACGATGTCGAACCACTTGTATGCCTCACTCAGGTCGCGCCGCATGCCGACGCCCTTGGCGGCCAGGATGCCCAGGTTGAACTGGCTGTCGGTGACGCCGAGGTCGGCTGCTTCCTGGAACCAGCGGGCGGCGGACTCGTTGTCCGGCGTGCCGTCCGCGCCCATGGCGAACAGGACGCCGAGATTGTGCATGGCGCTGGCGTTGCCCTGTTCGGCGGCAAGCTGGTACCACATCTTCGCCTTGGCGATGTCGCGCTCGATCCCGCTGCCCTTTTCGTAGAAGTGGCCGATGCGGTATTGCGCAGCCGCAAGGCCCAGCTCCGCGGCCTTCTCGTACCACCGGGCGGCCTCGGCCATGTCCTGCTCGACCCCGACCCCCTCCGCAAAGCGGTTGCCGAGTTCGTAGAGTGCGGCCACTTCGCCGTTCGCCGCCGCCTTGCGCAGCGCTGCCGGCCCGATCTCGCCGGGAATTTCCAGCGGCTCCGGAACGGCGGTTTCAATCGCCGTGTCCGCCTGTGCCTCGTCATCCTGGTGTGCGGTCGGCGCTGCCGGCTCCTCGCCCGCTTGGCTTTCGTCCTGCGGCGGCGGCTGCGTGCTTATGGCGGCGGTCTCGATACTTTCGACCGAGGGCTCGGACATTCCGGCGAAACGTGCCGGGACGGCACCTTGCGTATCTGGTGCGGCGTCTTGCATATCCGGTGCGGACGTCGCCTGCGCCTGCACTTCGACTTCCGCCGACGGCGCTCGCTCTGCCACCTGCTCCTCGCCGGGTATCGTCGCGCGCAGATAGTACAGCCCGCCGGCAACGATAATGGCGCCGGCGGCCGCCAGGAGAAGAGTTCTCTTGCGGCCGCGCAGAAGACCGCCCTTGCGGACCTTCTCCGATTCCCCGCCCTTGCGATCCTTCAGCATTTCCGCTTCCGCCGCGGCCGCCTGCGCGGCACGGCGCGCGGCGGCGATGAAGTCGGCCTTGGCGGTGTCGTCGCGCTCGGCCTCGTTCCGCTCGCGTTCGTCGCGCACACGGCGAATGATGGCGTTGAGATCGGGTGCGCCCGAACCGGGCTCCAGCGGCTCGTCGGCGTGTTCGGCGCCCAGCGTGACGGCGCCCTCGTCGCCTTCGGCCGTCTCGGCGACAGACGGCTCCTTGCGGGCCGGTGCCTCCTCTTCCCGCGTGCGCCCGCCAAAGGCGCGCGAAAGGCCGCCGAGCAACGATTGTCTCGTCTCCTTGGAGCGCAGGGAGCCATCATCCTCCTTGAGCGCGGCATCGGCCGCTTCGGTCGCGGCTTGCGCCGGCGTCCGCGGGGCTGGTGGGACGGTATCGGCGTGATCGGACGTGTCGGAATGCGCAGGAGCGGCATCGACGGGGCCGGCGGCAACGGCCGTCGCATCCTCAGGGCCCGCCTGTTCGAGGGAGCCCAGCCTCTCGACGATCTTGAGCAGCGTGTCGTGAATGGCCTCAAAGGTCTTGCTGTTGCGCTCCTCCGACTTGCGGGCGAGTGCTTCGAGCCGCTGCAGGTCGTCCTTCAGGCTGTCGTCGCCCGCCTCGGCATGGGCCGGCCCGAGCGACTGCACTGCCTGCTCGGCCGCCCTGCGAGCCGCGTCCAGCATTCCGGCCCTGCTTTCGCCGATGGAGCGTTCGATGCTCTCCAGCCGCGGCGCCAGCGCCTCGAATCTCTGCTCGTCCGCGGCCGGACGCGCCAGGTGCGCCGAAAGGGCAGCGATCTGGCTCTCGAGGTTGCCGATGGTTTCCGGATCGACGCTCGGGCCTGCGGACGCGGTGTCCCGCAGCCGGTCGGAAATATCCTCCAGCCGCGCCTCGAGAACGCGCAACGCTTCCGATTCGCCGGGCTCGCGCGCATTGTCGATGTGGGCGGCCAGTTCGGCGAAACGGCTGTCCATCGCCGCCATGAGACCGGATTCGTCCACGCCGGAGCCGGCCCTGTCGAGCCGCTCGGCCACGTCCTGCAGTCGCCGCTCCAGGTCCTGCAGCAGGCCCTGGCTGTGCATGAGCGCGTCCTCCTGGCGCTGCTCGACCATCCTGGACAGGGCGGCGAAGCGCTCCTCGAGGCCGAGGAACAGGCCATCGGCGTCGGGCGGCAAGGGTGCGGCGTCGAGCTTCTGCGCGATCTGCGCGACATGGGTGGCCAGCCGCTCCACCGCCTGCTCCGGCAGATCGATGCGGCGGGCGATCTCATCCACGCGGTCGGTGAGATGGTTGAGCCGCTCGATCACCATGCCGTCGGGCGCGGCCTCGACGAGCTCGTTGATCTGGTTGGCCAGCGAAGCGATGCGCGCCTCGATCCGTTCAAACGGCCGCGGGTCGAAGGCGGCGCGCGCGGTGGACGCGGTGATGGCGCGCGAAATCTCGTCCATCCGTTCCTCGATCAGCGCACGGAGGTCCGGTTGTCCGCGGTCATGCTGGAGGGCGAACTGGTCGAGGGAATCCGCCAACGCCTTAACACGCTCTTCCAGCGAGCGGAGCGGCAGCGTTTCGGGCAGCCTGTCCACCGCCGCGCTGATTTCGGCCAGGCGGGCATGGAGGGTCTCCATACCCGGGTTTCGCCCTTCCTGCGCGCGGGGCGCCATTTTGTCCTCGACGGCGTTCCAGCGCTGGTCGGGCGAGCGCACGGTCTCCTCGCGGGCGAGGTTGGCGAGCGAGGCCCTGACCTGCTCCAGCTCCAGCCGCAGAAGATTGGCATTGCGGTCGTCGCTGCGCTCGGCCAGAAGCGCGATCGCTCGGGAGAGGCGCGCAAACTCGGCGTTCAACTCGTCGGTGAGAGGCGACGGCGGCACGGCTTCCATGATGCCCGACAGTTCCTTGCGCAACTGGTCGAACTCGCCGCGCAGGCTGGAGCCCACCATCGAGCGCATTTCCTGACGCAGGGACCCCAACTCGGCGGCGATGTTGCCGATGGATGCGCGCTGGTCCTCCTGGCGCCGGGCGTCCTCGATCTCCCGGGCGAGCCGTTCCTGGCCGGCATGCGGTGTCTTGTCTATTGCGGGATCGGGCCGCCGGTTGGCGGGCTCGGCGGCAAGCGCCTCGTCCGAGAGGCGCTGGATGCGCCGTGCCATATCCTCGTCGCCGCCGGTGGCCTCGCGCCGTTCGTCGCCGCCCAAACGCCGTTCCAGCTTGTCGAGCGTGCGGTTGATCTCTTCGAGGGCAGTACCGGACCTGCGCTGCCGCCCCGCATTCAGGTTGTCCAGGTAGGACCGCTTGCTGCTCATAACGCCCGCCTCTCCGCGGCTGTCGGCACGCCGCAATTACAAACGACACGCGGGGAAACACTGGGTCCGGCCGCCGTGATGGCCTTGCGGTTCCACGAGGTTCCCCTCGATCGGCACCCCGCGATCAGCGAAGCAGACTGCGGGGAAGGTCCGACGCGGCAAGAATCGCCAATCGTGGTAAACATCCGGTTAACCATTGTTACCGAGGCGCAGGCACTCCGCCGTTGACCAGCTTTGCCGCGCTGAATTACGTTTACGCGAACGTCAAAGATTGATATGAGGCGGGCGAGACCGGCACGGGCGCCAGCCCGTCCGAGAAGTTCGTGCTGGAGGATCTCATGCCGACCTACAGGGCCCCTGTTCGCGACACGCTGTTCGTGCTTCGCGACGTGCTCGGTTACGGGCGTTACGACAACCTGCCGGGCTTTGCCGATGCTTCGCCCGACGTTCTAGAGGCCATCCTGGCGGAAGGGGCGAGGCTGGCCGAGAATGTCATGCAGCCGCTCAACCGCGCCGGCGATACGGAAGGCTGCACGCGCCACGAGGATGGCTCGGTTTCAACCCCGAAAGGTTTCGCTAGAGCCTATCGCCACTACTGCGAAGGCGGATGGATGGGACTTTCCGCGCCCGCCGGATATGGCGGCCAGGGCCTGCCGTACCTGATCCATTCGGCGGTCGGCGAATATCTCTCCTCGGCCAATATGGCGCTGATGATGTATCCGGGTCTGACCCAGGGCGCGATCGCCGCCATTCTCACCCACGGCACCGACGCGCAGAAGAGCCGCTTCCTGCCGAAGATGATCGATGGGACCTGGACGGGCACGATGAACCTGACCGAGCCGCATTGCGGCACCGATCTCGGCCTCCTGCGCACCAAGGCGGTGCCGAACGGGGACGGCAGCTACAAGATCTCCGGCCAGAAGATCTTCATCTCCGCCGGCGAGCACGACCTTTCCGAAAACATCGTCCACCTGGTGCTCGCCCGCATCGAGGGCGCGCCGGACGGCACGAAGGGTATCTCCCTCTTCATCGTGCCGAAGCTGAAGCTCGACGAAGGCGGCAATCCCGCCGGGCCGAACGGCGTTTCCTGCGGCGCTCTGGAAGAGAAGATGGGCATTCACGGAAACGCAACATGCGTGATGAATTATGACGCGGCGCAAGGCACCCTCCTTGGCACGGAGAATGGCGGGCTGAAGGCCATGTTCACCATGATGAACGAGGCGCGCCTCGGCGTCGGGATGCAGGGGCTGGCAATCGCCGAGGCCGCCTACCAGCACGCCGCCGATTACGCGCGCGAGCGGCTGCAGGGCCGGGCGCTCACCGGCGTCAAAGCACCCGGGGAAAAGGCGGACCCGATCATCGTCCATCCGGACATCCGCCGCATGCTGATGACCATGCGCGCCGTCAACGAGGCCGGCCGTGCGCTCATCCTTTGGACGGCGCTCCAGTCCGACATTGCCCATCGCAGCGAAGATGAGGCCGAGCGCGCGCAAGCCGAAGACCACCTTGCGCTCATGACGCCGGTCATCAAGGGCGTGCTCACCGACAAGGGCTTCGACCATGCGGTGATGGCGCAGCAGGTCTTCGGCGGCCACGGCTATATCGAAGAGCACGGGATGAGCCAGTTCGTGCGCGACGCCCGCATCACCCAGATCTATGAGGGAGCCAACGGCATCCAGGCGCTCGACCTCGTCGGCCGCAAGCTGCCGCAGGACGGCGGCCGCGCCGCGCAGGCCTTCTTCGCGACGGTCGGCGAATTCTGCGAGACGCACCGTGCGGACGAGAAGATGGCGCCCTATACCAAGGCACTGAAGAAGGGGCTGAACGACCTGCAGTCCGCCACGCTCTGGCTGATGCAGAACGCAATGCAGAAGCCGGACAACGCCGGCGCTGCATCCTACGACTATATGCACCTCCTCGGGCTCGTGGCGCTTGGCTATATGTGGGGCCGCACGGTCAAGACAGCGCAGGAAGGGCTCGCCGAAGGCGGGGAGGATACGTCCTTTCTTGAAGAAAAACTCGTCCTTGGGCGCTTCTTCATGGAGCGGGTGATGCCGGAGACGGGCGCGCACCTCGCCCGCATCGCATCAGGCGCCGAAACGGTGATGGCGCTGCCCGCGGAGGCATTTTAAGGTGCCGGCAAACCGGCAAGGAACGAAGGGAGACGGGAATGGCTGACGCCTATGTCTATGACGCAGTGCGAAGCCCGCGCGGCCGCGGCAAGAAGGACGGCGCGCTGCACGAGGTGCCGGCGGTGCGGCTCGCCGCAAGAATGCTGGAGGCGGTGCGCGACCGCAACGGGCTCGACACACGGCAGGTGGACGACATCATATTCGGCTGCGTCGATCCCGTCGGCGAGGCAGGCTCCGTGATCCCGCGCTCGGCAGCCTTCGAGGCGGGCTACGACAACCGGGCGCCGGGCATGCAGATCTCGCGCTTCTGCGCTTCCGGGCTCGACTCTATCAATCTGGGGGCCGCGAAGATCGCCGCAGGCTCCGACGATATCGTGATCGCCGGCGGCGTGGAATCCATGTCGCGCGTCGGCATGGGCATGTCGGGCGGCGCCTGGTTCATGGACCCCTCGGTCGGTCTTCCCGCCTATTTCATGCCGCAGGGCGTTTCCGCCGACCTCATCGCCACGAAATACGGCTTTTCCCGCGACGACGTGGACGCCTATGCCGTGGAAAGCCAGAAGCGGGCGAAGAAGGCCTGGGACAAGGGTTATTTCAAGAACTCGGTCGTGCCTATCAGGGATCAGAACGGCCTCACCATTCTCGATAACGACGAGCATATGCGCCCCGACACGGATATGCAGGCGCTGGCATCGCTCAACCCGTCCTTCACAATGCCCGGCGAGATGGGCGGGTTCGATGCGGTGGCGGTGCAGCGCTATCCGGAGATCGAGGCCGTCAATCATGTGCACCACGCCGGCAACTCGTCCGGCATCGTAGACGGCGCTGCGGCCGTGCTGCTCGGCTCGAAGAAGGCCGGCAAGGGGCTAGGGCTCAAGCCGCGCGCCAGGATCCGCGCCTTCACCAATATCGGCTCCGAACCCGCCATCATGCTGACGGGTCCGGTGGACGTGACGAAGAAGCTTCTGAAAAAGGCGAAGATGAAGCTTTCGGACATCGATCTGTTCGAGCTCAACGAGGCCTTCGCCTCGGTCGTGC
The DNA here is from genome assembly GCF_034427935.1 of Chelativorans sp. M5D2P16. Taxonomy (NCBI): domain Bacteria; kingdom Pseudomonadati; phylum Pseudomonadota; class Alphaproteobacteria; order Hyphomicrobiales; family Phyllobacteriaceae; genus Chelativorans; species Chelativorans sp. M5D2P16. The sequence goes on along the minus strand of NZ_JAXQNM010000013.1, from coordinate 108,135 downwards.
TGCGCTATATCCAGGCTTTCGACATCGACCGTGGGAAGATCAACGTCAATGGCGGGGCGATCGCCATGGGCCATCCGCTCGGCGCCACCGGCGCCATGATCTTCGGCACCGTGCTCGATGAACTGGAGCGCCGCGAACTCAACACGGCGCTGGTGACGCTGTGCATCGGCGCCGGCATGGGCACGGCGACCATCATCGAGCGGGTTTGAGGGGATTGGACATGGCTGATTACAGGAACTTTACCGTCGAGACCGACGCCGACGGCATCACCCTCGTCACCTGGGACATGCCGGACCGCTCCATGAATGTCTTCACCGAGGAGGTGATGGACGAGCTGGAGGCGATCGTCGACCGCCTCGCGTCGGACGAGGCTGTCAAGGGCGCCGTCATCACCTCCGGCAAGGAAACGTTTTCCGGCGGTGCCGATCTTACCATGCTCCAGGCGATGCTGGGTCGGTTCGAAAAGGAGAAGGGGAAGGATCGCGAAAAGGCGGTGAAGCTCCTCTTCGACGGTGCCGGGCGGATGGGCTGGCTTTGGCGCAAGCTGGAGACCTCAGGCAAGCCCTGGGTGTCGGCCATCAACGGCACTTGCATGGGCGGGGCTTTCGAACTGTCGCTCGCCTGCCACGGGCGCATTGCCGCCGAGGGCGATCACGTGAAGATGGCCCTGCCGGAGGTGAAGGTCGGCATCTTCCCCGGTGCCGGTGGCACCCAGCGCGTGCCGCGGCTCGCCGATACGCAGGAAGCCCTGCAGATGCTGACGACGGGCAAGACCCTGTCGCCGCAGAAGGCGAAGGCCATGGGTCTCGTGCATAAGGTGGTGCCGGCGAAGAAGCTGGTGGACGCGGCAAAGAAGATGATCCGCGATGGCCTCAGCCCCGTGCAGCCCTGGGATGAGAAGGGCTTCAAGCTGCCGGGCGGGCCGGTCTATTCGGCCGCCGGCGCCAATCTCTGGCCGCCGGCAATCGCCATCCTGCGCCGCGAGACCTACGGCAACTATCCTGCCGCCACGGCCATCCTGAAATGCGTCTATGAGGGGCTCCTGGTGCCCTTCGACACGGCGCTCACAATCGAGCAGCGCTATTTCACCGAGATCCTGCAGACGCGCGAGGCGGCGGCGATGATCCGCTCGCTTTTCGTCTCGCTGCAGGCTCTCAACAAGGGCGCACGCCGGCCAAAGGACGTGCCGGCGAAGACGTTCAAGAAGATCGGCGTGCTCGGCGCCGGCTTCATGGGTGCGGGCATCGCTTATGTTACGGCGAAGGCGGGCATTCCGGTGGTCCTCATCGATCGTGACCAGGAGGCGGCCGGCAAGGGCAAGGCACATTCGGCCGCCCTGATGGACGGCCTTATCAAGAAGGGCCGCGCCACGGAGGCAGAAAAGGAAAAGCTGCTCTCGCTGATCACGGCCACGCCCGACTATGACCGGCTCGAGGGCGCCGATCTGGTGATCGAGGCGGTGTTCGAGGACTCTGCGGTCAAGAAGGAGGTCACCGAGAAGGCGGAGGCGGTGTTGAAATCCTCGGCCATCTTGGCCTCCAACACCTCGACCATTCCCATCACTTCGCTGGCGCAGAATTCGAAGCGGCCGAAGAACTTCGTCGGCATCCACTTCTTCTCGCCCGTCGACCGGATGATGCTGGTCGAGATCATCATGGGCAAGCACACCGGGGAGAAGGCGCTGGCCGTCGCCATGGACTATGCGCGTGCGATCAAGAAGACACCCATCGTCGTCAATGATACGCGCGGCTTCTACGTCAACCGCTGCGTGCTGCGCTACATGCAGGAAGCCTATTCAATGTTGAACGAGGGCGTGCCGGCGCCCATGATCGAGAACGCGGCCAAAATGGCCGGCATGCCGGTGGGGCCGCTGGCGCTCACCGACGAGACGGCCATCGATCTCGCCCAGAAGATCATGAAGCAGACGATCCGCGACCTGGGCGAGAAGGCGGTCGATCCCCGCCACATGAAACTGATCGACACGATGGTCGACAAGCACGGCCGGCGCGGCCGCAAGAACGGCAAGGGCTTCTACGACTACCCCGAGAAGCCGGCGAAGAAGCATCTGTGGCCGGGGCTCACGGAGCTCTACCCGCAGAAGGCGCCGGAGGAGATCGATGTCGGGGAGATCAAGGACCGGCTGCTCTTCACCATCGCGCTCGAAGCCGCGCGCGTGATGGAGGAAGGGATCGTGACGGACCCGCGCGAAGCGGATGTCGGCTCGATCCTCGCCTTCGGCTTCGCGCCCTACACGGGGGGAGTCCTGTCCTATATCGACGGGATCGGCGCGGAGCATTTCGTTGAGCGGGCGAAGCGGTTGCAGAAAAAATTCGGCAGGCAGTTCAAGCCGCCGAAGCTTCTTCTCGACATGGCGGAGAAGAGCCAAACCTTCTATACACGCTTCGCGCACGAGGATCCCGCCGCGACGAAGAAGGCCGCCTGACAGGCGATGAAGGCCGGCCCGGCCGCGGGCTGGTTCCTTTGAAGTTTCGAGGGTCTATTGAGATGAAGGACGTGACTGTGGCGCTGGCCCCCTCTCTTGCAAATTCCAAGGACTTAGCTTTGCTAAGCCCAGGAATTTGCTTCCGAGCTTGTCGAGGAACTCCCCCGTCCCCTTCGACAAGTTCAGGAGGGGGAGATAGGCGCACGCCCGAGCGTTTCTGCAAATCATCGATGCTGTCGATTGGCGGAAGCGATGGTGCAAGCGTATCTCCCCCCTTGCGGGGGAGAAAGCGATTTCAACATCTTAGCCGGAGGCTAGGTGTTAGAAACCGCAAGAGAGGAGCCCGCTTGCCGCGCTCATCCGATCAATGGCCCTTAGGCCGGATCGCATAAATGTATGTCTGGTTTCGGCTCCTGCGGGTCGCAGCGGCAAGCCGCCGCCGCGGGCGCTTCAAGGTCGGCGATGAGAGCCGGCTGGCTTTTCGCTGCCTGCCGAGCGACGTCGACATGAACTTCCACCTGAACAACGCCCGCTACATGATGCTGGCGGATGTCGGGCGGATGGACATCTTCTTCCGCAGCGGCCTCATCTCGACCGCTCGGCGCAAGGGGTGGGGACCGCTTCTGGGTGGCCTGCAGGTGGCCTATGTACGAGAGATCCGCCTGTGGCAGCGCTTCGAGATCGTCTCGACGCTGGAGACCTGGGAAGGCACGCAGATCATCGGCCGCCACCGCTTCGTGCTGGCCGACGGCCGCACCGGCGCCATCATCCTGACGACCGGCGGCGTCTACGACTTCCGCAACCGCGCCTTCCTGCAGGTGGGCGAGGTGATGCGAATGCTTGGCAATGAAGCACCCCCGCGCCCGCCGAACGAGGCGGAGCAGGCCTTCATGACCTCGCATCAAGGCTTGCGCACCATCGCAAAAAAGGAGCCTCTGCCCTTTTCCGGCTAGCCGACGCCTTCTACCTTGGCGAGATCGGCACCTGATCGGAGGCTTCCATGCCCAACACCATCGACTACTACATGACGACGATGTCGCCCTTCTCCTATCTCGGCCACCAGACCCTGCGCGCGGTGGCGCAGAAGCACGGGGCTTCGATCCGGGTGAAACCGTTCGATCTTCTGAAGGTGTTCGAGAATTCCGGCGCCGTTCCGCCGGCCAAGCGCCCGCCGGTGCGCCAGCGCTACCGCTTCATCGAGCTGCAGCGCGTGGCGGACTACCGCGGCATGCCGATCAACCCGAAGCCGAAATACTGGCCGGTGAACCCGGCGCTTGCCGACCACACGATAATCGCGCTTGTCGAGGCCGGGCACGATCCGCTGAGCTATATGGAGCGCGTCTTTGCTGCCCTCTGGGCGAACGAGGAGGACATCGCCGACCGTGCGGTGCTGGCCGGCTATCTGCGTCATGAAGGCTTCGACGCGGAGCAGATCCTGATGGCGGCCGTGGCGCCGGGGACGACGGCCATCCGCGCCCGGAACACGGAGGAGGCGATCGCCGCCGATGCCGTGGGCGCGCCGGCTTATGTACTCAACGGCGAGGTCTTCTGGGGTCAGGACCGGGTCGAATATCTCGACCACGTGCTCGCCAGCGGGCGCAAGCCCTTTTCCGCTGCGCCCTTTATGGACAAGTAAGCCGAGAGGGAGTAGAACCCGTATACAGGCATTTTTTCCTGTCTACGATTGCATGGCGGAGGAGCGAGCGTGCTTTCGCACGACAAAGTGTGGGCGGCAATCGACGCGCTGGCGGCGCGCTGTTCGCTCTCCGCTTCGGGGCTGGCCAAGAAGGCGGGCCTCGATTCCACGGCCTTCAACCGCTCCAAGCGCTTCTCATGCGACGGGCGGCCGCGCTGGCCTTCGACCGAGTCCCTGGCCAAGGTCATGGCCGCAACCGGTGTCTCGCTGGATGACTTCATGGCGCTCATGGAAGGGGCGGCCGGTGCGCAGCGACGCCCCCCGCGCCCCTGCGTTCCGCTGATCGGCTTCGCCCAGGCCGGCGCCGGTGGCTTCTTCACCGATGCCGGCTTCCCGGCCGGCCACGGCTGGGAGGAGGTCGAACTGCCGGGAAAAGTCAGCGAAGGCGCCTATGCGCTCGAGGTGCAGGGCGATTCCATGCTGCCGCTCTACCGCGACGGCGATGTGCTCGTGATAGAGCCCGCCGCCGCCGTGCGCCGTGGCGACCGCGTCGTCGCCAAGACCATCGACGGCGAAGTCATGGCCAAGATCCTGGCGCGCCGCAGCGCGGGGGAAATCGAGCTTTTGTCGCTCAATCCCGACCATCCCAACCGCGTGCTTTCCGCCGACGAGGTGGAATGGATCGCCCGCATCGTCTGGGCCAGACAGTAGTCCTTCGACAGGCTCAGGATGAGGACTGGCCTTTGCGTCTGCCCTTCAACGCTAGAGCATTTTGCAGCCAAGTGGAATCACTTGGCGTGGCACAAATGCGGCGAAAACAAACAGATAGAGCAGCCAAGCGAACGAATGTGAGCGCACCCTGCTCTAATCGTGCGCGGAGCGCAGCTTGCCTCTCCCTCATCCTGAGCCTGTCGAAGGACGAGGGCAGGCACACGCCACAGTCACGCCGTCAATTCTCCTGCCAATGCCTTCTCGATGAGCGCCCGCGTCTCCTCGATGCCGTAGAGCGCGGCGAAGGAGCCGAAGCGGGGGCCGCGCTCCTGGCCGAGAAGGACTTGGTAGAGCATCTGGAAGAAGGCCACCGAAACGCCCGGGCCGCCGCTCGGGCTCTTTTTCTTGTGGTCCTGATAGCGCTCGATGCCGCGCGCCACGTCGAGGGCGGCGTTCTGGATCGCCTCGCCGTCGGCATCGGCGGGCAGCGCGGCGAGTGCTTCGGCGAGCGCGGCCAGCGCCTGACGCTCCACCCCGTCGGGTTCGCGAAACTCCTTTGCCGGCTTCACGAAGTCCTCGAAATAGCGGATCGCGTAGCCGACCAGCCGATCGAGCTCGGGGTGGTTTTTGGCCGTGACACCGGGTGCATAGCGCGAGATGAAGCCCCAAAGGACACCCCTCTCGTGGGCGTTGGACACGCTGACAAGGTTGAGCAGAAGCGCGAACGGTACCGGCAGGTCGATCGCCGGCGGGTTGCCGTCGTGGATGTGCCAGACAGGGTTGTTGAGCCGGCTATTGAAGTCTTGCGCCTGGTAGGCGGACAGGAATGAATAATACTCGTCCACCGCCTTCGGGATCACGTCGAAATAAAGCTTCTTCGCCGTTTTCGGCTTCTGGTACATGTAGAGCGACAGGCTCTCCGTCGGGGCATAGGCAAGCCATTCGTCGATGGTCAGCCCATTGCCCTTGGACTTCGATATCTTCTGGCCCTTTTCGTCTAGGAACAGCTCGTAGTTGAAGCCCTCCGGCGGGCGTTCGCCGAGCGCGGTGCAGATGCGGGAGGCGAGCTTGACGCTGTCGATCAGGTCCTTCCCGGACATCTCATAGTCGACGCGCAGCGCGGCCCAACGCATGGCCCAGTCCGGCTTCCACTGCAACTTGGCCCGACCGCCGGTGACCGGTGTTTCGAAGCGCCGGTCCGTCTCCGGGTCGCGCCACACGATCGTGCCGGCATCGACATTGCGCTCCTCGATCGACACCTGCATCACGACCCCGGTCTCGGGATGGATGGGCAGGAAGGGCGAATAGGTCTGCGCCCGCTCCTCGCGCAGGGAGGGCAGCATGATCGCCATGACCTCCTCATAGCGCTCCAGAAGCTTCAGGAGCGTCTCGTCGAAGCGCCCGGAAGTGTAGTAGTCGGTCGAGGAAGCGAATTCGTAATCGAATCCGAACTGGTCGAGAAAGGCGCGCAGGCGCGCATTGTTGGCCGCCCCGAAAGACGGAAATTCGTTGGAGAACGGATCCGGCACGCGCGTTAGCGGCTTGCCGAGATGGGCGCGCAGCATCTCCTGGTTGGGTACGTTGTCGGGAACCTTGCGCAGGCCGTCCATGTCGTCGGAAAAGCAGATGATGCTGGTCTTCACCCTGTCCTCGGTGAGGACGCGAAAGGCATGGCGCACCATGGAGGTGCGTGCCACCTCGCCGAAGGTGCCGATATGCGGCAGGCCGGACGGGCCGTAGCCGGTCTCGAACAGCACCGTCTCCGGATAGCCGCGCCCCGCGTAGCGTTTGACGATCCTGCGCGCCTCCTCGAAAGGCCAGGCCTTGCTTTCGGCCGCGGCCGCGATCACATCGGGCGTGAGTTCGAGCGCGTTTGTTGTCGTCATATCCGGTTTTCCAGAGGGTGTATGTCGGCGCTGGTCTAAGGCTGGGCCGCCGGTGCGTCAATCGAGACATGGATTTTTCGTTGCGGCGGCAAGGCGCACCGCCTACCTTCGCCGCAAAAGGAGCAGGTGAAGAATGAGCCTACAGCCGTCCACCCACGAGGCGCTGATCTACCTGATGGTCATCATGTCGGCGGCCGATCGCGACATGACGGACGCCGAACTCGGCAGCATCGGCCGCGTGATCCAGACGCTGCCGGTGTTCCGCGGTTTCGACGAGAACCGGATCATCGAAGTGGCGCGCCAGTGCCAGCAGATTCTGCAGGAGGACGACGGGCTCGAACGCATCCTCGGGACAATCCATGACGTCGTGCCGGCGCGGCTCCACGACACGGCCTATACGCTGGCGGTCGAAGTCGCGGCGGCCGACCTGCACGTGGAGCCGGAGGAAAAGCGGATGCTGCAGATCGTCCGCGGCCGCCTGCAGATCGAGCCGCTGGTCGCCGCGGCGATCGAGCGGGCCGCACGGGCCCGCCACCGCAGCCTGGCGTGAGGCTCAAGCACATGTGAGTGGCCTGGAGGCGGCCGGCGCGCGATAAGAAGGCATGGACGCATTCATCCTGTCCGAGGCCGCTATCCGCCTTGCGGCTTTCACCGGCATTTTCGTCGCCATGGCGGCGTATGAGCTTTGGTCGCCGCGGCTGGAACGGGCGGAAATGGCCGGCGCCTGGAAGACGCGGCGCTGGTTCACCAATCTCTTGCTGCTGGTCATCTCCGCCGCCATCCTGCGGGTCGTCTTTCCGGCCGCCGCCGTCGGCGCTGCCCTGTGGGCCGAGACGCAGGGCTGGGGGCTCTTCCGCTACTTCGGCTTCGATCCGCTTGCGGCCGGTATCGTCGCCTTCGTCGTGCTCGATTTCGCCGTATGGCTGGAGCATGTCGCCAGCCACAAGATTCCGATTCTGTGGCGCATTCACCGCATGCATCATGCCGACAACGGCTTCGACCTCACGACGGGGTTGCGGTTCCACCCGCTCGAGATCCTGATCTCCATGCTATGGAAGGCCGGCGTCGTGGTCGCGCTGGGAGCGCCGGTGCTGGCGGTCCTGATCTTCGAGATCGTGCTCAACGGCGCGTCGATGTTCAACCACGCCAATATCGCCATCCCGAAGCCGCTCGACCGCGTACTGCGCCTGGTCGTCGTGACGCCGGACATGCACCGCGTGCACCACTCCAGCATCCGCCGCGAAACCGACGCGAACTACGGCTTCAACTTTCCCTTTTGGGACCGCCTGTTCCGCACCTATGTGGACCAGCCGAGCCGCGGCCACGGCGGCATGGAGATCGGATTGCGCGAATATCGCGGGCCGGTTGCGGCAGGGTTCCTCTGGGCGCTCGCCCTGCCCTTCAGGGCACTGAAGCGCGATCAGTAGAAGCCGATCGGGAAGTAGCGCAGGTAAAGCTCCTCGAACGTGCCGCTCTCCTCGATTTGCTGCAAGGCGTAATCGAGCGCATCGGCGAGCGCCGGCGCGTCCCGGCGGACGGCGATGGCCATCCCGCGGCCCAGATATTCCGGTGCAAGATACGGCCCGTCCGCGAAGGCGCAGCAGCCGCCGGCGGCCTCCGTATCGGCGAGCCAGAATGACAGCCGCATCCCGTCGCCGAAGGCGGCATCGATCTCTCCCGCCTGCAGATCCTCGAAGAGCCACGCCTCGCGCGTGTAGGTGACGGCGCGCGCCCCGGGAAACAAGTCACGCAGCATCTCTTCATGCGCAGTGCCGGCCATAACGCCCACGCGCCGGTCCGCGACCGCCTCGTAAGCGGGGCCCTGGAAGATTGAATCGCGGCGGGTCACGAAACGGGCCGGGAACTGCAGATAGGACCGGGAGAACCGGTATCGGTCACGTGCCTCCCGCGTGACCGCCAGACCCGCCAGGATCGCTTCGCCCTCGCCCGCCTCAAGTGCGCTTTCCAGCTCCTCGAAGGGCAGGGCCTGTATCTGGCAGCGCTCGGCAAGCTCCAGCGCGTCGCAGATTGCGCGCGCCAGGTCCACGTGAAAGCCGACGAGGCGGTCTTCGGAATCAAGGAAATTGAACGGAAAGAAATCCGTCGTCGTCAGGAAGCGCAGGCGGGTCAGGCCTGAAACGTCCGGGCGGCTCACCGACTGTTTCGAATCCCAGACATGGGGGACTTCCGTCCCGGCACGCAGGAACTGGGCCGTAGTGCACAGCAGGATTCCGGTCAGGACAGCAGCGGCAAAGGGGCGCAAGCCGTCAAATCTCCACAGAAATGAAATAGACGCAAGCGAAGGAGGAGTCCTTTGAAGAAGAGACGACCAAGTCAACCATGCACCATATCCTTGCAAAACCGAAGGCCCATTGACGGAAAGGTTTAAATTTCACATTATGAACTTATAACCGCCGGAGGAGAGGGACGGCCGGCTTCGGGGGAGAAGTTGGGGGGCCGACATTGCCAAAGAGATATCCAGGAGTCTGGCGACCGTTGTACCGTATGACGGTCGCACAGGAGCCGTTGCGTGACGAGTCTGTTGCGTCGCGGCAAATCGTTTCTTCTTTCTCGTCATTTTCGTTCATGTTCTGACTCGCATCGGGATATCACGCCCGCGGCGTTCACGCACTTGTTCTTACGGTGAACCATGTTTGTGCCGGGTGCCAGCAAGGGAACTGGAGAGCCGTTCCGCAATCGCGCCGGCGAACACCGCTCGGCGGATATCCCGCCCGCGGTGCCAATCCGGCCGTCGGGTCTGGCCGACTGGTGGCCGCTGCTGGAGCAGCTCGGCATCGCCTATCACGAGCTTCAGGCGGTGGAAACGCGCGGCCGGCTTGCCGGCGTGCCCTTTCAGAGGGAGCTGGCCGTTTCCGGCTTGATCGATGAGGACGATCTCTATCGCACGTTGGCCCGTGCGCTCGGCGTCGGTTTCGTACCGGAAATCCGCCCCGCCAGCCTGATCATGCGCCAGCATCATTGTCTTGCCGCACTGCGCCGCATCGGCGGGGTCGGCAATGCGGCGGCTATCGACAATGATGGTCAGACCTTGCTCCTGATCGCGCCGGAGCGCATCGATATCGCCGCTATGCGCGCATATCTGCGACGCCACCCGCGGATCGCTCGGCATATCCGCATCGTTCCGCCTTCGGTGCTGCGTTCGGCGGTCCAGCGCCTGGCGCGGAGAAGCCTGTCCCGCATCGCCATCCAGGACCTGTTCGACCGGATGCCGGAATTCTCGGCGCGCTTCGTCCTCGTCCCTTGGCAGGGCGCGGTGCTGGGTGCCTTCGCCGTGGCGCTCTTCGCATCGCTGGCATTGTGGCCGGTCCCGTCGCTGTTGGCGCTGCATGTCCTGTTGTCGCTTTTCTTCCTGTCCTGCGTCATGCTGCGAGTCATCGTCGCCGGTGCCATGCGCGGACAGCGCCCTTCGCCACCACTCAAGGCCGTGCGCACGGACGAGATGCCGGTCTATACGGTTCTCGTCGCGCTCTACAAGGAAGCAGAGGTTGTCCCCGATCTGCTGGTGGCGCTGGGGCGGCTGGTCTGGCCGCGCAGCAAGCTTGAAATCAAGCTCGTGTGCGAAAGCGACGATCACGAGACACTGCAAGCCCTGCGGGCGCAAAAGCTGCGCTCCTACATCGAGATCATCGAAGTGCCGCCCGAAGGCCCCCGCACGAAACCGAAGGCACTGTCCTACGCGCTGCCGATGACGACGGGCGAATTGCTGGTGCTCTATGATGCGGAGGACCGGCCGCACCCCTTCCAACTGGTCCAGGCATGGCAACGCTTCCGTGAAAGCGGGGAGGAACTCGCCTGCCTGCAGGCACCGTTGCTGATCTCCAACCGCCGCGAAAGCTGGCTTTCCTCGATGTTCGCCTTCGAGTACTCGGCGCTGTTCAACGGGCTTCTGCCCTGGCTTGGGCGCAACCGGCTGACAATGCCGCTGGGCGGCACCTCGAACCACTTCCGCCGTTCGGTGCTCGAGTGCGTCGGCGGGTGGGACCCCTACAACGTGACGGAAGACGCCGATCTGGGTCTGCGCCTGCACAGGCTCGGCTATCAAACCGACACGATCACCTTTCCCACCTACGAGGATGCCCCTGCGACGGCGGGGGTTTGGCTGCCGCAGCGCACCCGCTGGTTCAAGGGGTGGGCGCAGACCTGGCTGGTCCACATGCGCGATGTCGGCGCACTCTGGCGGGATCTGGGGTCGCACTCCTTTCTGGCCACTCAGGTGCTCACGGCCGGAATGCTGCTTTCCGTGCTTGCCAACTCCGTCTTCGTCGTGACCGTTTTGGGCCTTGCCCTCCATTGGGCGCTCCACGGCACGTTGCTTTATCATTCACGTGCGCTCCTCCTGCTCGACGCGATCAATCTCCTGTTCGGATATGGTGCGTTCCTAGCGCTCGGCTGGTGGACGCTGCGCAACACCGAGCGGCCGAGGCTGTGGAAACTGGCCTTGCTCACCCCGGCCTATTGGCTGCTGTTGTCCATTGCGGGGTGGCGTGCCATCTGGCATCTCTACCGCCGGCCACACCTGTGGGAAAAGACGCCGCATCGCCCGAACCGGCCGAGATCCGCCGGGCCCGTCCCCCGGAAGAGGCGGGGTGCGTCGAACGTCCCGGTCGGTTCACCATCGGCACGAATGCCGAAGTCCCAGACAGCCTTGGAAACTGCCGGGGATCGGGGTTAAGCCTCCAAGTCGATACTTCTGACAAAAACGTCTTGAACCGCCGATGTATCGGCGGTTCGTCCTTGTTCATAAACCGATTCCCTCGCGGCGGTAGGTTGATGCTAGAACGTCATCGATAAGTTCCGGTGCAATCCCCCTTGAACCAGGGTGCTTGAATGAAGAAGGAAGATGCCGCGCGGGGCGGCAGCGCAAAGGCCGCGCTGAGGCGCCTGGCCCGCAACTGGTACATTCTGGCCGCCGCATCCGCGGCGTTGCTGGCGCTCGATCTCTTCGTGGGCGGCAGCGGCGCGGCGGCGGCGCTCGCGGTGGCTTTCGTGCTGGCGGTCGCCGCCTTCTTTCCGGGCAAGAGGCGCGAAGGCATGCCCGAAAAGGGCGACGACGCCCTGACACGGGACCTGGGCACGCTGCCGGCGCTCCACCTGGCGGCGGCCGTGCAGGACCCCCTCTACGTGTTCGACGAGGGAGGCACCGTCGTCTATGCCAACGAGGCGGCAAGGACCGCGTTCGGCTCCACCGTACAAGGCACATCCCTGCAATTGCGCTTCCGTGCCCCGGAGATGCACGACTTCATCGCTCGCGTGCTCGAAGGAGGTTCCGGTCCCTTTGCCACGGATTACACCGAGCGCGTGCCGATCGAGCGGGCCTATCGCGTCTCGGCGATGCCGATCGGCGAGGGGTCGGGCCTTTTCGTGCTTCTGTTCAAGGATCAGAGCGAGGCACGGCGCATAGACCGCATGCGCGCGGACTTCATCGCCAATGCCAGCCACGAGTTGAGGACGCCGCTCGCCTCCATCGCCGGCTTCATCGAGACTTTGCGCGGGCCGGCCCGCGACGATCCGGACGCACGCGAGAACTTTCTGCAGATCATGCAGGACCAGACCGCGCGCATGGCCCGGCTGATCGACGATCTTCTGTCGCTCTCGCGCCTGGAAATAAAGTCCCATATGAAGGGTGGCGAGCACATCGACCTGAAGCAGCTCCTCGAATCCGTGCGCGATTCCATGGCGCATCTGGCGGCCGAATCCAATGTCGCCATCGAGCTCGACCTGCCCGAGGCACCGGTGGAGGTTCAGGGAGATCGCGACGGGCTGGTGCAGGTCTTCGAAAACCTCCTTGAGAACGCCTGCAAATATGGCGGCTCCGGCGGGCGGGTGGTGATTACGGCGACGGCAGCGGAGCAGGACGGCTCGAAACGCGTGACGGTGACCGATTTCGGACCGGGCATCGCCGAAGAGCATATCCCGCGCATCACGGAGCGCTTCTACCGGGTCGACGTTGAGAACAGCCGCGCCCAGAAGGGCACCGGACTCGGCCTTTCGATCGTCAAGCACATCCTCGCCCGGCACGGCGCTCGCCTGTCGATCCGCTCACGCGTCGGCGAGGGCTCTTCCTTCACCGTCATCTTCCCCCCGGAATAAGGACGGCCGGCACACTGGCATCCGCGCCGGTCGCGCCTATTTCTTGTTCCCGTCATGTGGATAGCCTACCAAGGTCGGGGGTGATTTGCCCAGGAGAAGCTCGGTGCCAATGCAAAGCCAGCACATAACGCACTCTTTCGATACGGAACTGCGTTTCCTGACCAACCAGATCGGCGGAATGGGCGGTTATGCCGAGCGCATGGTGGAGCAGGCGGTCGCAGCGCTGGTGAGCGGCGACATCGAGCTGGCACGAAAGGTGGTCGAGGACGATGCGTTTCTCGACGAGAAGGAACGCGAGATCGGCGAAAAGGCCGTGGTCGTCATCGCCAAGCGGCAGCCGATGGCCGCCGATCTGCGCGAGATCCTCGGCGCGATCCGCATTTCCGGCGACCTCGAGCGCGTCGGCGATATGGGCAAGAACATCGCCAAGCGGGTGACGGCGGTTGCCGAGACGCGGCAGCCGCCGCGGCTCTTCCGCGGCATTTCGGCGCTGTCCGACCTGGCGCTGACGCAGCTCAAGGACGTTCTCGATGCCTACGCTTCGCGCTCGGCGGAGAAGATCAGCTTCGTGCGCGATCGCGATGAAGAGATCGACGCGATGTACACCTCGCTGTTCCGCGAACTGCTCACCTACATGATGGAAGATCCGCGCAACATCACCGCCTGCACGCATCTCATCTTCTGCGCCAAGAACATCGAGCGGATCGGCGACCACGCCACCAACATCGCCGAGACCGTCTATCATATCATCACCGGCACGATCCTGCCGCCCGAGCGGCCCAAGGAGGACGAGAGCCACCGTGTCACCGCGCCGGCGTCCGACGAGCCGCGCGAGCGCTGATTGCGGGCTCAGCCGGTCCTTGCCTGCCGGGTATGCCGGCGGAGCCAGGCGGCCGTGCCGAGCGTGGCGAGCGAAACGGCGGTGAGTGCCGCAAAGGCGGCGCCGTAGGCTCCGGTATCGATCCGGGAAAGCAGGACGACGACGAGAATTGCGCCCGTGGCGCCGCCGATGCGCTGCGCAACGTTCACCAGCGTCGCGGCATCGCCCATCTCCTCGGCGGAGACGGCGGCATAGGCCGCGGTCATGGCCGGCATCTGCGCCAGGGCCAGCCCGGCGCCCCGCACGATAAGCGCGGCCGCCAGGAAAGACACCGGCAAAGGCTCCGGCGCCAGGAAGGGGAGGGTCGTCGCGACGAGAAGCGCCGCCCCCGCGAGCGCCACCAGGCCGGGGCCGTGGCGGTCGGTCAGCGTGCCGGCGACCGGCAGGACGAAGGCCGAGCCGAGGCCCATGGCAAGCAGCATCAACCCCGTTTCACCGGCGCCCTGGGCGACGGGCAGCTGGAGATAGAGCGGAACGAGCAACAGGCCGCCATACATGTTGACCCCCGTCAGCCCCGCCGTCGCCATGGCGGCTGCGAAAGCCGGCCGGCGGATCGGCTTGAAGTCGATGAGGGGGCGGGGCGTCCGCAGGGCGTGAACCACGAACGCCGCAACAAGGCCGGCGCCGAGCAGGCAAGCCGTCATCAGGCCTATCGAGATTTTGCCGGTGCCGGTCTCCGTGGCTGCATAAAGCAGCAGGGGAAGTCCGAAAACGAGAAGCGCCAGCCCGTAGAGATCGAGCGTGCGTCCAGTGTCCCGCGCGCCCGGCGGCACCAGCCCGCGCGCGGCCAAGAGGGCGGCCAGCCCGATCGGCACGTTGATCCAGAACAACCATCGCCACGAGACCGCCTCGAGCAGGAATCCGCCCACCGCAGGGCCGAGCGCCGGACCGAGCGCGACGACCAAGCCGAGCACGCCCATGAGGCGGCCGAGCTGGTTACGCTCAGCAGTGGCACCGATCACCGCCTGGCCGGCAGGCACCATCAGTCCGGCGCCGAGCCCCTGGATGAAACGGGCGGCGATGAGGCTTGATGGCCCGGGCGCCAGCGCGCACAAGATGGACGCCGCGACGAAAATCAACAGCGATGCCGCCCAGACCCGGCCATAGCCGAAGCGAGTGCCGAGCCAGCCCGTCGCCGGAAGGGATACGGCAAGCGCGATGAGATACCCGCTCGCCACCCATTGTACCACCGGCAATGTCGCGCCGAAATCTGCGCGGATGGTCTCCAGCGCGAGATTGGCCACGGTGGAATCGAGCATGGCCATGAACGCGCCGGCGCCGGTCACGGCGGCGATCCGCCAGACGCGGGCGGGTATGCGCGGTGGCTTTTCGATGTCGGTCTTCAACTGCATGCGCCGGCATGTCTCGCCGCCGATGAAAGCGGCGTCAATGGTTCAGACAAGCTCTTCAAAGGGCACACGCACGCCGGCTGGCTGTTCCTTCGGCGCAAAAAAAGAGGCGGCATGCGCATCAGCGCTGCCGCCTCAGTTTCTCCCCTACCCCGCGGTCAACCCCGCCCCTGTCGGGTTCGCCGGCGTTCGCCCGCCGGCTGATAGGCAAGCCTGGAATGGAATGTGCAATAGGGCCCCGTTTCTCCGGTATCGTTGCCGCAGAAGCTGAAATCGGTCTCCAGCGGGTCGCCGTTCGGCCATTTGCACGTGCGCTCGGTCAGTTCCACGAGCTGAAGATTGCGCGAGATCGGCACCACCACATCCTCGACGGGCCGAAGATCCTGATAGGCGACGGCATCCTCCTCGAAGCGCACCTTGAGCGCGGTGGCGCCCACGGAGGTGGCGACCGGCCGCGTGCTGCGTTGCTGACGGCGCGTGCCGCCGCCGCTCGAACCCGATGTCTTTTGCCGCGGGGCCGTGGAAGTGGCGCGGCCGCGGCTGGAAAGCTTCAGCCGGTGCACCTTGCCGATAACCGCGTTGCGGCTGACGCCGCCCAGTTGCGCCGCGATCTGACTGGCACTCAGGCCCTCCGCCCAAAGCTTTTTCAACAGCTCGACACGCTCGTCGGTCCAGTTCATAAGGACGTGCTCCTGTGCACGCGGGCGGAATCCGGGTGGGTCTCCGCCCAGCTCCAGCCGGGAAGACACCACATATACGCAGGTAGGATGGTCCGCCGCACGAAATCTAGTCGTTACGCTGGTTAAACTACATTATCGGTTGACTCGCTGACAAGAGTCCGGCAGGCGCCGCGAATCTCTTTCCAAGGTTTTCCCCAACTTGGACGAATACGGGCCGCCCCGCCGGCGCGACCCCGTCGACCGTGCACGCCCGCGTCTTTCGTTGACTTCCTGCCGGAAAACCCTGATATAAACCGTGTGCCGCCCCTCGGGCGGCATTTTGATTTCATCGGCCTGCCAGCGGCATGCCCCGGCCGCACCCTGCAGGCGCTTCGGAGTAAAATCATGGGCAGCCCGGCGCTCTACGAAACCTATGCTCGCCTCCCCCTCGCCTTCGAGCGTGGCGAGGGCTCATGGCTGATTACGGCGGACGGCACGCGCTATCTGGACTTCGCCGCGGGCATCGCCGTCAACGTACTCGGACATGCCCACCCGCATCTGGTGGCCGCGCTCGTCGGCCAGGCGGGGCGACTGTGGCACGTTTCCAACCTCTACGAGATTCCCGGCCAGCAGAAGCTGGGCGAACGGCTGGCGCAGAACACCTTCGCCGACCGCGTCTTCTTCACCAATTCCGGCGCCGAGGCTCTCGAATGCGCGATCAAGACGGCGCGGCGCTATCATTTCGTCAACGGCGCGGAGAACCGCACCCGCATCATCACCTTCGAGGGCGCCTTCCACGGCCGCACGCTGGCGACCATCGCCGCGGGTGGCCAGAAGAAATATCTGGAAGGCTTCGGTCCCGCGGTGGAAGGCTTCGACCAGGTGCCTTTCGGCGACATGGAAGCGGTGGAAAAAGCCATCACGCCGGATACGGCAGCCATTCTCGTCGAGCCCGTCCAGGGCGAAGGCGGCATTCGCCGGCTGTCCCTGGGAGCCATGCGCAAGCTGCGCGAACTGTGCGACAGGCACGGCCTGCTTCTCGTTCTCGACGAGGTGCAAAGCGGCGTCGGGCGCACCGGCAAGCTGCTGGCGCATGAGTGGTCCGGGATCGAGCCGGACATCGCGGCCATCGCAAAAGGCATCGGCGGCGGCTTCCCCATGGGGGCCTGCCTGGCGACGGAAGAAGCGGCCAAGGGCATGACTCCGGGCGTGCACGGCACCACCTTCGGCGGCAACCCCATGGCGATGGCGGTCGGCAACGCCGTGCTCGACATCATTCTGGAGGAGGGTTTCCTCGAGGAGGTCGCCCGCAAGGGATTGCTGCTCAAGCAGGGGCTCGCCGCGCTCGCCGACGAGTTCCCCGATATCGTCGAGGAAATCCGGGGCGAGGGGCTGATGCTGGGCATTCGCTGCAAGATTCCCAATGCCGTGCTTCAGGGCGCCTTGCGGGAGGAGAAGTTCCTGTGCGCGCCGGCTGGCGAGAACGTGCTGCGTCTCCTGCCCCCGCTCAATGTGAGCGACGAGGAGGTCAACGAGGCGCTCGGGCGCATACGCACCGCCATGCAGGCGGTCACGACGGGCAGCGCGGAGGAGATTCTGCCGGCCGCAGGGGAGAAAAGCCAGGCATGACGACACCGCGTCATTTCATCGACATCGCCACCGTATCGACCGCAGATCTGCGCTCCATGCTCGCTGACGCGCGCACGCGCAAGGACAGGCTGAAGGCGGGCGCGCTCGACAGGCCGTTCGTCGGCAAGGCCTTGGCGATGATTTTCGACAAGCCCTCCACGCGCACCCGCGTTTCCTTCGACGTCGGGATGCGCCAGCTCGGCGGCGAGACGATCATGCTGACGGGCACGGAAATGCAGCTCGGCCGCAGTGAGACCATCGCCGACACGGCCAAGGTCCTGTCGCGCTATGTCGACGCGATCATGATCCGCACCACGAGCCACGAGCGCCTGCTCGAACTGGCGGAGAATGCCACCGTGCCCGTCATCAACGGGCTGACGGACGACACGCATCCCTGCCAGATCATGGCCGATCTGATGACGTTCGAGGAGCATCGCGGCAGCGTCAAGGACCGGCTCTTCGCCTGGAGCGGCGACGGCAACAACGTCCTGCATTCGCTGGTGGAGGCTTCCGCGCGCTTCGGTTTCCGGCTCAACGTGGCGACCCCGCCTGGAAGCGAGCCCGATCGTCACTATCTAGAGTGGGCGAAAGCGAATGGCGGCCGTGTAACGCTGACGCATTCCGCCCCGGAGGCGGTGCGCGAGGCCGATTGCGTTTTCACCGACACATGGGTTTCGATGGGGCAGGAACACCGCGCCCGCGGTCACAACGTCTTCCAGCCCTATCAGGTGAACGAGGAATTGATGCAGCACGCCCGCAAGGACGCCCTGTTCATGCATTGCCTGCCCGCCCATCGCGGCGAGGAGGTGACCGACGGCGTGATCGACGGCCCGCACTCGGTGGTCTTCGACGAGGCCGAAAACCGTCTTCACGCGCAAAAGTCGATACTCGTCTGGTGCCTTACGCCGTGAGCGAGCAGAGCATCAAGCTGGGAGAGTTCGGCTTCGCCGGCGACGACCACGTCGTGCCCTTCGACGTGGACGCGCTCGACGTGCGCGGACGCGCCGTGCAGGTCGGACCCATGCTGGACCAGATCCTGGACCGGCACGCCTATCCCGAACCGGTCGCGCGGCTTCTGGCCGAGGTGGTCGTGCTGACCGTGCTGCTCGGCAGCGCGCTGAAGTTCGACGGCAAGTTCATCGTCCAGACGCGCTCGGACGGGCCGGTCGACATGCTGGTGGCCGACTTCGCCACGCCCGGCTCCGTACGCGCCTATGCGCATTTCGACGACGAACGCCTGCAGCAGGCGACGGCCGAGGGCGCGGATTCACCCGCGGCGCTGCTCGGCACCGGCGTCCTGGCGCTGACTATCGATCAGGGCGCTTATATGCAGCGCTATCAGGGCGTCGTCGAACTCGACGGTTCCGACCTGGAGGAAGTGGCGCGCAGCTATTTCCGCCAGTCGGAACAGATCCCGACGGATGTGCGTCTCGGGGTCGCGCGCATCGTCGTGCCCGGCGAGGGCGGCGGCGCCGAGCGCTGGCGGGCCGGCGGGATGCTCATGCAGTTTCTGCCCTCGGCGCCCGAGCGCAGCCGCATGGCGGACCTGCCGGGCGGCGACGGCGACGAGGACGATGTCGGCGGCGGCCACCCCGAAGACAACGCCTGGCAGGAGGCGCTGGCGCTGTTCGGCACCGTGGAAGCGGACGAGCTGCTCGACCCGTCGGTCGGCGTCGAGCGGCTGCTGTATCGCCTGTTCCATGAACAGGGGGTGCGGGTCTACCAGGGCGTGGACGTCATCGACGACTGCTCCTGCTCGCGCGAGAAGATCAAATCCATCCTCGACGGCTTCACGGCCGAGGAGATCGCCGAGAGCACTGAAGACGGCGTGATCCGCGTCAATTGCGAGTTCTGCGCCAAGGAATATCTCTTCGATCCGCAGGAATTCGATAGCTGAGCGGGGCGCGAACTTTTCCGCCCGGCGAGCGCATTTTGCTCCCGCCCGACCAGTGACGGCGGGCCGACCGCTCCCCTCAGCCCGCCTTCTTCCGCGCCTCCTCTTCACCCGCTTCCGCCCATGTGAGCATCTTGTAGTCGAAGCCGAAGGCGAGTGTTGGCTTGACGATCTGGAAATAGGGCGACAGATCGAAATCGCGCGGCGTGTACAGCGAATGGTGGCGGATTTCGAGAATTTCCCGGCGCGAATAGGTGGATTCGGCCGCCGCCTCGCCGGGCGCGCGCCTTACCCGCGGCAGGATCGGATAGGCGACGGACTGGAACGCCTGGGCAATCAGCGAGGAGCAGATGGCGCGGGTGGGATCACCGGAGCCGAGCGCGATCATGCGCCGGCGCCAGCGCACCGGCACCGGCGGCGTGGGCAGGAAATAGCGCATTAGGTCGATGATGTTGCGCATGTCGTATTTCAGCCCGAGCCGCTCCGCCATGAAGACAATGATGGCCTCGCGGTCGTCGGGCGTGAGCCCGCTCGGCCGGCAGATGCGGGTGTTGTAGGTGCGGTATTTCGACAGCGGCACCGCCACGCAGCCCTCGCCGAGATTGACCTCGATCAGGCGCGGGCGCTCCGTGCCGTCTTCGGGCGGCGGCAGGACGTCGCCGACGAAGAGAGCCGCATGGCTCCAGGTAGATTGGGTGAGATACTTGATCGCCGCAGAAAGCCGTTGATTGCCCTCGACGAGCAGGACATCGCCGGGTTGCAACGTGCGGTGCAGGGTTTCCGGATCCGAGGGCGTGTAGGGCTGATAGCCCGACGATTCGACCTCGAGGCGCCTCGCCAGGAAGTGCCCCAGCCGGTCGAGCAGACGATCGACGGAGGCGCTCATGCCGCCGCCCCGCACAACGCCCGACCGCCTCGGTTTTCAGTCCGACCGGGCGGGACGTCCCTCGCGCTTGTAACGTTCAGCAACGACTCGTCCCGCCGATCGCCCGGCCTTAGTCGTCCTCGTCGGCGGAGCCGGCGTTGAGCTGGCCGTACTTGTTCTCGCCGATCGTGTTGAGAAGCTCGAGCTGGGTTTCGAGAAAGTCGATATGGCCCTCCTCATCCGCCAGAAGCTCCTCGAAGAGCTTCATGGTGACGTAGTCGCCGAGATTGTTACAGATCTCGCGCGATTCCTTGTAGGAAGTGCGGGCGTCATACTCGCCGGCCAGGTCGGCCTCCAGGACCTCGCGCACATTCTGGCCGATGCGCAGCGGCGCCACCGTCTGCAGGTTCGGATGACCTTCGAGGAAGATGATGCGCTCCACCAGCTTGTCTGCGTGGTGCATTTCCTCGATGGATTCGGCGCGCTCCTTATGAGCGAGCTTCGTATACCCCCAGTCCTCGAGCAGACGATAATGCAGCCAATATTGGTTGACGGCGCCGAGCTCGAGAAAAAGAGCCTCGTTAAGCCGCTCGATAACCTTTTTGTCGCCTTTCACTGAATTTGCTCCCGAATTTCTCGCGCAAGGCGCGCACACGATCCAAATATGTCACGATTTCCGCATCACCACTATCTGCGTTGCGGTGATAATTTTCCGTAACCCGGATGATCGTTTCCACCACATTTGGAAAGCAGCCGCAACAGCGGCCGCGCTGGGCCATGGCGTGATACACCTTTGCGGGCACGATGAGCTGCCACGGATCCTCATCGAGCATCGCGACGATGGTCGCCTCGATTTCCTTCTCGGTGATGAGATTGCAGTGACAGACGAGCATGGTTCACGCAAAGACGATCGGGTGCAAGACCGAAGCCTGCTCCCCTTCGAGCGAACCTTGACAACCCCTGGGAAAAGCCCGCCTGAGGGCGTCTTCGGAAAAGTGGCGTGCGCTTTTCCAAATGCCGTCCGGCATGGCGTTCTCCGATCGAACGGGTTCAAGGCCCAGACATCAAAGGAACGCATCCTTCGGTGGGCGCATAAAAACGCCTTCGGAGGGTTGCTGTCAATAAAAACCTGACGGATCTATTCATAATGCCGCAGCGGGCCCGGGCGGCGAGCCCGGACGGCGAAAACCGGCGCTCTCACGGGGAAGTGAGTGGGCGCGAGCCGCCGTCATTTGCCTTTCCGCCCCGCCCAATGCTCACATGCGGAAAACGCGAAGAAAGGACGAGCCATTGCTGAAGCGGATCGTGGCAGCCACCTTTGCCTTGCTCTGGGCGTGCACCGCGCGCGCCGGGACCGTCGACCCCGCCGACTGGCAGGCCGTGCTGGCGGATGCCCGCGGCGAGACCGTCTACCTCAACGCCTGGGGCGGGGCGGAGAACGTCAACGCCTACATCGAATGGGCCTCCCGGGAGCTGAAGCGGCGCTTCGATGTCACGCTGGTGCATGTGAAGCTCGAGGACACGGCCAACGCGGTCGCCACCGTGGTGGCCGAAAAGGCGGCCGGGCGCGATACGGGCGGCAGGGTGGATCTCGTCTGGATCAACGGCGAGAATTTCGCCGCCATGAAGGCGCGCGGCCTTCTCTTCTCGCCGGGCTGGGCCGGGATGCTGCCCAACTGGCGCTACGTGGATCACGAGAACAAGCCGACCATCACGACCGATTTCACCGTTCCCGTCGAGGGGATGGCAAGCCCCTGGGGCATGGCAAAGCTGGTGTTCTTCTATGATTCCGCACGTACGGAGGAAGAAGCGCTGCCTGAAAACGCCGACGAGCTGCTCGCCTGGGCCGAAGCCAATCCGGGGCGCTTCTCCTATCCGCAGCCGCCGGATTTCATTGGCTCGTCTTTTCTGAAGCAGGTCCTCATCGAGAAGGTGGAGGACCCTTCCGTGCTTCAGGAGCCGGTCGACGAAGCGACCTTCCAGGAGATTGCGGCACCGCTGTTTGCCTATCTCGATGCGCTCCACCCGGTGGCGTGGCGGGGCGGGCGCGCCTTTCCGCAGAACTACCCGGCCATGAAGCAGCTTCTGGCCGACGGCGCGCTCGACATCATCTTCGCCTTCAACCCCGCCGAAGCCAGTAGCGCCATCGCCGACGGCGCGTTGCCGGACACGGTGCGTTCCTTCACCTTTCCCGGCGGTACGCTCGCCAACACGCACTTCCTCGCCATTCCCTACAACGCTTCGGCGAAAGCCGGCGCGCTGGTGACGGCGAATTTCCTTCTTTCGCCGGAAGCCCAGGCCAGAAAGCAGGATCCGGCGGTCTGGGGCGACCCGACGGTCCTGTCGATGGACAAACTCGGGCAGGAAGACCGCGCCCGGTTCGAGGCGCTCGACCTCGGCCTGGCCACACTGGCTCCCGAGGCGCTGGGACCCGCCTTGAACGAGCCGCATCCAAGCTGGATGGAGCGCATCGAGGAGAAATGGAAGCGGCGCTATCTCGCGGGAAACTGAATTCCCGGCAGGTCGCCCATCGGGTGTTGAACGAACGCGTGTTCTCCGCGATTTTTGCGCAGAGGGCCGGTTCAATTCCCCTCTCTTCAGGTGCCATCCACCGCCGTCTGCACTATCGCTCCAGGAAAGCCGGTGGCGCGGTGCTGCCCTGCTTTTCAGGTCCAGATCCGTTTTCCGTCATCGCAGTCTGCAGGAGGCTTGGTCGGTGTCCCTGCATCCCGCCACCCGACAGTGGGGCACAACGGGAAATGCCCGCGGCGGGAAATATCGGTTTGACTCTGCAACTTCTGTGTTTCACTTTTAAGAACAGAAACCTGCCGTGAGAGCAAGGAGGGGAGCAGTGGCTGCACCCGGGAGCCGAGATCACGAGGAGTCGTTCATGCCGATAGGGCACAGAGCGCCCCTTTGCGCGGCGCGGCGCATAACGGCTCTTTCTCTTGTCCTTTCCGGTCTTCATCGATCCGTTGACAATTCCCCCCGCCGCAGCGCCGGACGGGAGAGAACGCGCATGGTGGTGCGCACGCCGGGCTTCGCAACGGTGCCCGGCTGGTTGCCGGCAAGCTGAGCCGACAAGAACACCGAAACAGGGCGGCGCGCTCGCGCTGGCCCGCTATTGGCAACTCCAGCAGTCCAACAGAGGAGAACACTATGTCGTCATTCAGAATCCACCTCCTGGCGGGTGTCGCGGCTACGGCGACGCTCGCGGCGGGCATCGGCACGGCCGACGCGGCCTCGTGGAAATATGCCTTCGAGGAGGCGATGACGGATGTGCAGGGTGTCTATGCGCAGAAGTTCAAGGAGGAGGTCGAGGCGAACACGGATCACACGATCCAGCTTTTCCCGTTCGGCACGCTCGGTGAATCCGCCGATATCATGGAGCAGGCGCAGGCTGGCATCCTGCAGTTCGTCGACCAGTCGCCGGGCTTCACCGGCGCGCTGATCCCGGAAGCGCAGGTGTTCTTCGTGCCCTACCTCCTGCCGCAGGACCATGAGACCCTGGTCAACTTCTTCCGCACCTCGGTCGCCATCAACGACATGTTCCCCGAGCTCTACGCCGAGCAGGGGCTCGAGCTTCTCAAGATGTTTCCGGAAGGCGAAGTCTGCATGACGACGCAGGAGCCGGTGCACAGCCCGGCCGACCTCAACGAGGTGAAGGTCCGGGTGATGACCAACCCGCTTCTGGTCGAAAGCTACCGCGCCTTCGGCGCCACGCCGACGCCGCTCCCCTGGGGCGAGGTCTACGGCGCTCTGCAGACGGGCATCATCCAGGGGCAGGAGAACCCGACCTTCTGGATCGAGTCGACCAAGATGTACGAGGTCAGCCCCGTCATCACCTGCATCGGCCACAACAACTTCACCACCGCGGTGATGGCCAACAAGGACTTCTACGACGGTCTTTCCGAAGAGGATCAGCAGGCCATTCAGAATGCGGCCGACGCGGCGTTCGACCATATCGTCGAGTACCAGAAGGGGCTGCACGAGGAGTCGCTCGAGAAGATCCGCGAAGCCGGTGGGGAAGACGTCCAGGTCAATATCCTGTCGGAGGAGGAGCGCCAGCCCTTCATGGAGGCCGCCAAGGAGGTCGAGCAGGAGTTCACCGAAATGACCGGCGAGAGCGGCCAGCAGATCCTGGATCAGATGAAGGAAGATCTGGACCAGGCGCAGGCCGAATAGCCGCCGACATCACCGGCCGGGCGCGGGGGACGTCCGGCCGGCGCTTTGCAAGAAGAGCGGGGACCAGCAATTGCCGCAACATCACGACGAGTCGCAGCTGCAGTCGCAGACGGATACGACGGCGGCCGATGACATTTCCACTGAAGTATACAAATCCGATCTGCCGGGCTTCCTTGGAACGATCGACACGGCCATCAGCCGCATAGAGTCGGTGTTGTTGGCTGCCGGCGTGCTGCTCTTGGCGGCCAACACCATCGCCAATGTCGTCGGCCGCTTCGTCTTTCAGCAAAGCATCTTCTTTTCCGAAGAGCTCAACCGCATCCTGATCATCCTGATCACCTTCGCCGGGATCAGCTATGCCGCCCGACACGGTCGGCATATCCGCATGTCCGCCATCTACGACGCGCTCCCGTCGACGCTGCGCAAGCCGCTGATGATCATCATCGCGCTCATCACCGCGGTCTTCATGCTGGGCCTCGCCTGGTATTCAACACAATACATAATGACCCTTGCCGGGCGAGGGCGTGTGCTGCCGTCGCTGCAGATCCCGGTGTGGATCATCTATCTGTGGGCCCCGATCGGCTTTTTCATGACCGGGCTCCAGTACATCCTGACGGCGATCAAGAACATGCTGGAAAAGGATATCTACCTCTCGACCAACGTGCTCGAGGGATACGACGACGAAGAGATCGAGATCTGAGGGCGGGTCATGGCTACCACCATCTTTTCCATCATGATCGTCCTCCTGCTCCTGGGCTTTCCGATGATGATCCCCCTCATCATCGGCGCCTTCGTCGGCTTCTACTCGCTGTTCGGCGGGATGGGACAGCTGGAGACGATGGTGCAGCAGATGATGGCCGGCATCCGCCCGGCCTCGCTGATCGCCGTGCCCATGTTCATCTTCGCGGCCGACATCATGACGCGCGGCCAGTCGGCCGGGCGCCTGATCAATCTCGTGATGTCCTTT
Organism: Chelativorans sp. M5D2P16; assembly: GCF_034427935.1. NCBI lineage: Bacteria > Pseudomonadati > Pseudomonadota > Alphaproteobacteria > Hyphomicrobiales > Phyllobacteriaceae > Chelativorans > Chelativorans sp. M5D2P16. The sequence goes on along the minus strand of NZ_JAXQNM010000013.1, from coordinate 82,920 downwards.
GTGGGCCACCTGCGCGGCGGCCTCGCCGTCTCGACCGCGGCCGCCTGCACCATGTTCGGTGCCGTGTCCGGCTCGACGCAGGCAACCGTCGTCGCCATCGGGTCGCCGCTGCGCCCGCGCATGCTCAAGGCCGGCTACAATGACAGCTTCATCCTTGCCCTGATCGTCAATTCCTCCGACATCGCCTTCCTGATCCCGCCGTCGATCGGCATGATCATCTATGGCGTGGTGTCGAATACGTCGATCGCCGAGCTTTTCATCGCCGGCGTCGGGCCTGGGATCCTGATTCTGATCCTTTTCTCGATCTATTCGTGGATTTATGCGGTGCGCAATCGCGTGCCGACGGAGGAAAGGGCGAGCTGGGGCGAACGTCTCGTAGCGGTGCGGGACGCACTGTGGCCACTGGGCTTCCCGGTCATCATCATCGGCGGCATCTATGGCGGCGTCTTCAGCCCAACGGAAGCGGCTGCGGCCTGCGTGCTCTACGCGATCCTGCTTGAGATGGTCGTGTTCCGCGAGCTCGACTTCAAGGGTCTCTACGAGACGGCGAAGTCCACCGGCCTCATCACGGCGGTGGTCTTTATCCTCGTCGCCGCCGGGGCGGCCTTCTCCTGGGTCATCTCCTTCGCACAGATCCCGCAGCAGATCCTCGCCGGCATCGGCATCGACCAGATGGGCCAGATCGGCGTCCTCGTCGTCATCTCCATCGCCTTCTTCATCGGCTGCATGTTCGTCGATCCGATCGTGGTAATCCTCGTGCTCGTGCCGATCTTCGCGCCGGTGGTGGAGGCGGTCGGCCTCGATCCGGTGCTGGTGGGGACGATCATCACCCTGCAGGTCGCCATCGGGTCGGCCACGCCGCCCTTCGGCTGCGACATCTTCACGGCCATAGCGGTGTTCAAGCGTCCCTACATGGATGTGATCCGAGGCACGCCGCCTTTCATCCTCATCCTGCTGTGCGTTTCCGCCGCGCTTATCTTTTTCCCGCAGATCGCGCTCTTCCTGCGCGACCTGGCGTTCAGATAGGAGGTGAGCCGTGTTCAAACGGATCCTCGTCCCGATGGATGGCTCGATCGGTGCCACGAAGGCGCTCGATATGGCCGTCCAGATGCAGAAGAGCACGGGCGCCGAGTTGCTGCTGCTCACGGTCTACCGTCACCACAGCCTGCTCGAGGCCTCGACCTCCATGGTGCGGCCTGCCGACCCGGGCAACATCGACCAGGCCCTCCGCGACCACGCGAAGGAAGTGGCCGACACGGCCAAGAGGCACGCGGTGGAGCAGGGTGCCAATGCGCCCCGCGCCTTCGTGAAGAGCGGCCAGCCGGCCCGCACCATCGTCAGGTTCTCCAAGGACCGGGAGGTCGACCTGATCGTGCTCGGCAGCCGCGGCCTGGGCGACCTGGAAGGCTACCTGCTCGGCAGCGTGTCCCACAAGGTCACCAGCCTGGCGGATTGCCCGGTGATGGTGGTCTAGGGCACTCACTTCGCCAGGGAAGATGTGCCCCTTTCCCTCCGGGACCATACCAAGCCGGTGCCATGCGCCTACTCAGACCCACAAGGGCGCGCCGCCATCCCCGCGCTTCAGAAGGGGTATCCCGGGTTGTTCCGCAGTCTGGAAGCGGACGCAACGGCTCCGGCGTCCGCTCCGCCCGGCCGGAACGAGGACCTACACTGATCCTGCTTCAATGCTGCAGCGGCGCCATCCCCGCCTGCGGCCGGCTGCGCCGGCCGTTGCGGATACGCTCGACAATCGCGCCGAGCGCGCGCTTCAGAGCCGCCGAACGCGCCTTGTCGGCCTGCCGTGCGTAGTGCTGCAAGTCCGGTCTTGAACCGGCACCGACCGTGTAGTGTGACATGGCGATCTCCTTTGACATAGGGGGGACGCCGCGCCCGGCCTGCCGGCCTGAGGTCGTCGGGGCCAGGGGGCTCTCCCGTTTGCCATTTCCGTATGCTGCAAAGATAATATCGACGTCATACGCACGCAATGGAAATAAACTATCTTGTAGCGTGCGTTTATGTTACACATAGCCCATGGCGTACCGTCTTCCCAACCTGAATGCCGTGAGGGCGTTCGATGCCGCGGCCCGGCACCAGAGCTTCACGCGGGCGGCCGATGAGCTGGGTGTCACCCACGCCTCGATCAGCCGCTATGTGAAGAACCTGGAGGCTGAGCTCGGCGTGACACTTTTCGAGCGCCGGCACCGGCAGGTGGCGCTCACGCCCGCCGGCGCGCATTATGCCGACGTCGTCGCCGACGCGCTCACCCTGATCTCCATCGAGACCGGCACACGCGCCCGCGACGCCAAGGGCAAGGTCGTCCTCGAGATCGACTCGGATCTCGCCGTGCTGTGGCTCATGCCTCGTCTGGACAACGCGGTGCTGGGCGGGCTCGGCATAGAACTCGAGCTGCGCTCCTATCCCGAACCGCCGCGGACGATCGTCCCGGACACGGACCTGGCGATCACCTGGGGCCCGATGGACGTGCCGGGCTACTCGCGGGAGCCGTTCCTGAGCTTCACCATGTTTCCCGTCTGTGCACCCGAGCACGCGGAGCGCGTGCGCACGCGTGGGCTGACGGCGAACAAGCTGATCTACGATCGCGGGGTGAGCAGTTGGGACGAACTGCTGAAGCGCGCCGGCACCGGTCTCGACGCGGCCGAGGGGCACCTGATCTTCCACCGCACCCATCTTTGCCTGGAGGCGGCAGTGCGGGGCCTCGGTGTCGCCGTCGGCGACGACGTCACCGCCGGCGCGATGCTGCGCGAGGGCCGCCTTGTGCGCCCTTGCGGACCCTTCATGCCCGGCCGGCATGCCTTCCATCTGTCCACCGCCTCGCGTGGGCCGATCCGCCCTCCCGTCGTGGCCTTGCGCGACTGGTTGCTCGAGCAGGCCGCCGACCACGTCCGGTGGGCGCGCGAAGCCGGGTTCGCGTCGCCGGCGGAGAAATAGAAGCACCGCGGCTATTATTCAGCGGCTACGGCACCATGCGCCTCTCGGAAAGAACGCCGTGGAACTCCCGCTGTTTTTCGATATCGATCCCGCGTCTTCCGGGCCGACCCCTGCCCCTCACGCGGCTTTCTTTTTCTTCGCCAGCCGCTTCCGGATGCTTTCCACGTCGGCGCGCGGCGTGGCCGCGAACAGCGTCTTTGTGTAGTCGTGCTTGGGATCGGAGAACACTGCGTCGCGCGTGCCGTATTCCACCGCCTCGCCGAAATACATCACCATCACCTCGTCGGCGATGTAGCGCACCACCGAAAGGTCGTGGCTGATGAAGACGAAGGTAAGACCGAACTCGTCCTGGAGGTCGGCGAGCAGGTTCAGGACCTGCGCCTGCACGGAAAGATCGAGTGCGGAGACCGGCTCGTCCAGCACCAGGAGTCGCGGGTTGAGCATGAGCGCGCGGGCAATGGCGATGCGCTGGCGCTGGCCGCCGGAGAACATGTGCGGATAGCGGTTGAAATGCTCCGGCGCGAGGCCGACCTTGGTGAGCATCTGCATGGCACGGTCGCGCCGCTCCGCCGCCGGAACGTCCTTCGCGTTGATGATCAGCGGATCCATCAGGACGTCGCCGATCTTCTGGCGCGGGTTGAGCGAGCCATAGGGGTTCTGAAAGACGATCTGCACCTTGCGGCGCAGCTCCGGCGTCAGCCGCTGGCGGCCGATGTCGACCTTCTCCCCGTCGATGAGGAGGTCTCCGGCGGTCGGCGGGTCGATCATGGTGATGATGCGCGCCAGCGTCGACTTCCCGCAGCCCGACTCGCCGACGATGGCGAGCGTCTTTCCCTTTTCCAGCTTCAGGCTCACACCCTTCACTGCGTGCACGGTGCGATCCTTGCGGAACAGCCCGCCGCCGATGTGGTAGTCGCGGACGATGTCGCGGGTCTCGACGACGATCTCGGTCATCTCTGCGCTCCCGTGTAGGGCGTCTCGTCAAGCGCGAAATCGGCAACGGTGGGCAGCCGGTCGCCGATCGCGTTTTCCGGCAGCGCCGAAAGAAGCGCCTTTGTGTAGGGATGCTTCGGCGCCTCGAACAGCGACAACACGCCAGCCTCCTCCATCTTGCGGCCCTTGTACTGTACGATGACGCGATCGGCCGTCTCGGCCACCACGCCCATGTCGTGGGTGATCAGGATCATGCCCATGCCGGTCCTCGTCTGCAGGTCCATCAGCAGGTCGAGAATTTGTTTCTGGATCGTCACGTCGAGGGCGGTCGTCGGCTCGTCGGCGATCAGAAGCTTCGGATTGCAGGCCAGCGCAATGGCGATCATCACGCGCTGGCACTGCCCGCCCGACATCTGATGCGGGAAGGAGCCCAGCCGCTGCTCCGGATCGGAAATGCCCACCGACGTCAGAAGCTCGATCGCCCGCCGCCGCCGCGCCCTGCGGTCGAGATCGGTGTGCGTCTTCAGCGTTTCCTCGATCTGGAAGCCGACGGTGAAGCACGGGTTCAGGCTGGCGACCGGCTCCTGGAAGATCATCGCGATGTCCTTGCCGATGATCCGGCGCCGGTCGGCGGGCGACAGGTTCAGGATGTCGCGTCCCTGAAAGGTCACGCGGTCGGCCTTGACGGTCGCCGTCCACGGCAGGAGGCCCATGACGGCCAGCATGGATACGGACTTGCCGGAGCCCGATTCGCCGACGATGGCCAGCACCTCGCCCTTCTCCACCGAAAGGGAAATGCCGTCGACGGCCCTGAGCGTACCGCCCGCGGTATCGAACTCGACAGTGAGGTTTTCGATCTCGAGAAGGGACATGGTCACGACCTCTTCAGCTTTGGATCGAGCGCGTCGCGCAGGCCGTCGCCCATCAGGTTGATGGCGAGCACGGTGATCAGGATGGCAAGGCCGGGGAAGGTGACGACCCACCAGGCGCGCAGGATGAACTCGCGTGCTTCTGCCAGCATGGTGCCCCATTCCGGCGTCGGCGGCTGCGCGCCCATGCCCAGGAAGCCGAGCGCGGCGGCATCCAGGATCGCCGTGGAAAAGGAGAGCGTGGCCTGCACGATCAAGGGCGCAGTGCAATTGGGCAGGATGGTCCTGAACATCAGCCTGAGATTGCCGGCGCCCGCCACCCGGGCTGCCGTCACGTAGTCACGGCCCTTTTCCGCCATCACCGCCGCGCGCGTCAGCCGCACGAAATGCGGTTGCAGCACCAGCGCGATGGCGATCATGGCGTTGAACAGCCCCGGCCCGAGAACGGCCACCAGCACCAGCGCGAGAAGCAGCGACGGGAAGGCGAGAATGATATCCATCAGCCGCATGATGACGGTATCGGTCGCTCCGCGGAAATACCCGGCGATGAGGCCGACGCAAACACCGACGGTCACCGACAGCGTCACCACCACAAGTCCGATGAAGAGCGAGAAACGCGCTCCGTAGAGAAGACGCGAAAGAAGGTCGCGACCCACCGCATCGGTGCCGAGAATGAACTCCCAGCGGCCGCCTTCCTCCCAGACCGGCGGAACGAGAAGAGCGCCCCGAATCTGTGTGCTGGGACTGTATGGGGCCAGCAGCGGCGCGAAAATCGCGATCAGCACGATGACCGTGAAGACGACGAGGCCGAGCACGGCGCCCCGGTTCTGCCGGAAATAGTACCAGAACTCGGCCAGCATGGCGCGGCGGGTCGCCGCGACCTTGGGACCGCCTTCCAGGCCGATTGCCGCGTCGGCTTGTTTTCTGTTTATCTCAGCCATTGGTCAGTGCCTGATCCTCGGGTTCACCAGACCGTAGAGCACGTCGACGATCAGGTTCACCAGCATGATGAAGCCGGCGATCAGAAGCAGCCCGCCCTGGACCACCGCGTAGTCGCGCCGGAAAACGCTGTCGACCATCCACTTGCCGATCCCCGGCCAGGAAAAGATCGATTCCGTCAGGATGGCCCCGGCCATCAGCACGCCGACCTGTAGGCCGATCGTGGTGATCACCGGGATCAACGCGTTGCGCAGTGCGTGCAGGCCGATCACCCGGCGCGGCGCCAGTCCCTTGGAGCGCGCCGTGCGCACATAGTCCTCGCCGAGCACCTCCAGCATGGCCGAGCGTGTCTGCCGCGCGATCACCGCCAGGGGGATCGTGGCCAGCACGATCGTCGGCAGGACGAGATGGGAGAGGGCGGACCTGAACGCGCCCTCTTGACCCGACAGCAGGCTGTCGATGAGCATGAAGCCGGTGACCGGGGGGAAATAATAGAGCAGCGATATGCGGCCCGAGACCGGTGTCAGTTGCAGGACACCGGAAAAGAAGATGATGAGCAGCAGCCCCCACCAGAAGATGGGCATGGAATATCCCACAAGGGCCGCGCCCATGATCGACTGGTCGAGCCAGGAGCCACGCTTCACGGCAGCAACGATGCCGAGCGGCACGCCGACGGCGACGGCCAGGATGATGGCGCACAGCGACAATTCGAGCGTCGCCGGGAAGCGCGTGAAGAATTCGGTCAGAACCGGCCGGCGCGTTACCAGCGAGTTGCCGAAGTCGCCGGTCAGGATGCCGCCGAGATAATCCAGATATTGAATCGCGAGCGGACGGTGGAAGCCCAGTTGCCGGGTCAACTCCTCATAGCGTTCCGGCGCCATGACGCGCTCGCCCGACATCAGCATCACCGGGTCGCCGGGGAGAATGCGTATGAAGGCGAAGGCGATGATCGACACGCCGATGAAGGTCGGAATGAGCACGGCAAGCCGACGGAGGACGAAGCTCAGCATGACGCGTCCGGTCTCCTGCTACTGCATGGGGTAAACTGCAAAGAAGCGCGCCGGTTGCCCGGCGCGCCTCCTGCTGCATCCAAAACGCGAAACTATTCCGCGAGATCCACGCCTTCGAAGGCGAAGTCGCCCAGCGGGCTCTGCACGAAGCCCTGCACTTCCTTGCGCATGGGCACGACAGAGATCGAGTGGTCGAGCGTTGCCCAGGGAGCCTCGCGCTTGAAGACCTCCTGCGCCTGCCGGTAGAGTTCCGCACGCTCTTCCTGCTCGGTGAGCTGCTTGGCCTCGACCACGAGGTTGTCGAACTCTTCGTTGCACCACTGTGCGCGATTGTTGCCGCCGACGGCGTCGCAGCCGAGCAGGGTGTGCAGGAAGTTGTCCGGATCACCGTTGTCGCCGGTCCAGCCCAAAAGCACGGCGCCGTCGCGATCCACCTCCTTCGAACGGTCCAGATACTCGGCCCATTCATAGGTGACGATCTCGACGTCCACGCCGACTTCGGCGAAATCGGACTGGATGAGCTCTGCGGCGCGGCGCGCGTTCAGCATGTAGGGCCGCGAAACCGGCATCGCCCACACCTTCATGGAGAGATCCGTCACGCCCGCTTCCTCGAGCATCTGCCTGGCGGCTTCCGGGTCGTAGGGCTCGTCCTCGATCTCCTCGTTGTAGGACCACATGGTCGGCGGGATGGGGTTCTTGGCGGGCGACGCCAGCCCCTGGAACACCGCCTCGATGATCGCTTCCTCATTGATGGCCATGTTGAGCGCCTTGCGCACCTGCGGGTTGTCGAAAGGCGGCTGCTGCGAGTTGTAGGCCAGATACGCGACGTTGAGCCCCTCCTGCTCCATGACCGTCAGGTCCGGGTTGGCCTTCATGGACTCGACGTCGGCCGCGTTCGGATAAGGCATCAGGTGGCACTCGCCGGCCTGGAGCTTTTGATAGCGCACCGAGGCGTCCGGCGTGATGGCGAAAACCAGGTCGTCGATCGGCTGCTGGCCGTTCCAGTAGTCCTCATGCGAGCGGTAACGGATCACCGCGTCGGGCTGGTAGGCCACGAACTCGAACGGACCGGTGCCGAGCGGCTGCTGGTTCAGCGTCTGCATGTTGCCGTCTGCCTCGAGCTGGTCGGCATACTCCTTCGATACGATCGATGCGAAGGGCATGGCCAGATTGGCCAGGAACGGTGCTTCCCGGCGCTTCAGCGTGAAGCGCACCGTCATGTCGTCCACCTTCTCGATTGATTCGATCAGGTCCGGCATGCCCATGCCGTTGAAATATTCCCAGCTCGCACCGGAGACATAGCCGTGCCAGGGATGATCCTCCTGCCACTGCCGCTCGAAGGAAAAGATGACGTCGTCGGCGTTCAGGTCACGCGAGGGCGTGAAGAAGTCCGTCGTCTGGAACTTCACCCCCGGGCGCAGGTGAAACGTGTACTGCAGGCCGTCGTCGGAAATCTCCCAGCTTTCGGCGAGCCCAGGCACGGTCTCCGTCGTGCCGGGCTTGAACTCCAGAAGCCGGTTGTAGACCGTGTGCGCGGCCGCATCGAAAGTCGTGCCCGCCGTGTAGAGGCCCGGATCGAAGCCCTCGGGCGAGCCTTCGGAGCAATAGACGAAGGTTTTCGCGTGGGCGGCGCCGCCGACCGCCGTAGCGGCCAGCAGAGCGGCCGCGAATGCCAGTTTGGTTTTCATCGGGATCTCCCTATTGTTATCTTGAGCCGTTCCCAATGGCTCTTTGAAGCCGCATTTAAGCAAAGTTGGCCGGAGGTGGGAACTCCTTCGGACGGTTTGTGGATAACAAAATTTCGCATCCGACAAATTTTGTTTCATAGGCCTCCCTTATTCTCTGCGCGGGTTTCCAGCGGAGAATGACGTGTTTTCCCGGCAAATGCACCGGGAAGAGGAGATTTGAATGGATCATCGGCGTTCTTTCCGCAGATGGGAGATGGATAATTGGGATCCGCGCGGCAGCAGGTACTCGGGGCGGGATCGTGAGTGTACACGGATGCCCCGTTTCGTTTTCAACGCCACTCACCTATCTATCCCTGAGTTGCCCGGCGAGATGCGGCGTACCGCCCGAGGCGAATTTTGGTTCCGTCGTCCGTTTCACGGTGGACGGCGCGGCCCGACAACCGGCACACTGCGAAGGGGCGTCTGAATCGGATGCGCCGAGGAGAGGAGACATCAATGGCCCGAGACTGGATCGACAGCATTCTTTCCTTCTGGTTCGAGGAGGTCGATTCCAAGGACTGGTTCAAGAGCAGCGACAAGCTGGACGAGTCGATCCGAGCGCGCTTCGCCACCCTTCACGAGCAGTTGAGCGCGCATACCCCGGATGAGGTGCGGAAGAATCCGCGCGCCGCGCTGGCCGCGATCATCCTGTTCGACCAGTTCCCCCGCAACATGTTCCGTGGCTCGGCCAAGGCCTTCTCGACCGACGATGTGGCCATGCGGATAGCGCGCGAGGCCGTGGCGAACGGCTTGGACGAAGCGCTCGGGCCCCTGGAACGGCAATTCCTCTACATGCCTTTCCAGCACTCCGAGGTCTCGGCGGACCAGGAGCAGGCGGTCATGCTGTTCAGCGCGCTGGGAGACGAGGACGCACTGCGCTACGCGGTCGAGCACCGGGATATCATTCAGCGTTTCGGGCGCTTTCCCCACCGCAACCGCGCGCTCGGCCGCAAGAGCACGCGCGATGAGGAAGCTTTTCTGGAGCAGCACGCAGGCTACGGCCAGTAAGGTGGAACCGTGACCTTGGCGCATCCCCCGCATGCCGCCATAATGAACCGCATCAGGGCGCGCGCCCGGTGCCCGGGTGCCGTTAGATACGAGCAAATAAAACAGGGACTCCAGGGAGGGAGACGTGGCAAGATCCAACGATACCGGAGAGAAGGCGGGAACCCGGGCCCGCAAGACGACAGCGCGAAAGTCGCAGGCGGCAGCCGACAAGCAGCCGGCGAAGACCGAAACGCCGTCTGCCAAGAAGACTGGAACCGGCGCAAAGAAAACAACGGCCACGACCTCGAGCCGCAACACGGCAAAACCGCGCTCCAAGGTTTCGAGCGCCGCAAAGACGAACGTCAAATCGACCGCCAAGAGCGATACCGGTGACGGTAACGCCAAGACCTCCACCCGGCGTTCGGCGTCCGCGAAATCGCCCACTGCGAAATCGCCTGCCGCAAAGGCGACCGGCACGAAGGCCGCGGCCCCCGCCCGCCCCAAAAAGGCCGCGCCTGCCGCGCGGCGGCGGGTCCCCGCCAAAAAACCATGGCTGAAGAGCTATCCCGAAGGCATACCGGCCGAGATCGGCACCTTCGCGCATTCGTCGCTTGGCGACCTGATGGTGGAATCCTGCCGCCACTTCGCCGACAGGCCGGCCTTCACCTCGATGGGCAAGACGCTCACCTTCGCCGGAGTAGAGGAGGCCTCGCGCCATTTCGCCGCCTACCTGCAGTCGCTGGGGCTGAAAAAGGGCGCGCGCGTGGCCATCATGATGCCCAACGTGCTGCAATATCCCGTCGCGCTCATGGCGGCGCTGCGCGCGGGCTACGTGGTCGTTAACGTCAACCCGCTCTATACCCCGCGCGAGCTGGAGCACCAGCTCGTCGATTCCGGTGCCGAGGCGATCGTCATCCTTGAGAATTTCGCCCGCACGCTTCAAAAGACGATCGGTCAAACGCCGGTGAAGCACGTCGTGGTGGCCAGCATGGGCGACATGCTGGGGCTCAAGGGGCGTGTCGTGAACTTCGTCGTGCGGCGGATCAAGAAGATGGTCCCGGCGTGGGAACTTCCCGGCCATGTGCCCTTCAAGAGCGCCATGCGCGAGGGAGCGGCGCGCCGCTTTCAGCCGGTCGAGGTGGGTCTCGACGACCTTGCCTTCCTGCAATATACGGGCGGCACGACCGGCGTATCCAAGGGCGCCATGCTTCTGCATCGCAACGTTCTCGCCAACGCCATGCAGAACGAGATCTGGCTTGAAACCGCCTATACCGACAGGCCACGGCCCGAACGCCCCGTCTTCATCTGCGTCCTGCCGCTCTATCATGTCTACGCGCTGACGGTGAACGCCCTGACGGGCATGAAGCTCGGTGCCGAGAACGTGCTGATCGTCAACCCGCGCGACATCCCCGCGCTGGTGAAGGAACTCGGCAAGCACGACTTTAACGCCTTCATCGGGCTCAACACGCTCTTCAACGCGCTGTTGAACAATGAGGATTTCCGCAAACTCTCCTTCAAGAATCTCGACCTGACCCTCGGCGGCGGCATGGCGGTGCAGCGCTCGGTGGCCGAGCGCTGGCAGGCGCTCACCAACTGCGTGATCGCGGAAGGATACGGCCTGTCGGAGACCTCGCCCGTGGCCACCGTCAACCGCCTGGACATGCGGGAGTTCACGGGCACGATCGGCCTTCCCCTGCCGTCGACGGACATTGCCATCCGCGACGAGGACGGCAAGGACGTGAAGCAGGAAACCGTGGGCGAGATCTGCATCCGCGGCCCGCAGGTCATGCCCGGCTACTGGAACAAGCCGGGCGACACGAAGAAGGCCATAACAAAGGACGGCTTCTTCAAGTCCGGCGACATGGGCGTGATGGACAAGAACGGTTTCATCAAGATCGTCGACCGTAAGAAGGACATGATCCTCGTCTCCGGCTTCAACGTCTATCCCAACGAGATCGAGGACGTCGTCGTCCAGCACCCCGGGGTGCTCGAGGCCGCTGCGGTCGGCGTGCCGGACGAGCATTCCGGCGAGGTGCCCAAGCTGTTCGTGGTCAAAAAGGACGCCGCACTCACGGAAAAGGATGTGCTCGATTTCTGCCGCAAGGAACTGACCGGCTACAAGCGACCGAAATACGTGGAATTCCGCGATGAGCTGCCGAAGTCGAATGTCGGCAAGATCCTGCGGCGGGAATTGCGATAGGCACCCGGGAACCGGGGCCGCTGCTGCAGTCGCTCAATCCGGGTGGTATCGTGGTGAGTGCGCCCTCATCCCGAGCTTCTCGAAGTGCGAGGGGGGATGCCGGGAGAAACCCGCGTCCAGTCTCAGCGCAGCCCCGCGATATGCTCCACCAGTCCTGCCGTGGAGGCGTCGCGGTCGGCGGGTTCTTTCTCGCCCTCGACCACCGGCAGAAGCTCCGTCGCCAGTTCCTTGCCCAGTTCCACGCCCCATTGGTCGAAGGCATTGATGCGGAAGAGCGCGGCCTCCACGAACACACGGTGCTCGTAAAGCGCGATGAGGCGGCCGAGCGTGAACGGGTCGAGCTTGCGGTAGAGGATGGTCAGCGACGGCCGGTTGCCGGGGAAGACGCGGTGCGGGGCGAGCGCGGTCACTTGTTCCTCGCCCAGGCCCTTGGCGCGAAGCTGTTCTGCCGCCTCCTCCAGCGTGCGCCCCTTCATCAGCGCTTCCGACTGGGCAAGGCAGTTGGCGATCAGGAGATCGTGGTGGTGCTTCAGTTCCGGCTCGTGGCCGTTGGCCGCGAGCATGAACTCGACGGGAATGACGTCCGTGCCCTGGTGCAGGAGCTGGAAAAAGGCGTGCTGGCCGTTGGTGCCGGGCTCGCCCCAGACGAGCGGCCCAGTCGGCGTGGCCACGGACGCGCCGTCGAGTGTAACCCGCTTGCCGTTCGATTCCATATCGAGCTGCTGCAGATAGGCGGGCAGGCGGGCAAGACGCTGGTCGTAGGGGATGACCGCGCGGGCCGGATAGCCGCAGATGGCGCGGTGCCAGAAACCGACGAGGCCGAGCAGCACTGGCATGTTCTCGAGCAGCGGCGCGGAGCGGAAATGCTGGTCCATCGCCGCCGCGCCGGCCAGGAGCCGGCGGAAATCCTCCGGGCCGATGGCGATCATGATCGGCAGGCCGATGGCCGACCAGAGCGAATAGCGCCCGCCCACCCAGTCCCAGAAGCCGAAGACACGATCCTCGTGGATGCCGAAGGCGGCCACCTTGTCGAGTGCGGTGGAAACGGCGGCGAAGTGCGCCCCGGTGGCGTCCCTGCCCAGCCGCTCCGAAATCCAGTTCCGCGCGGTGGCGGCATTGGTCATGGTCTCGACCGTGGTGAAGGTCTTCGAGGCGACGATGAAGAGTGTCGTCTCGGGGTCGAGCCCCTTCAGCGTGTCGGCGATGTGCGCGCCGTCGACGTTGGAGACGTAGTGCAGGCGCGGCCCGTCGTGATAGGGCGCAAGCGCCAGCGTCGCCATCACAGGGCCCAGATCCGACCCGCCGATGCCGATGTTGACGACGTCGGTGAAGGGTTTGCCCGTCGCGCCTTTCAGGCTGCCGGAGCGGACGGCTTCGGCGAAATCGCCCATCGCCGACAGCACCGCCTCCACCTCCGGCATGACATCCTCGCCGTCGAGCATGACGGGCTTGTCGGCGCGGTTGCGCAGCGCGGTATGAAGGACGGCGCGGTTCTCGGTGGTGTTGATGCGCCCGCCCGAAAACATCGCCTCCCGGCGCTCGACAAGCCCCGCCGCTTCGGCCAGCTTTTGAAGAAGCCCGAGCGTCTCGTCGTTGACCGCGCATTTCGAATAGTCGAGCAGCAGGTCGTCGAGAGCGAGCGAATAGCGGGAGAAGCGGTCGGGATCGGCCGCGAAGGCGGTGCGCAGGTCGAGGTCCTCGTTGTCCCGGCGGTGCCGGCGCAGCGTGTCCAGCGCGGTGTCGAAGGCGCTCATTGTTCGGCTTCTCCTGCTTGTGACCTGGCGCGAACTTAAGGGGCCGGCCGGCAAATGTGAAGCGGCGGCGCAGCGGCGCCGTGGAGCAATCATTTAGGCCAGGGTTGCGCCGCTCCACACGCGGGGGTAGGCTCGCGCCGCCGGAGAGGAATTATGCCGACCAGAAACGATTCGGCCCTGTGGGCGGGCCTGTTCAAGATATCCCCCGATTCGAGTCAGACATTGCAGGCGCAGATCCGCCAGGCGATCGTCTCGGCCATTCTCGACCGGCAGATCGCGCCCTCCATGCCGCTGCCGTCCTGTCGGATTCTCGCGGAGAAGCTGGGGGTCGCGCGCGGGACGGTGGTGCTTGCCTTCCAGCAGTTGGTCGACCAGGGTTTCCTGATCGCCCGCGAGCGGCGCGGGCATTTCGTCAATCCTGAGGCGCTGGCCGCACCCGTGCATCCGCCGCGCGCCGGCACGCGGCAGACCGGACAGATCGACTGGAAAGCGCGTCGTCAGGTAATGGCGAGCGAGATGCCCGGCGTGCCGAAGAATGAGGACTGGATGCAGTCCTCCTATCCCTTCGTCTACGGCCAGTTTGACCCGGCGCTGTTTCCCACGGCCGAATGGCGCGAATGCAACCGCATGGCGCTCGCGGTGTTGGAAATCCGCAACTGGGCAGCGGACATGGTCGACAGGGACGACCCGCTGCTGATCGAGCAGATCCAGGCACGGCTTCTGCCCCGGCGCGGCATCTTCGCCAATCCGGACGAGATCATCGTCACGCTGGGTGCCCAGCATGCGCTCTACATGCTCTCCACGCTCCTCATGCGGCGCGGCGCGCGGGTGGCGATGGAGAATCCGGGCTATCCCGACGCGCGCTCCATCTTCCGCCTGGCCGGCGGGGAGACCCTGCCCGTGGGCGTGGACGGCGACGGGATGGATGTCGACGCCATCCCCCCGGAGGCCGATTTCGTCTTTCTCACCCCCAGCCATCATTGCCCGACCATGGTGCCGCTCTCGCGTAACCGGCGTGAGACGCTGCTTCAGCGGGCGGAAGAAGACGACTGGGTGGTGATCGAGGACGATTACGACAGCCAGCTTGCCGACGAGACGCCGCAGGAGGCATTGAAGGGCCTCGATCACACCGGGCGCGTGATCTATCTCGGTTCCATGTCCAAGACCCTGGCGCCGGGCCTGCGCCTCGGCTATGTCGTCGCGCCCGCGGAACTGGTGGCGGAACTGCGCGCGCTGCGCCGGCTGATGCTGCGCCATCCACCGGCCAACAACCAGCGTGCGGTGGCGCTCTTCCTCTCGCTCGGTCATCACGATGCGCTGGTGCGCCGCCTTTCCGCCGCCTTCGAGGAACGGCGCGCGAAGCTCCTCGAAGCGATCAGCGCATATATGCCGGAATGGCAGACGACCGACGTGCCCGGCGGCACCTCGGTCTGGCTCGAGGGGCCGCCCGGCACCGACACCGCCACGCTCGCCCGCCTCGCCAGGGCGCGCGGCGTGATCGTGGAGCCCGGCGCCCGCTTCTTCGACGGTCCCGAGCGTCCTTCCCCCTATATGCGGCTCGGCATCTCCTCGATCGCCCTGCAGCACATCGAGCCCGGCATCCGCGAGCTCGCCGCCGCCGCGGCGCGGCGCTCGCAGGCGGCTTAGAGCATTTTGCAGCCAAGTGGAATCACTTGGCGTGGCACAAATGCGGCGAAAACAAACAGATAGAGCAGCCAAGCGAACAAATGTGAGCGTACCCTGCTCTAGAGCGGAGTGCGTTTCAGGTGCGTTCAGCACCGCACGTCATCCCGACCGAACGGAGCGAAGCGGAGAGAGAGAGCCGGGATCCATTCCGTGATGCTTTTGGCCGGCGCAGATCGTTCCGGAACGGATCCCGGACAGCCCCCGCTAACGCTTCGGTTTCCGGAATGACGCGCGACAGAGGCGAACTTGCCTCAACCCATCATGCTCCGGGGAACAGGTATCAGGAAAGCCCCGGTGCCCCTGCGCGCGCCTCTGTCCGGCCGCTTGCAGCGCCTCAGTGATTGTCCCGCGGAACGCCCTTCTCGCGCGCGATCCGCTTGTAGCTGACCGCCGGCTTCAGCACCATGCCTTGCGCCAGTTGGTCGATCATGGCGCGCTGGATTTCCTGCCAGGGCGTCTGGTGGTCGGGGAAGGCGTAGCCGCCGGCGGCCGTCAGCGCCGTGCGCCGCGCTTCCAGCTCCTTCTCGTCCACCAGCATGTCCGCTCCGCCCGTCTTCAGGTCGATGCGGATCCTGTCGCCGGTCTTCAGCAGTGCAAGCCCGCCGCCGATCGCCGCTTCCGGCGAGGCGTTGAGGATGGAGGCCGAGGCCGAGGTGCCGGACTGGCGCCCGTCGCCGATGCAGGGCAGCGCGTGGATGCCCTGTTTGATGAGATAGTCCGGCGGACGCATGTTCACCACTTCCGCCCCGCCCGGATAGCCGACCGGGCCGGTGCCGCGCATGACGAGGATGCAGCCGGCGTCGATGGCGAGCGCGGGGTCGTCGATGCGGTCGTGATAGTCCTCCGGCCCGTCGAAGACGATCGCCCGGCCTTCGAAGGCTTCCGGATCCTTAGGGTTCGCCAGATAGCGCGCGCGGAACTCCTCCGAAATCACGGAGGTCTTCATGATGGCGCTGTCGAACAAGTTTCCCTTGAGGTTGATGAAACCGGCGTCCCGCATCAAGGGATCGGCGGCGGGTCGGATGACGTTCGTGTCGATATTTTCCGCACCCCGGCAGTTCTCGCCGAGGGAGCGGCCGTTGACCGTCGCCGCGCCGGGGTGAGGTAGAAGCCCCTCCTTCATCAGCTCCATCACCACCGCCGGCACGCCGCCGGCATGGTGGAAATCCTCGCCCAGATACTCGCCGGCCGGCTGCATGTTGACCAGAAGCGGAATATGGTGGCCGACGCGCTGCCAATCGTCATTGTCGAGCGGCACGCCGAGATGGCGGGCGACGGCATTGAGATGGATCGGCGCGTTGGTGGAGCCGCCCAGCGCGGAGTTGACGACGATAGCGTTCTCGAATGCCTCGCGCGTCATGATGTCCGAAGGTTTGATGTCCTCGTGCACCATTTCGACGATGCGCTGGCCGGTGCGGTAGGCCATCTGGCCGCGCTCGCGGTAGGGCGCGGGAATGGCCGCCGAGCCGGGAAGCTGCATGCCCAGTGCCTCGGCGAGCGAGTTCATGGTCGAGGCAGTGCCCATCGTGTTGCAGAAGCCGACGGACGGTGCCGACGAGGCCGCCAGGTCCATGAACTCGTCGTAGTCGATCTCGCCGGCTGCCAGCCGCTCGCGCGCTTCCCAGACGATCGTGCCGGAGCCGGTGCGCCGGCCCTTGTACCAGCCGTTGAGCATCGGCCCGACGGAAAAGGCGATGGCCGGAATGTCGACCGTCGCGGCGGCCATCAGCAGCGCCGGCGTGGTCTTGTCGCAGCCGATGGTCAGCACCACTCCGTCGAGCGGATAGCCATAGAGTACCTCCACCAGCGCCATATAGGTGAGGTTGCGGTCGAGCGCGGCGGTCGGCCGCTTGCCGGTCTCCTGGATCGGATGGCAGGGAAATTCGAAGGGGATGCCGCCCGCCGCCTCGATGCCGGCGCGCAGCCGCTTTGCGAGTTCGACATGGTGCCGGTTGCAGGGCGAAAGGTCGGAGCCGGTCTGGGCGATGCCGATCAGCGGCTTGCCCGACTGGAGTTCCTCGCGCGTCAATCCGTAATTGAGATAGCGCTCGATATAGAGCGCCGTCATTCCCGGATTGTCCGGATTGTCGAACCACTCCTGGGACCGCAGTTTCCTGCCGCTGCCTTGGGTCATGCTTTTGCCTCTCGGTTGCCGGCCCAACGGATATTGCATCACGGCGGACCCGGCAAGGTGGCGGATGGACAGGAGCGCCTTGCTGCGATAGCCAGTGGAAACATCGAACGGAGGGATCGGCCATGGCCATGAATATCGAAGGCGAGGAACGCATCGAGGCACCGGTGGAGACCGTCTGGCGCGCGCTGAACGACCCGGACGTGCTGAAGGAGTGCATCCCCGGCTGCGAGGAGCTGGAAAAGAAGTCCGACACCGAGTTCGCGGCCACCGTCTCGCTCAAGATCGGCCCCATCAAGGCCCGCTTCAACGGCGGCGTCGAGCTCACCAACCTCAACCCACCCCATTCATACACCATCTCCGGCGAGGGCAAGGGCGGCGTCGCCGGCTTCGCCAAGGGGGGAGCGGATGTCTCCCTCGAGGAGGACGGGCCGGACGCGACGATCCTTTCCTACAAGGCCAAGGCCGATGTGGGCGGCAAGATGGCCCAGCTCGGCGGCCGGCTCATCCAGTCGACCTCAAAGAAACTGGCGGCGCAGTTCTTCTCCGATTTCAACGCCAAGGTCAGCGGTGCGGAGGAGACACAGGACGGATGAGGAAAGGCGCGTGTAAGTAGTGCGTGCCTTCACCCTCGCCCTTCGACAGGCTCAGGATGAGGGAGAAGGCAAAGCAGCCGTTGTGCGCGGATGAGGGCGCAGACAAGATGGTCGTTGTGCAAGTCTCTACGGGTTGAGGATTGTGCCGAAGAGCCCTCATGGTGAGCTTGTCGAACCACGAGGGCGGGTGCTGGGTGAGCGATATCCCGTTATTCGAATACGATCGCCGGGGCTTCTCCAGCCTCGCTCTCCGCTCTCAAACGTTCCAGCACTTTCGCCGCCACCGCGCGATAGGTCTTCCCTTGCGCGCCCTCCGGATTCGAGATCACGACCGGTGTGCCCGTGTCGGACGTCTCGCGCACGTCCATCGTCAGCGGCACCTCGCCGAGGAAGGGCACGCCCAGCCGCTCGGCTTCGTGCCTGGCGCCGCCATGGCCGAAGATGTCGTAGCGCTTGCCGGTATCGGGAGCGAGGAAGTAGCTCATGTTCTCGACGATACCGAGCACCGGCACGTCGACGCGGCGGAACATGTTGAGCCCCTTGCGGGCGTCGATCAGGGCAAGGTCCTGCGGGGTCGACACGATCACCGCGCCGGCGAGCGGCACCTGCTGGGCCATGGTGAGCTGGGCGTCGCCGGTGCCCGGCGGCATGTCGACCACCAGCACGTCGAGCGGCCCCCAGGCGACGTCGCGCAGCATCTGGCGCAGCGCCGACATGACCATCGGCCCGCGCCAGATCATCGGCGTCTCCTCCTCGACCAGGAAGCCGATGGACATGACCTGCATCCCATAGGCATCCATCGGGCGCAGGGTCTTCGAATCCACCATCTCCGGCTTGCCCTTCAGCCCCAGGAGGCGCGGCACCGAGGGGCCGTAGATGTCGGCGTCGAGAAGCCCGACCTTGAGCCCCAGTGCCTTAAGGCCGAGCGCCAGATTCACCGCGGTGGTGGACTTGCCCACACCACCCTTGCCGCTGGCCACGGCGATGATGGCGTCCACCCCCGGCACGCCCGGCTTGGCGGCTTGCGGGCCCTGCGGCGCCTCTTGCGGCCGTGGCTGCGGCTGCGGCGCGGGGCGCGGCGCCGGCCGCTGTGGCGGCGCATCGGCCATCCCGCCGCCCTCCCGTTCGGCTGTCAGCGCCACCACGGCGCCCTTGACGTCGGGAATCGATTTCACCGCCTGTTCCGCCGCCGCGCGCAAGGGCTCCAGTTCCTCGGCGCGTTCGGCCGGCACGGTGATCGAGAAGAATACCTTGTCGTCGGCAATGAATATCTCGGAAACGAGACCGAGCGAGACGATATCGCTCTTGAAATCCGGTCCCCGGACGGTGCTCAGCTTATCGATGACGGCTTCGCGGGTGACGCTCATGGTGGTCCTCGTCCCTGATCCTCGCGTCCTGACATAATGCAGTCATGCTTCAGAACCAAGTGCAGCCCTCCTGCCGTGCGCTGCCAAACTTGCTTGCCGGGCGACATTGAGAAAAGCTACCCAGTCGCGGGAGGCGCACAAGCATCATGATCGACAAGCTGGAATTCTTCATCACGCTGGCGAAGGAGCGGCATTTCGGCCGGGCGGCGGAGGATCTGGGCATCACCCAGCCGACCCTTTCGGCCGCCATCAAGCAACTCGAGGACCAGCTCGGCGTCATGCTTGTGCAGCGCGGCTCGCGCTTTCAGGGCCTCACGCCCGAGGGTCAGCGGGTGCTCGAATGGGCCCGCCGCATCGTCGGCGACACGCGCACCATGCGCGAGGAAATGCGCACCACCCGGCGCGGGCTTTCCGGCCATGTGAAGATCGCCGCCATTCCCACCGCGCTCGCCATGGTGCCGCGGCTGACCACGCCGTTCCGCGAAAAACATCCGGAGGTGACCTTCTCCATCACATCGCGCACGTCGCTGGACGTCCTGTCGCTGCTGGAGAATTTCGATATCGATATCGGCATCACCTATCTCGACAACGAGCCGCTCGGCCGTGTCGTCTCCGTACCGCTCTATTCGGAGCACTATCAGCTCATCACCGCCGCCGGCAACCGCTTCTCCGACCGCGAGACCGTCACCTGGGTGGAGGTCGCGGAACTGCCTTTGTGCCTGCTCACCCCCGACATGCAGAACCGCCGCATCATCAACCAGCATCTCGCGGAAGCGGGCGCCGAGGTTCGCCCGACGCTGGAATCGAACTCGATGATCCTCCTGTTCTCGCACATCCGCACCGGCAAATGGGCATCCATCATGCCCCTCAACCTGGCCGAGGTCCTGGGCTTCTCCGAGCCGATCCGCGCCATCCCCATCGTCGAGCCGGACGCCAGCCACCTGGTCGGCGTGGTGGCCGTCGAGCGGGAACCGCACACGCCAATGGTTTCGGCGTTGCTCTACCACGCGCGCCGCCTGGCCAAGGATCTCGAAGAGTATCGATAGAGATCTTCTATCGTTCCACGAGAATGCAATATTGATCGGCAGCGCCCGGATCGTGTCTCCTTGCGGCGAAAGTCGTTAGGGAGGACGCTGCACCATGCGGCAAGGTACCGAGATCGTCTCCATCGTGATGCCCATTATCGATCGGTGGAGGAATGAGGAAGGTCCGCTCCTGCCCATCCTGAACGGCATTCTGCGCGAGCTCGGCTACGTACCGCGCCAGGTATTGCCCGTCATAGCCGAAGAGCTGAATCTGACGCGCGCGGAAGTCTACGGCGTTGTCTCCTTCTATCATGACTATCGCGAAAATCCGCCGGGCCGCCATGTGCTGAAGGTGTGCCGGGCGGAGGCCTGCCAGGCCGTGGGCGGCGATGCCGTGGCCGAGAAGCTGCAAAGGCTCTTGGGCGTGGAATTCGGCGAAACGGCCGGTGACCGCTCGGTGACGCTGGAGCCCGTCTATTGCCTCGGACTGTGTGCCTGCGCGCCCTCGGCCATGCTCGATGGCGAGGTGATCGGCCGACTGGACGACGAGAAGGCGGCAGCAATCGCCGTGGAGGTCCGGGCATGAGGCCGATCGTCTACATTCCCCGCGATTCCGGCGCGCTGGCGCTGGGGGCGGAAAAGGTCGTCCGGGCGCTCGAGAAGGAGTTGGAGTCCCGTGGGCTCGACGCCTGCATCGTGCGCACCGGCTCGCGCGGGCTCTACTGGCTCGAGCCGATGGTCGAGGTTGAGACGGATGACGGCCGTGTGGCCTACGGTCCCGTCGCGCCGTCGGACGTCGCCGCGCTGTTCGATGCCGGTTTCCTGAAGGGCGGCGCGCATCCGCTTTCCCTCGGCAAGCCGGAGGAAATCCCCTATCTCAAGCGCCAGACGCGGCTCACTTTCGCGCGCTGCGGCATCATCGATCCCGTTTCCCTTGCCGATTACGAGGCCCATGGCGGCCTGAGAGGACTGCGCAACGCGCTCGCCATGACGCCGCTCGAGATCGTCGAGGAGGTCACGGAGTCCGGCCTGCGCGGACGCGGCGGCGCGGGTTTCCCCACCGGCATCAAGTGGAAGACGGTGCACGACACGCCCGCCGACCAGAAATACATCGTCTGCAACGCCGACGAAGGCGATTCGGGAACCTTCGCCGACCGCATGATCATGGAAGGCGATCCCTTCGTGCTGATTGAAGGCATGACGATCGCCGGCATCGCCACCGGCGCCAACAGGGGCTATATCTATCTGCGCTCCGAATATCCCCATGCCCACCAGATCCTAAACGAGGCGATCTCCATCGCCCGACAGTCCGGTGTGCTGGGACCGAGCGTGCTCGGCTCGCAACATGCCTTCGACATGGAGGTGCGGGTCGGCGCCGGTGCCTATGTCTGCGGCGAGGAGACCGCCCTTCTCGACAGCCTCGAGGGCAAGCGCGGGATGGTCCGCGCCAAGCCGCCGCTTCCCGCCCATGAGGGGCTGTTCGGCAAGCCGACCGTCATCAACAACGTCATCTCGCTGGCCTCCACGCCCATCATTCTCGACAAGGGCGGCCCCTTCTACCGCGATTTCGGCATGGGCCGCTCGCGCGGTACCATCCCCATCCAGATTGCCGGCAACGTGAAGCACGGCGGACTTTTCGAGACCGCCTTCGGCCTGACACTCGGCGAAATCGTCGACGACATCGGCGGCGGCACGGCCACCGGGCGTCCGGTGCGGGCGGTGCAGGTCGGCGGGCCGCTCGGCGCCTATTTCCCGCGCGCGCTCTTCGACACGCCCTTCGACTACGAGGCCTTTACAGCAAAGGACGGGCTGATCGGGCACGCCGGCATCGTCGTCTTCGACGACACGGTCGATATGCTCAAGCAGGCGCACTTCGCCATGGAGTTCTGCGCCGTCGAATCCTGCGGCAAGTGCACGCCCTGCCGTGTCGGCTCCACCCGCGGGATGGAGGTTCTCAGCCGGCTGAGGAACAATATCGAGCCGGAGCGCCAGCTCGAGATCGTCACCGATCTCTGCAACAGCATGAAGTTCGGCTCGCTCTGTGCCTTGGGCGGTTTCGCCCCCTATCCGGTCATCAGCGCGCTGACCCATTTCCCCGAAGATTTCCGCCCCACGCCCGTCCGCGAGGCGGCAGAGTAGGAGGAACAGAATGTCATTCGTAGAAGAAATCGACTACGGAACGCCGGCCTCGAAGTCCGAGAATGCAGTCACCCTGACCATCGACGGCAAGGAGGTGACGGTTCCGGAGGGCACATCCATCATGCGCGCGGCGCGCGAGGCCGGGGTCGAGGTTCCGAAATTGTGCGCCAACGACATGGTCAAGGCCTTCGGCTCGTGCCGGCTTTGCCTCGTCGAGATCGAGGGTCGCGGCGGCACGCCGGCCTCCTGCACCACGCCGGTGGCAGACGGCCTCAAGGTTTCCACGGGTACCGATCGCCTGCAGTCCATCCGCCGCGGCGTGATGGAGCTTTACATGTCCGACCATCCGGAGGACTGCCCGGCCTGTGCGGCGGGCGATTGCGAGATGACCCGGATGTCGAAGAAGGTGGGCCTGACCGAACTGCGCTACGGCGAAGGCGAAAACCACGTATGGCCGGCCCGCGATGGCGAGGCCAACCTGCTCTTCCAGGAGCAGGACGCCTCCAATCCCTATTTCGCCTATGACGCTTCGCAGTGCATCGTCTGCTCGCTGTGCGTGCGTGCCTGCGAGGAAAGCCAGGGCACCTTCGCGCTGACGGTCGAGGGACGCGGCTTCGAAAGCCGCATCGCCGCCGGCATGAGCGAGCCCTTCCTCGAATCGGAGTGTGTGTCCTGCGGCGCCTGCGTGCAGGCCTGCCCGACCGGGGCGCTGCGCGAGAAATCCGTCATCGAAAAGGGCATGCCCGACCATTCCGTCGTCACCACCTGCGCCTATTGCGGCGTCGGCTGCTCCTTCAAGGCGGAAATGAAGGGCGAGGAAGTCGTCCGTATGCTGCCTTACAAGGGCGGCAAGGCCAATCGCGGCCATTCCTGTGTCAAAGGCCGCTTCGCCTACGGCTATGCCACGCACGAGGATCGCATCCTCAATCCCATGATCCGCGAAAAGATCTCCGATCCCTGGCGCGAAGTATCGTGGGAGGAGGCCTACGCCCATGTGGCCAGGGAGTTCCGCCGCCTGCAGTACCAGTACGGCAAGGACTCGGTTGGCGGCATCACCTCCTCGCGCTGCACCAACGAGGAGACCTATCTCGTACAGAAGCTTATCCGTCAGGGCTTCGGCAACAACAATGTCGACACCTGCGCCCGCGTCTGCCACTCGCCCACGGGCTACGGGTTGAAGACGACCTTCGGCACCTCCGCCGGCACACAGGATTTCGATTCGGTCGAGCATGCCGACGTGGTGATGGTGATCGGCGCCAACCCGACGGACGGCCATCCCGTATTCGGCTCGCGCCTGAAGAAACGGTTGCGCGAGGGCGCCAGGCTTATCGTTCTCGATCCGCGCCGCATCGATCTCGTGCGCACGCCGCATGTGGAGGCCGACTATCACCTGCCGCTGAAGCCGGGGACCAACGTGGCGGTGCTGACGGCGCTCGCCCATGTGATCGTCTTGGAGGGCCTGGTGGACGAGGCCTTCATCCGCGAGCGCTGCGATTGGGACGAGTTCCAGGACTGGGCGTCCTTCGTCCTGCAGCCCGAGAACAGCCCCGAGGCGGTGGAGGAGGTTTCCGGTGTTCCCGCCGACCTCATCCGCGGCGCCGCGCGGCTCTATGCCACGGGCGGCAACGCGGCCATCTATTACGGTCTCGGCGTGACCGAGCACAGCCAGGGCTCGACCACCGTGATGGCGATCGCCAACCTGGCCCAGGCCACCGGCAATATCGGTCGGCCCGGCGTCGGCGTGAATCCGCTCAGGGGACAGAACAATGTCCAGGGCTCCTGCGACATGGGCTCCTTTCCGCACGAGCTGCCGGGCTACCGCCACATTTCCGACGACGCCACGCGGGCGATCTACGAAAAGCTGTGGGGCGTGAAGCTCGACAATGAGCCGGGTTTGCGCATCACCAACATGCTCGACGCCGCCGTCGACGGCTCCTTCAAGGGCATCTACATTCAGGGCGATGACATCCTGCAGTCCGACCCCAACACGCGCCACGTGGCGGCCGGCCTCGCCGCCATGGAATGCGTGGTCGTGCACGATCTCTTCCTGAACGAGACGGCGAACTACGCCCACGTTTTCCTGCCCGGCTCCTCCTTCCTGGAAAAGGAGGGCACCTTCAC
The DNA here is from genome assembly GCF_034427935.1 of Chelativorans sp. M5D2P16. Taxonomy (NCBI): domain Bacteria; kingdom Pseudomonadati; phylum Pseudomonadota; class Alphaproteobacteria; order Hyphomicrobiales; family Phyllobacteriaceae; genus Chelativorans; species Chelativorans sp. M5D2P16. The sequence goes on along the minus strand of NZ_JAXQNM010000013.1, from coordinate 58,487 downwards.
CAATGCCGAGCGCCGCATCAACCGCGTGCGCAAGGTGATGGAGCCGAAGAACGGCTATGCCGACTGGGAGGTGACGCAGGAAATGGCCCGGGCGATGGGGCTCGACTGGAACTACCGGCACCCCGCCGAGATCATGGCCGAGATCGCTTCCACGACTCCCAGCTTCTCCGGCGTCACCTACGAGCTCCTCGACCGCGAGGGCTCCGTCCAGTGGCCGTGCAACGAGAAGGCCCCCACGGGCACCCCGATCATGCACATGGGCGGCTTCGTGCGCGGCAAGGGCAAGTTCATCCGCACGGCTTACGTGGCGACGGACGAGAAGACGGGGCCGCGCTTCCCGCTGCTCCTCACCACGGGCCGGATTCTCTCGCAATACAACGTCGGCGCGCAGACGCGGCGCACGGAGAATGTCGTCTGGCACGAGGAGGACCGGCTGGAGATCCATCCCTTTGATGCCGAGAACTGTGGGATCCGCGATGACGATTGGGTGAAGCTCTCGAGCCGCTCCGGCGAGACAACCCTGCGCGCCACCATCACAGAGCGGGTCGCACCCGGCGTCGTCTACACCACCTTCCACCACCCGGAGACACAAGCCAATGTGGTGACCACCGAATATTCGGACTGGGCGACCAACTGTCCGGAATACAAGGTGACCGCGGTGCAGGTCTCGCCCTCCAACGGGCCGACCGAGTGGCAGGAGGACTGTGAAGAGCTTTCCCGCTTGAGCCGCCGCATCGTGCATGTGGAAGCGGCGGAGTAGTGCGATGCGCGCTCCGAACGGTGCCCGTCATCGTCCGATGAAGACCGTGCCTCTCACAGCCGTCTCCCGCATCGCGCGCCGCGTCGGCGGGACCCGCACGGCGCTGCGCAGCGTGCCCGAGGAAACGGCGGTGGCGCTCTCCTTTGGGGGCACGACTCACGCCGTGATGATGGCCACGCCAAGCGACTTGGAGGATTTTGCCCTCGGCTTCAGCCTGACGGAGGGGATCGTCTCCGCCCCTGGCGAGATCGAGGCGATCACGGTTGAGGACCTCGGATCCGGCTTCGACGTGCAGATCAGGCTGAAAGACGCGGCCAACCGGCGTTTCGAAGCGCGCCGCCGGCGCCTTGCCGGGCCGGTGGGCTGCGGGTTGTGCGGCATCGAATCCATCGAGGAAGCCATGCGCGACGTGCCGGCCGTTGCCGCCGGCGGCCCGCTTTTGACCGAGGGCGACATCGTCCGGTCCGTCCAGCTCCTGTCGGAGCAGCAGACGCTCCATCGCGAGACGGGCGCGGTGCATGCGGCCGGGTTCTATGTGCCTGGCAAGGGCATCGTCGCTATGCGGGAGGATGTCGGCCGCCACAACGCGCTCGACAAGCTCGCCGGCGCGCTGGCGAGAGCCGGGACCGACGCCAGCCGCGGCGCCGCCGTCATCACCAGCCGGGTTTCGGTGGAGATGGTGCAGAAGGCGGCGGCGATCGGCGCGCCGGTTCTCATCGCCGTCTCCGCTCCGACCGCGCTCGCCATCCGCACCGCGGACGAATGCGGCGCCACTCTGGTGGCGCTGGTACGCGGGTCGGAGTTCGACATCTTCACCCATCCCGAACGCATTCACAACGGAGCAGCCAGACATGTCGCATGAAGCAGGCACGTCCAGCGAAGAAAAGCTCGTCTACATGGCCAACCAGATCGCCGGCTTTTTCCAGACCATGGATGATGAGGAAGCGGTCGCAGGTGTAGCCGACCACATCAACAAGTTCTGGGAGCCGCGCATGCGCCGGCAGCTTTTCCGGATCATCGAGCGCGGCTGCGACGGCCTGAAGCCGCTCGTCCTAAAGGCGGCAAAACAGATCAATCAACCGGAGGACATGCGGGCTTGAGAAGCGCATGCGCGCTTACCGTTGGCCGCAAGAGCGGCGTCTTTCATGAGCCGGCTTAAAACTCCTTCGTCAAACCGAGAGAGAACGAGAAGACGGGATCCGGATCGCTGGCCGCGACGAGATCGGTGTTGAAGCCGAAGAGTACGTCGACGTCCTGCTCCGTGCGGTTGCGGTAGACCAGTCCGAAACGCAGCGGCAGATCCGTGTTGGCCAAGTCCACAGCGATGTTTTCGTAATGGATCGTGCCGTTGGCATCGCGCCCGACTGGCAGATTGACCTCGGCCTCGCCGGCAACGGCGCTCGGTCGCATCCCGCCGTAAAAATCGATCGTGTCGCGTTCCGTCAGCACGCCGCGGCGACGGGCAGAAAGGCCACCGCTCGCATAGGCAAGGGCGCCATAATCCACCAGCGCGTGGGGAGCGTCGCTCACGAAGCCGCTTCCGAATTCGGCATAGGCGCCCATCGACCAGGCGCGCGAGATTGCCGTGCTGACACTGATGCCGGCGGCCGCATTCGCCGTGTTCCGGCCGGCGAGAAAGGGACCGCGCGTTTCACTGCCGAAAAAGCCGGCGCCACTGTGCCCGAAGGAGAAGGAAACTTCGCTGGCGAACTTGTCGCTCGCGGTAATCCGTGAAAGGGAGAAGGCAGCTTCACCACCCTCGTGTTTGTGCGCGACCTGGCCGGAAAACTGGAAGAACGTGCCTTCGTCAGCCGGAAAGACGTGGGAAAACGCCGTGTCCGAGTCGAAGCCGGCGAGCGTCTGCGAGAAAAAGAGCTTCGGCACCGCGACGTCGTGCAGGGTGCGGGGCAGGTCGCTCCCGTTTTCGACGAAGGCGAAGCTGGCGGCCATTTTCTCCACATTGCGCGCCATCTGCCGGGCATCGGCCACGCCCTTTCCCGCATTGACGGAGGTTTCGCCGCCGAGCCTCCTGCCCGGGACATAGAAGTCGGTGCCGAGGGCGTCGACCACCATCACCTCGCGGCCGGCGATCGCCTTGGCGATGCTGTTGCCGACGACGGGGCCCGCCGTGGCGATGCCGCCCGAGAGGCTGGTGCGCTGCGCGCTGTAGACGTTCTCGCCGCTTGCAATCGACAGACCGCCGATGGGCGAAAGGGCCGCCTTCATGTCCGGGACGCCGTGGCCGTAGAGGCTGGAATAGTTGCGGCTCACTCCCGGGGCGAAGGTCGACGTGCCGGAGACCGTATCCTGGAAACCATCCCAGTCCCGCCGCGCCGTGGCCAGGAGGCGCACCGTCCACTCCTCCGGCGAAAGATTGGGGAACGCCTGGGCGATGAGCGCGACCTGCCCGGCGACCTGGGGTGCCGCGAAGGACGTGCCGGTGCTGAAGGCATAGGATGTGTCGTTGGCGGCGGTCGGCGCGTAGACCGTTCCGTCGCTGGTCAGGCAGAAAGCTGCGGCGGAGCCGCACGGCGCGGACAGGAGCTCGGCATCGAGAATGCGACCGTCGCTTTCATCGACCGTGAACAGCGCATTGCTGGCGACGAGCCAGGCCTCCGAAAGCTCCGGCACGAACAGCGGAAGCCCAGCCCAGGCGGATGCGTCGCCCAAACTGGGGTCATTGGAGTTGGCCAGGACGATAACGCCCGTCTCCTGGAAGCGGTCATAGGCATCGAAAAGGCCCCGCCACTCGGACGGCGTGCCGCCCCTCTCGCCCGTGATATAGGTGGCATAGTCGCTCGTGCCGGAACTCGCGAACGCCGCCATCTCCTCGCTGGCGGCGGTCTCCGGCACAAATCCCCAGGAATTGTTCTGCACCACTGCGCCGAGGTCGGCGGCATGGTCCGTGGCCGCCGTTAGGTGGTCCAGGATGTCGTTCCCGCCGACATCGGCCCACGAGGTGAGGTGAAGGTCGGCTTCGGGGGCGACGCCCATGATGCCAGCCCCGTCCGCCCGGCCGGCGGCAATGCCGGCAACGGAGGTGCCGTGGTCCTCCACTGCAAAATTTGCGCCGCCGGTGAAGCTGTGCAGCGTTTTTCCGGCGAATTCCCGATGAGTGAGGCGAAAGCCGTCATCCACCACGGCAATCAGCGTGCCTTGCCCGCGCAGCTTTGTACCATCGGAAAGCGTGGCCGTGTGGGCGTAGTGGATGTTCTGCAGCGCGTAATTGGAGGCGCTGGCACAGTCCGGATTGCTCGTGCTGTCGCAGACCGGCGGCAGGCCGACCTCCTGGCGCAGCCACTCCTCATAGCTGGGCGGCGGATCTACGCGGTTGAACTCCGCGCCCTCGGCATAGGCTGCTGCCGCCGTCTCGTCCAACGCCGGATAACCGGTTCCGCCAGGCGTGGAAGGTGGCGTGCCGTCATCGAGCGTGGAATCGCCTCCGCCTCCATCACTTCCGCCCCCGCACCCGGCGGCTAGAAGGCACAATATGGCAGCAGTGGAAGAATACCGGAATCCCAAGTGCTTCATCCCCTCTCGTAGCGCCCATTCCCCTCGCGAGCGCATTTTTTAATAGTGCTGCTGAATTTTCTGTAAAGCAACGGAAGTCAAGATGCAGCCGCCGAGGCCGGGCACAAAACCCCGCCTTATGCCAGTTGTCGCGCCGAAACCGGCTGACGGAAACTCGGTGGCGAAGGAACACTGTCAGCCCGGCCCATCGATGTTGGCAAGAAGCGCTCTCAATTCGCCAAGATGGGCAAGCTCGCGAAAACGGTCCTCACCCGCCGGCGCTTCCGCGTGTTCGACCTCCCACGTCAGGTCGTGCGGCACGAAGACGCCCCAGCTTCCGGCGCGGATGGCCGGAATGACGTCGGATTTGAGCGAATTGCCCACCATCATGCTCTTCTCCGGCCCGTTGCCGTGCCGGGCGAAGACCCGTGCATAGGTCTCGGGCGTCTTGTCGCTGACGATCTCGACGCCGTCGAAATAGTCTCCCAGCCCCGATTGGGCGAGCTTGCGCTCCTGGTCGAACAGATCGCCCTTGGTGATGAGGACGAGTCGGTAGTCGCCGGTGAGCGCCTGGAGCGTCTCGACCGCATGCGGCAGCGGCTCGATCGGGTGCACCAGCATTTCCCGGCCGATCTCCAGGATATGCTCGATGGTCGCCGCCGGTGCCTTTCCCTCGGTCACCTCGATGGCGGTCTCGATCATGGAGAGAATGAAGCCCTTGATGCCGAAGCCGTAGATCTTGAGGTTGCGCTTTTCCGCCGCCAGCAGGCGGGCGGAAAGGTCGTTGCGCGCGGCATGTTCGGCAAGCAACTCGGCAAAGCGTTCCTCGGTGAGACGGAAGAAGCGCTCATTGTGCCAAAGCGTGTCGTCGGCATCGAAACTGATCGTCGTCAGTCGCACGGGTTGATCCTCCATCCATAAGATGGATGGATAGCGCATCGCCGCGTGCGCGCCAACCGCCGCGGTATCTACACGTAAGGCAGCTTGCCGAGCGCGGAATAATGGCTGTTGAGGTCGTCGAGCCGGGCCATCTCCTCCTCGCCGAGCGCGAAGTCGAAGACCGCGACGTCTTCCTCCAGATGCTCGCGCTGGTTTGCCTTCGGCAGCGGCACCGTCCCATGCTGGAGGTTCCAGCGGATGAGCACCTGCGCCGGCGATTTGCCGTGGTTCTTCCCGATCGCCTCCAGCGTGTCGTCGTCCAATCGCCTGGCGCGGGTCAAGGGACTATAGGCCTGGATGACCATCTGGTTTTCATCCGCGTGCGCCTTCACCGCCATGGAATGGCCGAAGGGGCTCCACTCGATCTGGTTGACGACCGGCACTTCCCCGGTTTTCTGCACCAGAGCGTCGATGAGACCGGTAGGATAGTTGCTGACGCCGATGTCGCGCGTAAGCCCCTCTTCGCGGGCGCGGATCAGGCCTTCCCACAGCGCCTCGCCCGCGCCGCTTCTCGGCGGGCGGTGGATCAGCATCAGGTCGGCATAGTCGAGGCCGAGTTCGTCCAGGTCCTTCTTTGTCGCCGCGAAGGCGTCGTCGGTTTCCTCGACCTTGGTGACAAGATAGAAATCCGACCGTTTCGCGCCCGCCCGGCGGATGCCCTCGCCGATGCCGGGCTGGGTCCCGTAGTCGCCGGATGTGTCGATCATCGGATAGCCGAGCGCGATCGCCGCGGCGATCGTCTCGGCCGTGTCTTTCGTCAGTTGCCAGGTGCCAAGCCCGAAAAGAGGCATTTCATTGCCGGTGCGCAGCGAGATGCGGGATGCTGGATCCATGGAAGAGTCTCCGCAGGTTCGAAGCCGCTTTGTCTGTTCCAACTTCCCCGGTGCGCCCGTGTTCCAGCGCCCGCCTGCGCTCAGTTCAGCGCCACCTGCTCGCCCGGAAGATCAAGGGAAAAGGCCGGGATGTCGACCTCGAAGAGGTCGCCCTGCCTGGTGCGCATGGTGTAGCGGCCGACCATGATGCCGGAGGAGGTCGTCAGTGGACAGCCTGAGGTGTACTGGAAGCTATCGCCCGGCTCCAGCTCCGGCTGCTCGCCGATCACCCCTTCGCCACTCACCTCCTGCACCCGGCCGAGCCCGTCGGTAATGTGCCAGTAACGCGAGATCAGCTTGACGGTGTCCTGGGAGAAATTGGCGATGGTGACCTGATAGGCCCAGACGTAGCGGCTTTCCTCCGGGTCCGAGTGGTCGGGCAGGAAGAATGGCTCGACCCGCACTTCTATGTCGTGGGTTACGGCTCGGTACATCTGTCTCGCGCCACCTGCCGGCCGCCTGTCGGGGGCCTGACGATATTGTGACATCTGATATGTGTCGGGCAAGGCTATAGATCAACGCGGGACAGCCAGAACGGAGCCGGAATGTGATCGACGGGTGGGGAAAACGCAAGCTCGAGCCGCTTCTTGCCAAGGTCGCCGCATGGCTGGCGTCGTTCGGGGTGACCGCCAATGCGGTGACCGTGGCAAGCTTGGCTGCGGGACTGGCCGCCGGTGCCGCGGCCGCCGCCGGTCAGTTCTGGGTCGCGCTGGCGCTCGTCCTTTTAAGCCGCCTGGGCGACGGGCTGGACGGCGCGGTGGCGCGCGTCAAGGCGCCGACCGACTTCGGCGGCTACATCGATATCGTCTTCGATTTCGTCTATTACGGCGCCGTGCCCCTCGGCTTCATCTTCCACGATCCCGCCGCCAACGGCATCGCCGGCGCTTTCCTTCTTTTCGCCTTCTATGTCAACGGCGCGAGCTTTCTCGCCTTTGCGGCGATCGCCGAGAAGCGCGGCATGCAGACCCTGGCCCGCGGCGAGAAATCCTTCTTCTTCACCACCGGGCTCGCCGAGGCCGGCGAAACCCTGATCGCCTTCGTGCTCGCCTGCCTCTGGCCCGCCTGGTTTCCGGTCATCGCCTGGACCTTCGCCGTGATCACCCTATACACCGCCGTCGCCCGCATCGTGCTGGCGGCGCGCGCGTTCCGGTAACCGACTGGCTACACGCGTGAAAGCGCCCGGTCGAGATCGGCCAATAGGTCGCCCGTGTCTTCCAGCCCCAGCGACAGACGCAGCGTTCCCGGCTTGATACCCGCCTCCGCCTGCGCCTCCTCGGAAAGGTTCTTGTGCGTGGTGGTGGCGGGATGGGTGATCAGGCTCTTGGCATCGCCCAGATTGTTGGAGATGCCGATGATCTTCAGCGCGTTCTCGACCGCGTACGCGGCCTGCTTGCCGCCCTCGACGTCGAAGCAGACGAGCGTCGAGCCGCCCTTCATCTGCCGCGCGACGATCCCGGCCTGCGGATGGTCGCTGCGGCCGGGATAGATCACGCGCGGCACCTTCGGATGTTCGGCCAGGTAATCGGCCACGCGGGAAGCGCTCTCCATCTGCTGGCGCACCCTGAGCGGCAGGGTCTCCAGGCCTTTCAGCAGCGTCCAGGCATTGAAGGGGGAGAGGCTGGGGCCCGTGTGGCGGAAATAATCGTGCAGATGCTCGTCGATCCAGTCCTTGTCGGAGAGCACCACGCCGCCGAGACATCGCCCCTGCCCGTCGATGTGCTTGGTGGCCGAATAGACCACCACATGCGCGCCCAGTTCCAGCGGCTTTTGCAGGAGCGGTGTGGCGAAGACGTTGTCGACCACCAGCCGCGCGCCGATGCTGTCGGCAAGCTGCGCGATCGCGGCGATATCGCAGACTTCCAGAGTCGGGTTGGTCGGGCTTTCCAGGAAGAACAGCTTGGTGTTGGTGCGAACGGCACTTTCCCACGCTTCGAGCGAGGCCCCGTCCACCAGCGTCGTCTCGATGCCGTAGCGCGGCATCAGCGTCTCCACCACCCACCGGCAGGAGCCGAACAACGCGCGCGCGGCGACCACGTGGTCGCCCGCCTTCAGCGAGCACAGCAGCGCCGCCGAGACGGCCGCCATGCCGGAGGCCGTCGCACGCGCGTCCTCCGCCCCCTCCAGCGCGCACATGCGCTTTTCGAACATGTCCACCGTGGGGTTGGCATAGCGCGAATAGATGAAGCCCGGTTCCTCCCCCTTGAAGCGCGCTTCCGCCGCTTCCGCGCTGTCGTAGAGGAAGCCCTGGGTGAGGTAGAGGGCCTCGGAGGTTTCACCGAAATGCGAGCGCAGCGCGCCACCGTGCACCAGCGCGGTCTGCGGTTTCCAGTCGTCGTTGTTGTCGTCGGTCATGGTCTCTGCTCAAAATAAAACCGGCCGCGAAAGGCGCGTGCCGGTGAGCATCGAGCGCGGCCTTTTAGCGACTTTTTTTACGTGGCTGCAAGCCGACCGGCCAAATCACCACGGGATAAAGCCTCTTTAGGCGCAGCATGTCCTTGCGTCAAGCGCATGGCGCAGTAAACCTCCCCGGTCAAGCTTTTGATGGAGTTTCGCGTGGCCATGACGGGCATTCTGCCGGATAGCGAGATCGCCGCGCTGTTCAAGGACGGCGCACTTGCCGCCGCGCGCCCGCTCGATACGGACCAGATCCAGCCGGCAAGCCTCGACCTGCGCCTGGGAGAGGTTGCCTATCGTGTGCGCGCCAGCTTCCTGCCCGGCCCCGGCCACCGCGTGGCCGACAAGCTGGAGCGGCTGAAGCTGCACCAGTTCCGGCTCGAAGAGGGCGCGGTGCTGGAGGTTGGCTGCGTCTACATCGTGCCCTTGATGGAGCACCTGGCGCTTCCCGATGACATATCGGCCTCGGCCAACCCGAAGAGCTCGACCGGCCGGCTCGACATCTTCACCCGCGTCATGACGGACAACGGCCAGGAGTTCGACAAGATCGCCGCCGGCTATTCCGGCCCGCTCTATCTCGAGGTCAGCCCGCGGACCTTCCCGATCGTCGTGCGCCCCGGCTCGCGCCTTTCGCAGATACGCTTCCGCAGGGGCAATGCGCTGCTCACCGAGGACGATCTCGCCGCGCTGCACGAGCGCGAGACGCTGGTGGCCTCCGAAAGGCCCAACATCTCGGGCGGCGGCATCGCCCTTTCGATCGACCTGCGCGGCGCCGACGGTGGCCTGATCGGCTACCGCGCCAAGCATCACACGGGCCTTGTCGACGTCGACCGCAAGGCGGCCTACGCGGTGCCGGAATTCTGGGAGCCGCTTTACAATCACGGCACGAACGACCTCGTGCTCGACCCGGACGAGTTCTACATCCTCGTCTCGCGCGAAGCCGTCCATGTGCCGCCGGCCTATGCCGCGGAGATGACGCCCTTCGACCCGCTGGTGGGGGAGTTCCGCGTCCACTACGCCGGCTTCTTCGATCCCGGTTTCGGCCATTCCGCCGCCGGCGGTACGGGCAGCCGCGCCGTGCTTGAGGTGCGCAGCCACGAGGTGCCCTTCATCCTCGAGCACGGCCAGATCGTCGGCCGGCTGGTCTATGAGCGCATGAGTACGCTCCCGGAAACGCTTTACGGCACCGGACTCAAATCCCACTACCAGGGCCAGGCGCTGAAGCTTTCAAAGCACTTCCTTCCGGGCTGAGTTTACGACTGCCTCTCCTTGCTGAGTGCCCGCACCTCTTCGCGCAGCGCCCGGACCTCATGCAGGATCGCCTCCTGCTCCTCCTGCAGCGCGCTGCGCTCGGCCGAGGCCTCGGCGTCGTGCTCGGCCTGCATGGCCGAGACGATGATGCCGATGAACAAGTTGAGCACGGTGAAGGTGGTCGAGACGATGAAGGGGATGAAGAAAAGCCAGGCCCACGGAAAAACCTCCATCACCGGCCGCACGATACCCATGGACCAGCTTTCCAGTGTCATGATCTGGAAGAGCGAATAGGCCGAGCGTCCGATCGTGCCGAACCAGTCGGGGAAGGCCGCACCGAAGAGCTTCGTCGCCATCACCGAGAAGACGTAGTAGACGAGACCGAGCAGGAGCATGATCGAGCCCATGCCCGGTAGCGCAGCCACCAGGCCGCCGACGACGCGCCTGAGCGACGGCACGATGCTGACGAGCCGCAGCACGCGCAGGATGCGCAAGGCCCGGAGCACCGACAGGTTGCCGGTCGCCGGAACGAGCGCGATGCCCACCACGAAAAGGTCGAAGATGCGCCAGGGATCGTGGAAGAAGCGCTGCCGGTAGACGGCCATCTTGACCGAGAGCTCGACTACGAAGACGCCGAGGATGAAGCGGTCGATCGCCAGGAGAAGGGGCCCGGCGGCTTCCACGGCCGTGGGCGAGGTCTCCAGCCCGAGCGTGATGGCGTTGATGACGATGAGGACGGTGATCGCCGCCTCGAAACGGCGGGATTCGATAAATTCTCTGAGCGCGGTCACGGGCGGCATCGTCGCTTGTTGTGGGACTGCGCACAGGTGGTACGTGATCGCGCTCGCGTCAAGCCGGATCAACGTCACGGGCGAGAAAGGGCGGCCGGTCCGCCCGCCCCTTCAGGCAGTCTGGTGCCGCCCTGCATCTTGAGGGCGGTCGCATCCCTCTCAGGCGAAGAAGGGCATCAAGAGGTTTGGAGCGGCTGAGCCTGCGCCATCGGTGCCGCCGTTTTCAGCCGCAGAGCCGGCTTTTCCACCAGGTGCCAGGAAAGATAGGCGAGGAGCGCCGTCGCCGGCAGCGCCAGAGCCGTCATCTCATAGCCCGACAATCCGTCTCCGACGAACGCCCGGATGACCTGCGTGACCGGCCAGCCGTAGAGATAGACGCCATACGAAATGTCGCTCCGGGTCCTGAGCCAGGTAAACGGTTTGAACTCGACAGCACCGAGCCAGATGAGCGGATACGCCGCGAGATAGCAGAAGGTCTCCGGCAGGACCTGGAAATGGACGGCCGGGACAAATCCGAGTGCAAACAGCGCGGCGATCCATCCCCGCGGTTTGTGAAACTGTACCACCCAATTCATGATGATGCCGCAGCACAGCGACGGAAGGACGAACAGCAGTGCGCCGAGCCATTCGACGGAGACGGTCTTGCCGTAGGCGACCGAAAGCCCGATCACACCGCAGGCGATCAGGAGAGCGATGATCTGCCGCCGTCCGTTCAAGAGTGACATCACCATCAATACCGCGATCAGGGCGTAGCCGATCACTTCCAGCCGGATCGTCCAGGCCACCCCGTTGGCGATGCCCGGCAGATAGTCCTCCTCGCCGGACGGCGAGTAGAACGCGACATTGGTGAAATACAGGTTGTCGGTGTGCAGGAAGATCACCTGCATTGCCCGGCTCAGGATTTCCGGGTCCAGTACGAATGCTACCGCGCCGTCGGTCGCGAAAGGCGGGCAGATCACATAGACGAGGAGAAGCGTGCCACGGCCAGAGCCGGTGCGATCCTCAAGAAGCGCTTTCGGAAATAGTCGGCGAGCCCTGCCGAGCGCTTCGCGCTTTCTGTCACCAGAAAACCGCTGAGAATGAAGAAGATGAAGACGCCGTAGACGCCGGCGACCAGTCCGGTTCCGTGCAGCGGCTCGGTTTCCTCCGATCCGGTGGCGATCAGGAATGCATGGGAGAACACGACGGAAGAAGCCGCGACAAGCCTGAGCGTGTCGAAATTGGGATACCGAACGGAGGACATCGTGTCTTCTCAAGCTCAACAGTTTACTATCACAGATAGAGGTGAATAGTTGAAGACACCTAAAAATATATGAAAAGCAACTGCAACAATGCTGTTTGGCGTCGCTGTAGCGCGTTCCTGCCGGGGAAGGGACGTGATTGCTTCCGCGCACCAACCTGCGGGGAGGGAAGTGCGGGAGATCGGGGTTGTCAGGGACTTGGAGCGGGTAGCGGGAATCGAACCCGCGCGTTCAGCTTGGGAAGCTGACAGGCTACCATTACATCATACCCGCAGTGCCGGTCTTGGTAGCCGAATCTGTCCGCCTTCGTCAATTCGATTCAAGACGTGCCGTTGCCGTTCCCGCCGCCCCGCTTCCGGCCTTCGCCGAAGCGCAAAGGGGCGGCGGGAAGAAACTGCCGGGCGCCCCCGCCCGGCGCAGCGAAGGCCTATTCGGCGTTCATGGCGCGGTTCATCACGTGAAAGATGAAATTCTGCTCGACCGAGCCGGCCATGAGATGCGCCCATGGGCCTTTCGACCAGGCGGCCACGTCGGCGCCCGAATGGGTTTCGGCCTCCATGGGAATCAGCGCCTGCTGGTGGAAGTCGGGATCGACCGCTTCCTCCTGGGAAAGCACCGCGCGGGTGCCGAAATAGGCGTGGTCGGCCTGTTCGGTGAGCACAGAACCGGCACCGTTGAGGTAGCCGATCACCGTATAGGGCTTCCCGTCGGCCGCCAGTTCCGGCTCTCCCGTATGTTCCACCTGGCCCGAGGCGATGCCCATGCACAGGCCGGTGATCGGCGTGCCGCGGCCACAATATCCGTTGAAGGAGATGCCGTGGTCGTGATCGGCGGTGACGATGATCAGCGTGTCGGCATCGTCGGTCATCCGGTCGGCTATGGCGACGGCCTCGGCGAAGGCCTCGCCATCCTTGAGTGCGCGATGGGCGTTGCCGGCGTGGTTGGCCTGGTCGACGCGCCCGCCTTCGACCATGAGATAGAAACCCTCCTCGTCGTCCTTGAGGCGGGTGATCGCGGCTTCGGTCATCTGCGCCAGTGAAGGCTCGCTGTCGGGGCGGTCCTCCTCGAAATTCATGTGGCTGTCGGTAAAGAGGCCGAGGAGCGGGGTAGCGCCGACGCTTTCAAGGGAGGATGCGTCGGTGACCACGGTTGCGCCGGGACCAGGGCCGTGTACGGGAAGCCCTCGTGGTGCAGGATGTGCTCCTCGCCGAGCTTGCCCTTTCGCTGTCCCTCGAACAGGCGAATGGCATAGTTCGTGCCCACTCCCATGCCGTCGGCGATGAAAAGAATGACGTTCCGCGCCCGCCCGGTGTTGGGCTGCTCGGCCATCTTGGCCGCGAGCGCGGCCTCGCCGGCGGCGTACCATGCACTGCCGGCCTGGACGACATCCTGCGCCGGGGCGGGTGACATGAGAAGAAGCATGGCCGTACCGGCCGAAATCAACGTGGCAATACGATTCATCTTTGAAAACCTGCGCTGTATAACTTATCTGACGCCGCTTAAAAAATGCGCGACGACGCCATTCTATGCCGGCGGGTGCCAGGCAACAAGGGCGAACTGCTGCCGTGGTCCGGGCGTTATGCCTGTTAAGCGGTGATCCGGGGCTGTCCGCCGTCCTTACAATCCGCAGGAACGGATCTGGCGCGCGTAGGAGTCGGCCATGGCCGCCGCCTTTTGTGCCGCCCTTCTGGTGCCGGAACCGAAGTTGCCTCGGGCGTAGCCGCCATGGCCGGCATAGTAGGCCAGGTAGAGATTGTAGGTGTCGTTGAGCGCGATGCCGTTTTTCTGGTTGCTGCGGTAATGGTACCAGCCGACGAAGTCGACGGCGTCGGCGAAGCTGCGGCGTGTCGCCATCGGTTTCCCGGTTGCACGCTTGTACTCCGCCCAGGTGCCGTCGAGAGCCTGGGAGTAGCCATAGGCGCTCGATGGCCGTTTCCACGGGATGAAGCCCAGCAGCTTCTTGCGCGGCGGGCGCGCATTGGCCTTGAAGCCCGATTCCACGCGGATCGTCGCCATGAGCACGGGAACGGGAACCCCGTAGGTGCGCTCGGTGCGCTTGGCGGCGCTGTACCAGTCGTTGAACCAGCCATCCCTCTGCTGGAAGACGGAGCAGGCGTTGTTGATGTTGTCGGGTGTGCTGGCACAGCCCGCAAGCACCAGCAACAGAAACAAAACCGCAGCACGCATGACCTGACCCTTCGCTCTCCTGCGGTCGTAGTGCGGAAAATCCTAAGATTTCGCATAAAGGGCCGTTAACGGTTGCGCCCGTCCGCTGCCGTTCCGGTTCGCGTCCGCAGGCTTGCGCTGTCGGCGCGCGATCAATATGCACGGGTTGAAAGAGCAGTCGAAGGTGAAGGCCGTGTCGGCACTGACAAGATTCCTGGGCGACAGCCCGCTGCGCGTGATCGTGAAGCTCCTGGTGGTCTCCTTCATCGTCGGCTTCCTCATGAGCGCGTTTCACTGGTCTCCCTGGGATATTTTCGATGCGTTGCGGGACATGGTCCTGCGCATCTGGAATATGGGCTTTGCCGCGCTCGGAAACTTCTTCGGCTACATCGTCCTCGGCGCGGTCATCGTCGTGCCGGCATTCCTCGTCCTGCGGCTGCTGAGCTATCGGCGCTAGACCATTTTGCAGCCAAGTGGGAATCACTTGGCATGGCACGAATGCGGCGAAAACAAACAGATAGAGCAGCCAAGCGAACGAATGTGAGCGCACACTGCTTTGGGCGGCTTCCTGGCTCATTGCAAAGGTGCCGTGAGCATCTTGCAAGCCGGCGCGAAGCAGGCCCTCATGCCGTCGCATGACAGATTCGGGAGAGGCAGTGGACCAGGCGACCTTGCATACGCGGCGCGGCCGCCCCTTCGAGGTGACGAACAGGCTCGTTCTCGCCATCGCCGTTCCGATGACGCTCGCCTATCTGACGACGCCGCTCCTCGGCATCGTCGATACGGCCGTCGTCGGGCAATTGGGCGATGCGGCACTGCTCGGCGGGTTGGCGGCCGGCGCGATCGTCTTCGACGTCGTCTTCAACACCTTCAATTCCTTGCGGTCGAGCACGACCGGGCTGGTCGCGCAGGCGCACGGGCGCGGCGACGTGCAGGAGGAGCAGGCGATTCTCCTGCGCTCCCTCGCCGTGGCCGCGGGCGTCGGCGTCGCACTCATCCTCCTGACGGCGGCGATCGCCTGGCTCGGCGTCCGGTTCATCGATCCGGAACCGGAGGTGGCGCGCGCCATGCATCTTTATATCGAGATCCGCATGCTTGCCGCGCCCCTCACCCTCATCAATTTCTCCATCCTCGGCTATGTGCTGGGGCGCGGGGAGGGCGGTATCGGCCTCATCCTGCAGGTTTTCCTGAACGGCTCAAACATCGTCCTGTCGATTCTGCTCGGTCTCCATCTCGGCTGGGGCCTTGAGGGCGTGGCCTGGGGCACCGTCGGCGGCGAGCTCGTCGGCGCGGCGGCCGGTCTTGTGATCCTGCTTCGGCGCTTTCGCGAGAGCCCGCGCCCGGTCCTTTCGCGCATATTCGACATGTCCAGCATGCTGGACATGCTCGCGCTCAACCGCGATATCATGGTCCGTTCCTTTGCGCTGCTCGCCACCTTCGCGCTCTTCACCCGGCAGGGTGCGCAGCTCGGCACGGTCACGCTCGCCGCCAATGCGGTTCTGCTGAATTTCTATCTCGTCGCCGGCTATTTCCTCGACGGTTTTGCCACCGCCGCCGAACAGCTGGCCGGCCGTGCCATCGGCGCGCGCCACGCGCCGGCCTTCCGCAAGGCTGTATGGCTCAGCACGCTTTGGGGCTTTGCGCTCGCCGTGGCGGCGACGGCGACTTTCCTGCTCTTCGGCGAGACCTTCATCCACCTGATGACCACGGCGCCGGAGGTGCGCGCGGCCGCCGGCGCCTATCTGCCGTGGGCCGCCTTCATCGCCGTCAGCGGCGTGCTCGCCTTCGCCATGGACGGTGTCTTCATCGGCGCCACCTGGTCGCGCGACATGCGCAACATGATGCTCTTGTCGCTGGCGGTCTATGTGGCGTGCCTGTTCTCGCTGGGTGCGGTCTTCGGCAATCCCGGCCTGTGGGCGGCGCTGCACATCTTCATGATCGCGCGCGGCCTCACCCTCGTCTCCATCCTGCCGAGAAGGGCGCGGGAGGCCTTCCGCTGAAGGCCTCCGCCAAGCTTCAGTCGAGCCGCCGTGCGGCCCATTCCTCCACGCGGCTGTCGCGGATCTCCGCGATGGAGGAGAGCCCCTCACGCTCGGCATAGGTGTCCAGGCCGCGCAAGATGCGGGCGGCAAGCCCCGGCCCTTGATAGATCATGCCGGTGTAAAGCTGCACCAGGTCGGCACCGGCCCGCATCTTCTCCAGCGCCGTTTCCGCAGAGCGCACGCCGCCGACCCCGATGATGGGGAGCCAAGGGCCGATCAGCTTCCGCATCCGCGCCAGGACGATGGTCGAGCGTTCGAAGAGCGGCGCGCCGGAAAGCCCGCCCGTTTCGTGCGCGGCCGCCGATTTCAGCCCGGCGCGTGCAAGCGTGGTGTTGGAGACGATGAGCCCGTCCACCCGCTTGTCCAGCACTTCGGCGGAGATGTCGGCCATGGCCTCATCGGATAGGTCGGGGGCGATCTTCAGGAAGACGGGTGTGCCTGTGTCGAGCCCCGCCGCCTGAGCGTTGCGCGCCCGCATCACCCGCTCGAGCAGCTCCGCGAGGCTTTCGCGGTCCTGCAAGGCGCGCAGGCCGGCCGTGTTGGGCGAGGAGATGTTGATGGTCAGATAGGACGCCACCCCGGCGAAGAGGCGCACGCCTTCCTCGTAGTCGGCCATGCGGTCGGCGCTGTCGCGGTTGGCGCCGATGTTGACACCGACGACGCCGCCCTGCGGGGCGCGCGCGAGCAGTCGCGCCAGCGCGCTTTGATGGCCTTCGTTGTTGAAGCCCAGCCGGTTGATCACCGCCTCGTCCTCGGCGAGGCGGAAGATGCGTGGCTTCGGGTTGCCCGCTTGCGGCCGCGGCGTGATGGTGCCGCACTCGGCGAAACCGAAGCCGAGCTTGAGCAGCGCGTCGGGAACCTCGGCGTTCTTGTCGTAGCCGGCGGCGACCCCCAGCGGATTGGGAAAGTCGAGTCCGGCCAGCGTTAGGGAAAGCTTGCGCGAAACCGGCGGCGGATCGGAAAGCCGAACGCCGGACTTCAGGGCGGCGATGGAAAGCCCGTGTGCCCGCTCCGGGTCGAGCCTGAAGAGCAGAGGGCGCGCGGCGAGGTCCAAGAGGCGCTTCATGGTTCGAGCGGCGGAAATGCATGCCGCCCGTCGGCGTCAAGCGGCAGCGGCTTCACCCAATGCACGGCGCCGAGCGGCAGCGGTGCGTAAAGATGCGGAAAGGGCTGGCCCCCACGCGAAATCTCGTATCTCAGCTTTTTACCGAGTTTTTCTTCGTCGACCGCGACGAGGAGGAGATCGTCCTGCCCGGAAAAATGCTTCGCGGCCGTCTCGCGCACCTGGGCGCCGGTGGAGAAGTGGATGAAACCATCGGCCAGGTCCACCGGTGCCCCGGCAAGCACGCCTTCGCGCTCGGCCTGCCGCCACAAGGATTGCGGACAGATTTTGTAGATCAGTTTTGCCATGAGCGCGCTATAGTCCCATTATCGCGCGTGCGCAAAGCGGGCGGTGCCTTTTGCACCATCCAATTTGCGGCGCAATCGTGCGCGACGATGACGGATCGACGTTCCTTGGGAGTAGAACCGATGCGAGTGACGGCTGCCGCCCTGGCGGGACTTTTCCTTCTTACGCCCGGCATCCTCGCCGCCCAGGAGGCAGGCGCCGGCGGCGAGCGCTATGTGCTGGAGAAGACGGATAACGGCTATTTGCGCATGGACGCGCGCACCGGCGCCATGGCGCTTTGCCGCGAGCGCTCGGGCGAGTTCGTGTGCACGCCGGCCGCCGACGAGCGCCGGCCCGACGACCCGCGGATCGAGGCTCTCCGTGAACGGATCGCGGCGCTCGAGGCGCGTGTCGAAGCGCTGGAAGGCGGCGCCGGTGAAGAGACGACGGGATTGCCCAGCGAAGAGGAGTTCGAGCGCACGCTCGGCCTGATGGAGCGCTTCTTCCGCCGCTTCATGGATGTCGTGCGCGGTTTCGAGGAGGAGCAACAGCAGGAGCAGAGCACCGACCAGGCGCCCGCCGAGCGGACCTGATCCTCACATTCCGAGCCCGCGCAGGACGAGCGAGGCGGCAAAGAACGAGCACGCGACGGCATAGCTGTTTCGCGCGAAACGACCGTAGACCTCGCGCAGCACCGCGGCGAAGGCCCTTCTGCCGGCCGCTGCCGCGGGTCGTGCGCGCTCGTCCAGGCAGCCCCAGACCTCCGTCTTCTTCGGGTTTTGCCATGGGGCGGCGAACGCCTTGAGGATGAGGATCTCCGCCATCACCAGCATGAGCACGGCGCCGGCGTAGAGCGCCAGCACCATGTCGAAGGAAAAGCTCAGCATCACCAGGACGACCGCAAACCCGCCGAACAGGACGGCGCGGCCGATGCACACGAATGCCGTCTCGCGTATCTTTTCCATTGCTTCGAACGTCCGCACAGTGCGCCGACTCTCGATGACGCAATGTCGTCCATCGGGATTTGTTCCGCCAGGGCCTGCCCACCACGGCGGTGCCGCCACCGCCGCGGGCGCATGTCCACGGAGTGGTGACCGATAGCGGCGATGTCGGCACGGCGTCACACTGCCCGGCCCACTATCCTGACGCACATGATCACGGTCGAGCGGCTTGTGGACCGTTGTCGCTCGGGCGCAGTCGTTGCGATAGGGTCCAGGCCGCGAAGCCAACGTCGCTCTTCCTTGCGGATTGATGTGGCGGAACTGTGCGAGCGGCAGCAGATCGTTGCTGATCTTGTGCGCGCCGCGGATCGCGCTCGCTGGACTGGCGATCCTCACCCTGGTCGGCTGAGGCGCTGTGTCCGCGACTATCAGCGCCTGAACGCACCGCCCGACCGCAACGGGCAATTGCAATGGCAGAGCTGATCATTGTAGCCATTCCGATGCTTGATCCTGGAGGAGACGCAGCATGGACCGTTTCACCGGCGGTTGCCTGTGCGGCAACGTCCGAATCGTGGCATCGGGGCTCCCATACCGGGTCGGCCTTTGTCACTGTCTCGACTGCCGCAAGCATCACGGGGCCCTTTTTCACGCTTCCGCGGTGTTCCCTCAGGATGCGGTGACGATCGATGGCGAAACGCGCGACTACGCCGGGCGGTTTTTCTGTCCCCGCTGCGGCTCGTCCGTTTTCGCACGCACCGCCGACGAAATCGAAGTGAACCTGGGATCCCTGGATATCCCTGACCAGCTGATGCCAACCTACGAACTCTGGACCGTCCGTCGCGAGTCATGGTTGCCACCGTTTCCGCTCGCGAGACGATACGACCGCGATCGTGACGCCACGTCTCGCTTTGAGGAGTAGGTCGCACGAGCGGTGCGAAGGCCTCATTAAGAGGTGGCGGAAATCTATGCCCTGATCCCTATTTGATCGCGGCGGGATACTGCCGATCGGCTCCAGCAGCGGCATCTGTTCCAAGGCATCAGGGACGAAGCCGGCATGGGCGGGCTTCATCGTACCGTCACTCAATGGTTAACGAACCGTCACCGGCCGCTGCTAGCGTCCGGACTGTTGGCCCGGCCGCGGGAGGCATCGGGGCCAGCTCACGGGTTGGGGATGGCCCGTCAGCGAATTTTTCCGGCGCCGTCGAGGGCGCATGCAGCGTGGGATGACACGTCTCGCCGGCGAAGCACATTGAGCTGAACGCATTAGGCAGGAGGGATTCTGATGGGATACGAGGGCACCTACCGAGGCCGGGGCAACGTTGACTTTTTCAAAGGCGATCCCTACCGCAGCGACGCTCCCTCCGAATACGACCGCAACGGCGAACGCGGACGCGATCATGCCCGCGACGACGATCATCGCGACCGCGGCGAACACCACCGCCGGAGTGACGACGACGGTCGTTGGGACCACGACAACTGGCGTTGGGGCAATGACGATGATCGCCATGGCCGCGGACGCGATCGCGATGGGAATGACGATCATCGCGGGGGCGGGAATGGTCGCGGCGATGATGATCGGCATGACTGGGACGATGACGATCGCGGCCCGGGCCGCGGGCGGAACGACGACTTCACGATCGAGCTGAGCGCGATCGCCACGTATGATTCAGGTCTCGGCGAAGGCGCGGCGGAGATCGTCGCCCACGATCCGCAGACCCAGCGCCTGTTCGTCGTCAACGCCGAGCAGGGCACAATCGACATCCTCGACATCTCCGATCCGAAAACGCCCACCAAGGTCGGCGCCATCGACGTGAACACGGTGAACGGGCAGCCGACCGGCGGCCCCAACAGCGTCGCGGTGGCGGGCGGCATCGTTGCAGTGGCGATCGAGGCCGATCAGGCGACCGATCCGGGTCTCGTCGGCTTCTTTGATGCGGACGGCAACTTCCTCGGCTCCGTCAAGGTGGGATCGCTGCCCGACATGCTGGTGTTCACGCCGGACGGCAACAAGCTGCTGGTCGCCAACGAGGGCGAGCCGGACGGCGACCTCGATCCGAAGGGCTCGATCAGCGTCATCGATCTGTCGGGCGGTGTCGCCGGGGCGACGGTCGCCACCGCCGGTTTCACGGCGTTCGATGCCCAGCAGGCGGCGCTCGAGGCAATGGGCCTGCGCATCTTCGAGGGCAAGGTGCTGTCGGACGACGTCGAGCCCGAGTATATCGCCATCTCCGAGAACGGCAAGAAAGCGTTCGTGACGCTGCAGGAGGCCAATGCGGTTGCCGTGGTCGACATCGAAACGGCGACGGTGACCGAGATCCAACCGCTGGGCGCCAAGGACCATTCCAAGCCCGGCAACGGTCTCGACGCTTCCGACCGGGATGGCGACACCATCGACATTGGCACCCAGCCGGTGAAGGGGCTCTACATGCCCGATGCGATCGCGTCCTACGAGGCTGGGGGCAAGACCTATTACGTGACCGCCAACGAAGGCGACTCGCGCGACGAGGAAGAGCGCATCGATGATCTGGAGCTCGATACCGATGCCTTCCCGAACGCGGCCATCCTGCAGCAGGATGGCATCCTCGGCCGTCTGGAGGTCTCCACCATCGACGGAGACACGGACGGCGACGGCGACTATGACGAGCTTTACGCCTACGGCGCCCGCTCGTTCTCGATCTGGGACGAGGACGGCAACCAGGTCTTCGACAGCGGCGACATGCTGGAGCAGATCACGGCGCAGCTGACGCCGGAACTCTTCAATGCCAACGACGCCGATCCGGACGAATTCGACAACCGCTCCGACGCCAAGGGCCCCGAGCCGGAGTCCGTCGTCATCGGCGAGATCGAGGGCCACACCTATGCCTTCGTCGGCATCGAGCGCGCCGGCGGCGGCGTGTTCGTCTTCGACATCACCAGGCCCTGGGACGTCGAGTTCACCCAATATATCCGCACAGAGGGCGACATCGCGCCCGAGGGCCTCACCTTCATCGCTGCGGAAGACAGCCCCAATGGCGTGCCCATGCTGGCGGTCTCGAACGAGGTTTCCGGCACCACGACCCTCTACCAGATTAATTTCAGCGGGGAGAAAATCAGGGGCGGCAGGCGCGACGACGAACTCACCGGCACCGCCGGCAACGACGAGATCGACGGCCGCAACGGCAATGACGAGATCATGGGCCTTGCCGGCAACGATGAACTGAAAGGCGGCAACGGGCGCGACGAAATTTTCGGCGGGGACGGCGACAATATCATCCTCGGCGGACGCGGCCGCGACGAACTGTACGGTGAGGACGGTGACGACGAGATCGACGGAGGCAACGGCCGCGACGAACTCTTCGGCGGCAACGGCGATGACGTGCTCGAAGGCGGAAAGGGCGACGACGAGCTGTTCGGCGGCGATGGCGACGATGTGCTCATCGGCGGAAAAGGCAATGACGAGCACGATGGGGGCGAGGGTCTGGACACGGTGGTCTTCACGGGCAACCGCGACGACTATCTGGTCGACACGGACCACAACATCGTCGTCGACCTGCGTGACGGGCGCCCCGACGGCGTCGACGGCATTCAGAACGTGGAGCGGCTGCAATTCGCCGATCAGACGGTGGAACTGCAGACGACCTTCACGCTGGAGTTGCTGCATTTCACCGACCAGGAAGCCGCGGTGGCGGCGATAGAGGACGCGCCGAACCTTTCGGCGGTGCTCAACGCGCTGCGCAATCAGGATCTGGGCAATGACGGCATCGCCGACAACACGCTGACCCTTTCCGCGGGCGACGCCTATATACCGGGTCTTTTTTTCGACGCCTCGGAAGCGGTGTTCGGCTCCGGCGGTATCGCCGACATCCAGATCCAGAACGAACTCGGGCTTCAGGCCGTCGCGCTCGGCAACCACGAGTTCGACTTCGGCACGGGCGTGGTCGCCGGTCTGATCAGCGGCTCGGCGCCGGGTTCGATCCTTGGCGAGGATTTCGCCGGCACGGCTTTCCCCTATCTGTCGGCCAATCTCAACTTCTCCGCCGATCCCAACCTAGCGCCGCTGGAGGTCGAAGGCGGCCAGGCGCCGCAGGGCAATGTCGTATCGTCCTCGACCGTGATCGACGTCAACGGCGAACAGGTCGGTGTGGTCGGCGCGACGACGCCGACGCTGGACGTGATCTCCGACGCCGGCGACCTCGGCATCCTGCCCGGCGATTTCGACACGACGCCGACGCCGGAACAGCTCGATGCGCTGGCCGCCGTCATCCAGGCGGAAGTCGACACGCTGCTTGCCGACAACCCCGGCCTGAACAAGGTGGTGCTGCTGGCGCACATGCAGCAGATCAGCATCGAGCTCGGGCTCGCCGAGCGACTGGAGAACGTCGACATCATCGTGGCTGGCGGCTCCAACACGCGGCTTTTCGACGATAACGACCGTCCGCGCGACGGCGACAGCGACCAGGGCCAGTACCCGCAGTTCGTCACCAATGCCGGCGGCACGACGACGGCGGTCGTTAACACCGACGGGAGCTACAAATATGTCGGCCGCCTGGTGATCGACTTCGACGCCGAGGGCAACATCATACCGGAGAGCTATGACGAGGACGTCTCCGGTGCATACGCGACCGACGACCAAGGGGTGGCCGATCTCGGAGCCGAGGATCTGGTCGATCCGGAGATCCAGCAGATCGTCGATCAGATCCAGGAACAGATCATCGCCACCGAATCCAACGTGTTCGGTGTGTCGGACGTGTTCCTGAACGGCAACCGCTCCGGCGTCGACGACCCGAATGACCCCGATGGTGTCCGCACCCAGGAGACCAATCTGGGCAACCTGACCGCCGACGCCAACCTCGCCACCGCGCAGGAGCAGGACGCCGACGTGGTGATCTCCATCAAGAACGGCGGCGGTGTCCGGGCCTCGATCGGCCAGACCGTGGTGCCGCCCGGCGGCACCGGGCCCGAGCGCCTTCCCAACGAGGCGGTTGTGGACAGCGACGGCAACATCGTGAAGCCGGAAGGCGGTATCTCGCAGAACGACATCCAGACCGCGCTGGCCTTCAACAACGGCCTCACGCTTCTCACGCTCACCAAGCAGGAGCTCGTCGGCGTGCTGGAGCACGGCGTCTCAGCGCTCCCCGAGGTGGCCGGGCAGTTCCCGCAGATTTCGGGTGTGAAGTTCTCCTATGACCCGGATTTGCCGGCCGGCGAGCGCATCGTGAACGCGGGCGTGTTCGACCAGGACGGCAACCTGATCGCCGAGCTGGTGCGTGATGGCGAGATCGTCGGGGATGCCAGCCAGACCTTCCGCATCGTGACACTGAACTTCCTGGCCGACGGCGGCGACGGCTATCCGTTCCCGACCGGGCCGCAGGCCAACCGGGTCGATCTCTACGACCTCGACGGCGACGGGACGGCCGATGGCCTCCAGACGGGCGACGCGACCTTTGCCGACGACGGCACCGAGCAGGATGCGCTGGCCGAGTACCTCGAGGACAATTTCGGCGACGCGGCCAACGCCTACGCGCAGGAGGACACCGGCCGGGCGGAGGACACGCGCATCCAGAACCTCGATTACCGCGACGACGCGGTGTTCGACGGTGCGCCGGGAGCGACTCAGCCTGCCATCAACGAGATCCGCATCGACCAGGACGGTACCGACAACGACGAATATTTCGAGCTGTTCGGTGAGGCCGGCATGTCGCTGGCAGGCTACACCTATATCGTCATCGGCGATGGCGCCGGCGGCAGCGGCGTGATCGAGGAAGCGATCGACCTTTCTTCCTTCTCGCTCGATGCCGACGGCTTCTTCGTCGGCGCGGAGAGCACGTTCTCGCTCGGCGCGGCGAATGCCACGCTTGACCTCAATTTCGAGAACTCGGACAACGTCACTCATCTGCTGGTGCAAAACTTCACCGGCGCGGAGGGTGATGATCTCGACGCTGACGACGACGGCACGCTCGACACCACGCCATGGGACGAGGTGACGGACTCGGTGGCGCTCGTGGAGGATCCTGCCGGCGGCGAGCAGGTCTACAGCGCCGCGCGGGTCGGTCCGGACGGCTCCTTTGTACCGGGCCACGTGTACCGGTCGCCAGACGGCACGGGCGACTGGCAGATCGGCTCCTTCTCGCCGCTCGGCCAGGACGATACGCCGGGCGCGGCCAACGCCGCCGGCAGCCCGGTCGAGCCGACGGATCTGACCATCTCCCAGATCCAGGGTGCCGGCCACCGTTCACCCTACGAGGGCAGCTTCGTGCGCTCCTCGGGCATCGTGACCGCCATCGCCGCCAACGGGTTCTACATGCAGGATCCGGAAGGGGACGGCGACATCGCCACCTCCGACGGCATCTTCGTGTTCGGCGACACGTCGGGGCTCAACGTGGGCGACGGCGTCACCGTCGAGGGGGATGTGACCGAGTTCCAGTTCCCGCCTGCGCTGAGCGTCACCCAGATTTCGGCGCGCAGCACCAGCGTCGAGTCCACCGGCAACGATCTGCCCGACACGGTGGTCATCGGCGACGACCGTATCCAGCCCGACAACATCATCGACGACGACGGCCTTGCGAGCTTCGATCCGACGACTGACGCCATCGACTTTCTCGAAAGCCTCGAGGGGATGCGCGTCGAGATCGACGATCCGCTGGTCGTGGCCGGTACGAACCGTTTCGGAGAGGTGGGCCTCAGAGCCAACGCGACGGCCGCGGAGTACGGTTCGCAGTCGGCCAATGCGGTGGTGCAGGAAGGTGACTTCAACCCGGAGATCCTGCTCACCGACGACACGCTGATCACCGCGCCGGACGCGACCACGGGCGACATCTTCGCCACGGACGCGGTGGGCGTGCTCGACTACACCTTCGGGGCTTACAAGCTGCAGCTGACCGAAGCCCCGATCGTGGTGCCGGGCGGCCGCACGCCGGAGAGCACGACGCTCGCCGGAGACGACACCCACGCGACCATCGCCACCTACAACACCCTCAACCTGGACCCCAATGATCTCGACGGCGACACGGATGTGGCCGACGGCCGCTTCGAGGCGATCGCCCACCAGATCGTCAACAACCTGGGTATGCCGGACATTCTCGCCCTGCAGGAAATCCAGGACGGCTCGGGCCAGACCGACAATGGCGTCACCGATGCCGCGGCCACGCTCCAGTTGCTGATCCAGGCCATCGAGGACGCGGGCGGTCCGACCTATGCTTTCGCCAGCATCGATCCCGTGGACAACGCCGACGGCGGCGCGCCGGGCGCCAACATCCAGAACGCCTTCCTCTACAATCCCGACCGGGTGACGCTGGACGCGCTGTCGCGGATCGAGGATGACGCCTTCGAGGAGAACGGCGACGGCACGCCAGCCGAGGCCCTCTACGAGGGCACCCGCAAGCCGCTCGTGGGGACGTTCACGTTCAACGCCACCGGAGAACAGGTCACCGTCGTCGGCAATCACCTGAAGTCGAAAAGCCAGGACGACGGTCTCTACGGCGAAAACCAGCCGCCGGAGGAGATCACCCTGCCGCAGCGGGTGGAACAGGCCGGTGTCATCAACGACTACGTCTCCGACCTGCTGGCCGGCGACCCCGACGCCAACGTGGTCGTGCTCGGCGATCTCAACGACTTCCAGTTCTCCGACACGCTCGACACCCTGAAGGATGGCGGCGACGGGACGGACGAACTCATCAACCTGGTCGACAGCCTGCCGACGGAGGATCAGTACTCGTTCATCTTCAACGGCAACAGCCAGGCCCTCGACCACATTCTGGTCAGCAACGGGATCGCCGACAGGGCGCCGGAAGTCGACATCGTCCATGCCAACCTCGACTACGGCTTCGAGGATGGCACGGCGAGCGATCACGACCCGATCCTGGCGCGGATCGATCTGTCCGACGATGTCGCGATCGCCTGACGCCGGCGCCGGACGGGGTCCGGCGCCATTTTCCGTGGCCCGCGGGGAGGGACCGGCTGCAAGCCGCTTCCTCCCTGTTCGGTTTGATAGCGAACGATCCCGGCAGTATCACGCGTGAGTAAACCATCCGAAGCCAATGCACTGAAAAAGGCACTTGCCTCGGCGCGGCGCCTGTTCACGGCCGTCGGCGCCTTCAGCTTCTTTATCAATCTTCTGATGCTGGTCGCGCCGCTCTATATGCTGCAGGTCTACGACCGGGTGCTCGCCTCGCGCAGCCAGGAAACGCTCGTGGCGCTCACGGTCCTTGCGGTCAGCCTGATCGGCGTCAGCGCACTTCTGGAGCTGGTCCGGTCGCGTATCCTCGTCAGGCTGGGCGCCCGGTTCGAGCGCAATTTGCAGTCCCCCATTTTCGCGGCCCTGTTCGATCACCAATTGCAGGGGCGTACCGCCAATGGCGGCCAGTATCTGCGCGACGTGGAGTCGCTGCGGGGCTTTTTGACCGGACCCGGTGTCATCGCCTTCTTCGACTGTCCGTGGACGCCGGCGTTCATTGCGCTCATTTTCTTTTTTCACCCGCTGCTCGGGGCGGTGGCGCTCACTGGCGCGCTGCTTCTGTTCATCGTCGCCGTCATCTCCGAACTTGCAACACGCGGGCCTTTGCAGCGCTCGGTCTCGCGCATGCACGCCGCGCACGAGTTCGCCAGCTCCGCCCTGCGCAACGCCGAGGCCATCCGCGTGATGGGCATGTTGGGCCACGTGCGCGATCGCTGGATAAAGCTGCAGTCCGGCGGCATGGCCCTGCAGGGCCGGGCCTCCGACTACGCCGGGTCTCTCACGGCGGTGTCGAAGTTCATCCGCCCCTGCCTGCAGATCGCCATGCTGGGCGTCGGCGCCTGGCTGGTGCTTCAGGAGGCGATCACGCCGGGCGTCATGATCGCCGGCTCCATCATCATGGGGCGGGCCCTGGCGCCGGTGGAGGCCGCCATCAACAACTGGCGCCAGTTCATCGCCGCCCGTGGTGCCCACGCCCGCCTGACGGACCTGCTGGAGACCAATCCGCCGGCGCCGGACACGCTGCCGCTGGAAGCGCCTGAAGGCCGGATCCGCTTCGACAATGTGACGGCCGTGGCACCGCAAGGCGGCAAGCCCGTCCTGCAAGGCGTCAGCTTCGATCTGGAGCCCGGCCAGATGCTTGGCGTGATAGGGCCGAGTGCGGCCGGCAAGTCTACGCTCGCCCGCCTGATGGTCGGCGTGTGGCCGCCGGCCTCGGGGCATGTGCGGCTGGATGGCGCGGACCTCGACAACTGGCACCCTGAGCAGCTCGGCGTTCATATCGGCTATCTGCCCCAGGATATCGAGCTGCTTGCCGGGACAGTGGCCGAAAACATCGCCCGCATGCGGGAGCCGGAGGCGGACAAGGTGATCGCCGCCGCCAGGCTGTGCGGCGCTCATGACATGATTTTGAAGCTGCCGAAAGGCTACGACACCCATATCGGCGAAGGTGGCAGCGTGCTGTCCGGCGGACAGCGCCAGCGCATCGCGCTTGCGCGAGCGCTCTACGGCGGGCCCACGCTGATCGTCCTCGACGAGCCCAACGCCAATCTCGACAGCGACGGCGAGGCCGCGCTTCAGGCGACGCTGATGCGCCTCAAGGACGAGGGCCGAACGGTCGTCATCGTCTCGCACCGGTCCGCCATTCTGACCGCGGTCGACCAGGTCGCCGTGCTGCGCGGCGGGCGGCTCGAGACATTCGGGCGGCGCGATGAAGTGCTGCCGCGGCTGATGAGCGGTATCCGGTCCCTGCAGGGAGCGGGGCAACAGAGGAAGGAGCGCGCATATGCCGGCGGCATCGAGCGAACATAACGGCTCCGGCGGCGACAACACGTCCGCACACACGCGCGTCTGGCCGTGGATCCTAGCCGGCGTTGCGGTGATCGCGATCGCCTTTGGCGGCGCTGGCGCATGGGGCGCCACGGTGCCGCTCGCCAGCGCCGTCGTGGCGTCCGGCCAGATCACGGTCGACACCAACCGCAAACAGGTCCAGCACCTGGAGGGGGGCATTGTCGCCGACCTGCACGTGCGCAACGGCGATACGGTCGCGGGCGGTGACATCCTCATCCATCTGGACGGAACCAAGGCGAAGGCGCAGCTCGCCATCGTGGAAACGGCCCATCGTGAGGAACTGGCCAAGGAAGCGCGCCTCGTCGCGGAGCGTGACGGCAGGGAAACCATCGACTGGCCGGAGGCGCTCGCCACGGCGGACACAGATCCGGAGGTGGTCGCGCTGCGCCGGAGCCAGACGGCCATCTTTCATTCCCGCCGGGAAACGCTGGCCGGCGAGACCGGGATCCTGCGCGAGCGGGTCGAGCAGCTCAAGCAGGAGATCGAAGGGCTTAGCGCGCAACGCGATTCCACCGACAAGCAGATCACCTTGATCAGCGACGAGCTCGAACCGCTGCGGGGTCTTTTCGAGGGTGGCCATACCACCAAGCAGCGGCTGCTTGCGCTGGAGCGCGAGGCCGCGCGGCTGCAAGGCGAGCGCGGCAAGCTGACGGCCGACATCGCCCGCGCGCGCAATTCCATCGGCGAGACCAAGCTGGCAATTCTTCAGAAGAAAAAGGCGTTCCTGAACGAGGTCGTCAGCACGTTGCGCGAGGTGCAGTCGAAAACGGTCGACCTGCGCGAAAGGATGATCGCGGCGGAAGACGTGCTGCGACGTCTCGATATCCGCGCGCCCGTCTCCGGCAAGATCGTCAATATGGCGGTGCACAGCGAAGACGCGGTCATAAAGGGCGGCGAGACCATTCTCGAGATCGTGCCGAGCGGCGACAGGCTGCTCGTGGAAGTGCGCGTGCGGCCGCAGGACATCGACAATGTGGCCATCGGCCAGCCCGCCGACGTGCGCATGTTGGCCTTCAAGCAGCGTACGACGCCGACGCTCGCCGGCAGGGTCTCCTACGTCTCGGCCGATGCGCTCACCAGTCCCGAGAACGACGCGACGTTCTATCTGGCGCGCATCCGCGTTCCCGAAGCCGAGCTGGCGCGCCTGAAAGGGCGGGAGCTTCAGCCCGGCATGCCTGCGGAGGTGATGATCCGCACCGGCGAGCGGACGGCGGTCGCCTACATGCTCCAGCCCCTCATCGACAGCATGAGCCGCGCCTGGCGCGAGGAATAATCGGCAACGGAAGCGTATGGGCAGCGACGGCGGCCGATGCGACCGCGGTCGAAACGGAGCGGCCATACATAGCCCGTTGCACGCCGCCGTTCGCAGCGATGCTCGCTACGCACGCCATGACTTCAGGTGGGTATGAACAAGGTGCGTCCCATTGAGCCGCCGGATGAAGCGCTGGCGAAGCCCACAACGTCACTACAGATTATCGACATCGGAAGTTGTTCAGGCGCTGCACCGCCATCTGGAGTGCCGTCTGGTCGACGAGATCAAGGCCGCCGGGCCTTGCTGGCGGCGGTTCGTGCAAGAAAGCCGCCGCTGGCAGAGTGCCAGCGGCGGACGTGGTTAGCCAACTATGTAGAGCCAGGATCAGACTTTGATGAAGTCGAGCACGTCGCCGTTGAAGCGCTCCGCATCGATCTGGGCGAGGCCATGGCTGCCGCCCTCGTATACCTTGAGGGTCGCGCCTTCGACGAGCTTCGCGGCCTTCTCCGCGGAAGCCTTGATCGGGACGATCTGGTCGTCGCCGCCGTGGATGATCAGGGTGGGCTTGTCGATGGCCTTGAGATCGTCGGTGTAGTCGACTTCCGAGAACTCATGGACGCAGTCGTACTGGCCCTTGATGCCGCCCGCGAGCCCCTGCAGGCGAAAACTCTCGCGGAAGCCTTCATTGACCTCGACACCATCGCGATTGAAGCCGTAGAAGGGGATGGTCAGATCATAGTAGAACTGCGCTCGGTTGGTCGCGACACCAGCCCGGATGTCATCGAACACCTCGATGGGCGTGCCCTCCGGATTGTCGGCCGTCCTCAGCATGAGCGGGGGCACCGCACCCACGAGCACGACCTTGGCGACCCGGCGCGAGCCATGCCGCCCGACATAATGGGCGACTTCTCCGCCGCCGGTGGAGTGTCCGACCAGGACGGCGTTGCTGAGGTCCAGTTTCTCGAACAGCTCGGCTAAATCGTCTGCGTACTGATCCATGTTGTTGCCGTCCCACGGCTGGTCGGAACGGCCATGCCCGCGAAGAAGAGCATCTGCGCATCCCAGGCATCTGCCGATAGCGGCCAGCCATGGGAGAAAACAATCGGCTGGCCGTCCCGGGGTCCCCAGTCCTTGTAGAAGATTTTCGTGCCGTCCTTGGTGGAGATGGTGTTCATGATCAGGTTTCCTTTCGCTTCGAGGTTTTGGGCTGCGGCGCGGAATTGCGAGGCAGCGAGGAGGAAAGTGGCGGCGCCTGCGCCAAGAGCGAGAGCGCCGCGGCGGGTGAGATCGGGGGTCAGTGACTTCATGACAGGTCCCTTTTAGACGTGCACGATTTAATCGTGCACGATCTATATGCGCCGGGATGGATGGCCTGTCAAGCGCTTGCGATTAAATCGTGTGCGATATATCTTGTTCGTAAGTGTCAACCAGGTGAAGAAGGGCGTTCCCCATGCCGGACAACCTCCAGCTCGATCAGTTCCTTTGCTTTTCGATCTATTCCGCCGAGCACACCTTCAACGAGTTCTACCGGCCCCTGCTCGCCGAACTCGGTCTGACCTATCCGCAGTACCTGGTCATGGTGAGCCTTTGGTCGCGCGACGACCGGACCGTCAGGGAGATCGGCGCGGAACTATCGCTCGAATCCAATACGCTGACGCCTCTACTGAAACGGCTGGAAGCCTTGGGCCTTGTCTCTCGAACCCGCGACGCCAAGGACGAGCGGCAGGTTCGCATCCGCCTGACCGAGAAGGGGCGGCAACTGAAGAAGCGAGCCGAACCTGTCCCGGCCTGCGTCGCCGACGCATTGGGCTTGTCCGGCGAAGAGCTCGAAGACCTGCGGCAGAAGCTTCTGCTGGTTCAACAGCGCCTGAAGGAGACCATGGAAAAGCAGGGCTGAAGCACAAGAACGGCGCGCTATGATGAGAACCACGTCTACGCTGTTGCCCTTTGAAATGCTTACCCCACCCGGTCAACCCGCGCAGCACGAGAGTTTCGCCACGTCTTTGGCGAAGCCCTGCGCGGCGAGCTTCAAGCCCTCCACCGTGGTGAGATAGGGGAAGATCGTCTCGCCAAGCTCCTTCGTCGTCATTCCGAACCTGATCGCCAGAACGATGGTCTGGATGCTGTCCGCGCCTTCCGGGGCCAAGATCTGCGCGCCGAGAAGGCGGTCGCTTTCGACATCCGCCACCAGCTTGATGAGCCCACGCGTGTCACGCGCCGCAAGCGCACGCGGCACCAGGTCCAGCGGCACGACCGAGATTTTGGTCTCGAAACCCGCAGCTCGTGCCTGGCGCTCGGACAGCCCTACACCGGCAACCTGCGGATCGGTGAAGACCACCCAGGGCATGGCGGTATCGTCGTAGACAAGGCTGTCGCCATTGAGTGCATTGGCCGACGCGAGTTTGGCGCCATAAGCTGCCATATAGACGAACTGATCGCGGCCCGTGACGTCGCCGGCCGCATAGACGCCGGCCCGCGTCGTGCGCATGCGGCTGTCGACGACGATGCCGCCATTGGCCGCGACCTCCACACCAGCTTCCGCCAGCCCAAGACCGGCGGTATTGGGCGTGCGCCCGGTCGCAACCAGTACCCTGTCAGCAGCGAGCGTCTCGGAACGGCCATCCGCGTCGATGCTCAGAAGGATTTCGCCGTCTGAATGAACGATGGAAGAATAAGAAAGCCCCGAGCGCACCGTAATGCCCTCGTCAGCAAGATATCGGGAGAGCCTCTCCGCGACCTCCGGCTCCGCCTCGGGCAACAGGCGCGAGCGCGTGACCAGCGTCACGGCGGTGCCCATACGCGCGAACATCTGCGCCAGCTCACAGCCGATATAGCCACTGCCGACAACGAGCAGGGAACGTGGCAGGTCTTCAAGTTCAAGCGCATTCTTGCTCGTGAGATAGGGCACGGTTTCGATACCGGGAATGCCGGGGATGGCAGGCGAAGCGCCGGTCGCAATGATCGTTTTGCCCGCAGGGATGGCAAGCCCATCCACCGCAACACCGGTCCCGTTCAGCCTCGCGGTCCCTTCAAGATAGCTGATGCCCTTATAGTCTCTCAGCAGGTCGACATATTTCTCCTGCCTGAGCGTCCAGACAAGATCGTCCTTGGCCGCGACGAGAGCCCGCCAGTCGCTGACGTGTGCTTCGCCGGCAAGTCCCGGAAACCGTCCCGCCCTGTCGGCACCATGCACGGCCTCGGCAGCGCGGAGCATAGTTTTGGACGGCACGCAGCCGACATTGACGCAGGTGCCGCCAATCGTGCCATGACCGATCAGCGCGACACTCGCCCCTTGTTCGGCGGCTGTAATCGCGGCGGAAAAGCCCGCTGAGCCTGCCCCGATGACGGCAAGGTCATAGCTACCTTCGGCGCGTGGCGCGCAGCTGTCACTCATCTGTGATTCCTCTCAACATGGCTGTTGCGGAGCCTCGCGCGCCAGCCGAAATGGTTGGCCAGGGCGCTGAGCGGGACGCCATCACTCGACGAGGCAGCACAGCACGATCACC
Organism: Chelativorans sp. M5D2P16; assembly: GCF_034427935.1. Taxonomy (NCBI): domain Bacteria; kingdom Pseudomonadati; phylum Pseudomonadota; class Alphaproteobacteria; order Hyphomicrobiales; family Phyllobacteriaceae; genus Chelativorans; species Chelativorans sp. M5D2P16. The sequence goes on along the minus strand of NZ_JAXQNM010000013.1, from coordinate 25,654 downwards.
GCCCCGACCAGCCCAAGGCTCCAACACGGGATGGATAGCCCATCGGATCAGCTTCCGGAGATGTGCGCCGGATAACCGGCGTTGGCGGAGGCGGCGGCGATGGCCTCGATTGTCGTCATGGAAGGATCGAACACCACGGTTGTCGTCTTGGCGTCGAAATTGACCTCGACCGATATGACGCCTGCAACGCTCTCCATCGCTTTTCGCACCGTGACGGGGCAGAGCGCACAGGTCATGCCCGGCACGTCGAAGGTCGCGACGTGCTCGGTCTCGGCCGCGTGTGCGACTGAAGCAGGGAACGGCGAAGGGACAGGCGCGATGAAGGACATGGCGGACACCGCCAGCGCAAGGAATCCGGTCGCAATGGCGCGTGTTGGTTTCATGCCGATCTTCTCCTCAGTAGAAAAACGGTGCCCACCAGTTGGTGGTCAGCACCAGGATGACCAGCGCGGTCGAAAGCCATAGGGCGGACTTGGTGATGAGAGCGGATTCGGGACGGGCGCAGCAGGAGCCGTCCTTGCAGGCTGGTTTGGCCCGGAAATAGACCTGCCGAAAGCCGAGCCCAATGGAGACGAGCGCCACGCCGGTGAAGATCGGTGTGTAAAGCTCGAGCGCGGCCAAATTGCCGATCCAGGCACCCGAAATGCCGAGCGTCAGCAGTACGAGCGGCGCGATGCAGCACGTCGAGGCGAGGACCGCACCGATGACGCCTCCGGCGGCGAACCAACTCCTTTTGCGATCTGACAACTGCGTTGGCGCATCGAGTATCGCCTTCTCCGTTTCTATATCACTCATGTGGTTCGCCCTCGATTCTCACTCGAAAGCAGGCTACGGTCTGTAGCTCCTACAGACTCAAGGGAAATTTCGAGCTATGACCGATCACGTTTCCGGGAAGCGATTGCAGCGGGCCGAATTGGCCCGGCGCACAGGCTGCAATCTGGAGACTATCCGCTATTACGAGAAAACGGGCATGATGCCCGACCCGCCGCGCACGGCATCGGGCTACAGGATCTATGATGAGACCCATGTCTCGCGGCTGCGCTTCATCCTGCGCGCCCGCGAACTCGGCTTTTCCATCGGCCAGATCCGCGGGCTGCTCGATCTCGTTGACGGTGGCACCCAGACCTGCGCCGAGGTGAAGGAACGGACCGAGAGTCATCTTGCCGAGGTGCGTACCAAGATCGCTGACCTCAAGCAGATCGAGAAAGTGCTGGCGGCGACCGCCGCGCAATGTTCCGGCGAGGATGTGCCGGAATGTCCGGTGCTGGAGGCGTTGGCGTCGTGATGGCGGCGCTCGCAATCGATACCGGCGCGGCGCTGGCGGAAATTGCCCGCCAGGATCCACAGGCCGTAGCGAAATTCGTCTGAGTTGCGTTGTTCTGGATGATGTCGGTCTTTCCCGGGGGAGCTCCCGCCCGGGCCTGCGGTCCAGGCGGGGTGGGTCTCCGGCGTCCTACTGGTCTGGCGCTGCCTTCATGTGTTCTGTCATGTCGGCCATCATCCTGGTGCACTGCTCCATCATCGGTCCCATCTGGGCCATCATCTTCATCATGCCCATCATGCCGTTCATATCGCCCATGCCGGACATTCCATCCTGACCCATCGTGCCGTTCATGCCGCCGTCTCCCATCATGGAACCCTGTCCGCTCGGGGTTTCCGGCTCCTGGGCATGAAGGGTCGTAGCGGCAGCGAAGCCGATGATCAGCATGGCGGCTATCGCGAGTGCTTTGATCGGATTACGCATCGGTTGCTCTCCTTGTCTGGGTGGTTGGGGGGTGGAAATGCGGGGATGAAGCCGTCACACGCGCGGCCATGTGTTTCCTGTGTCGTCCGGCAACCCAGGCCAGCACGATGGCAAGGCGGTGGCGACGGTCAGTGGGAGGAAGGCCAGGACACTACGGCCGCGCATTCCGGCGGTACATTGTTTCACAACGGCGCTCATGACCCATCCTCGTCGTCGGCCGTCACTCGCGCCTGTATTTCCCGTTGGCGCTCGGGCCAGGTGCTCTTGATAAAAGCGAGCACCGCGGCGATCTCATCGTCGCTCAAGATGTCTGCGAAGGCCGGCATGTCGCTCTCATAGCCCGGGACGACGCCGCCGACGCCGAGCTTGGTGATGGCGAACAGGTCCCGATCCGAGTGATGCCAGGTGTGGCCGCTTTCGTCATGCGGCGGCGCGGGCATGCGGCCATTCTCCAGCCTGCGCTTCCAATCCGGCTGACCCTCGAGATCGGCGCCGTGGCAGGAGGCGCAGCTTTGCGCATAGACCTCCTGGCCGAGGGCGATCTGCTCGCCCGTCACGGGCTGGCCAAGAAATGTCAGGCCATCAGGAGGCACCTGGTTTCCCGCGCCCCCTGCCTGTGCTGCGACCGTGGTGAGCACCACCAGGCCGGCAACTGCCATGAGCAATCGCTTTGCATTCATGCCGCGATGGCCTCACTCATCGGAATAGACGGAAACACCGCCGTCGCCGAAGGCATAGGTCTTCAGCGTGCCGGTTTTCGCCGGCGCCATACCCGGCGCATTGGCCGGCATCCCCGGCAACGTGATCCCGGTGATGTCCGGGCGTTCGCTGACCAGCCTCTCGATGATCTCGACCGGCACGAGCCCGCTCACGACATAGCCGTCGATCTTGGCCAGGTGGCATCCAATTCCCCTCTCGGGAACACCCATCTCGACCGAGCGCTTGTCGAAATCACGGTCGTCGACGCGCGTCACGGAAAAGCCGTTCGCCTCCAGATAGTCGGCATAGGCATCGCAGCATCCGCAGCCAGGATCGCGCCAGATGGTGATCGCTTTTGCTTCTGCTGCGTTCTGGCTCGTTTCTTGTGGGTCCTGGGCCGCGGTCAACGCGGTAAAGGCCACACCACCGGTAGCGGCCAAGACGGCAACGGTTGCGATGACAATGATCTTTTTCATGATGTTCTCCATTAAAGGTCCGCAAGCGCGGTCCAGGTCATACCGCCATTACGACTTTGGATGAGACCGTCCTCAGTGAGGGCGGCGACGTGATCGGCGTTTTTCGGGGAGACGGCGACCGCTTCGGCGCGGGATGTTGAGCGTTGTACCCAGACAACGCCGGCACCCTCGGAAACCCAGACACTCGAAGGCAAGGCGGCATAGAGCTTGGTCGGAAGCGATGCCGCGCTCACCAAGGCGAGGATCGGCTCTCCAGCCGGCAGCGGTTTTTCGGGTGAGGGCGCTGCCCCGGATATCAATGCGTCCATCGCATCTCCAGGCTGCACGTCCTGCCAGCGGCAGAGACAGTCGGGAACGCGGGTCAGGCCCATCTCGGTTCCGGCATAGATCCAGATGCCGCCCATGCCCGTGGCCAGGTCGACCGAGGCCAGTGCAGTCAGGTCGCGCTCGGCGCCTTCCAGCCACGGCCGGTCCATTGCCAAAATCCAGGACCGGCCGGCATCCTCGCTCTTCCACAGACCGTCGCCATGAACGGCCGCATACAAGGTGTCGAGGCTTAAAGCCGCCATCGTGACAGCCGTAACCGGAGCGTCGGGCAAACCCCGGTGCCCCACCTCCCAGCTCTGCCCGCCGTCTTCAGACAGTGCGACGCCCCCGCTCTTGAGCCCCGCCGCAATTCGACCGGCGCGATCCTTGTGCGTCGCGAGCGAGAGAATATTGCCGCCCGTCGGACCTCGCAGCGGTGTCAGAGCTCCACCGCCGTCGCGGCGGGACAGCGTATCGTGAGCCACGATCAACCCATCGCCGTCGAAGGCCATTGCGGAACTGGTTATGCCGAGACCCGATGCGGCGCGAAGTCTCGAAGGCAGGCTGATCAGCCCGGCCCCCGCGGCGACTGCGCCGAGGAAGGCGCGTCTGGAAAGCCGTGTGGAGCATCTGGACGTGATTGCCTTGTCGGTATCGTTCATGTTCAACGGGCCTCACAACGTTCCGTGACAAGGTTCGTCAGCGCCGAAAGGCTTGGGAAGATCACCGAGAATCGGTCGCCGCCCATGCCGGCCCCAAGGATCACGGCGGTTCCGGCCGGCGGACCGGTTTCGACGCTGTCGATCTTGAGCCGGATGTTCTTCTCCCAGTAGGCTGTTTCCCGGCCGTCCCCGGTGGTGATGAAATAGCTGTCGCCGCAGTGGCGAATTGCCGTGACATGTATTTCCGGCTGCGGATCGCCGATCGGTTCCGGCGCTCCGGCGCGCAGCCAGGCGGCGGGGATAAGACCTTCGCCGACGACTTTCTTGCCGCCGCCCGGCTGACCGGCGATTTCGAGGAAGGCGACGAGGTCGGCGCGTGCCTGGGGGTCATCGATCCCACGGAATGTCATGTAGGTGTCAGGGATCATGCCCGCCGGGTCTTTCAGCCAGCCGTCGAGCGCGTCCGCGTTCCAGGAAAAGCCCGCCTCCTTCAATCCCGTCGAATAGCGCACGAACCCCTCGGCCGTACCCGCCATGCGCCCCATGAACCCGTCGAGGCTCGGACCGCTAAGATGCAGGTCAGGCTCAAGCGCGTGACAAGCGACGCAGGCGCGATAAACCTGTGCGCCGCGTCTCGCGTCCCCTTCGGCAGGAGCGCCCGAACTGAACGTCAGAAGGATCAGTGCGGCGCCGAGGAGCGTGCCGGAAGCGTTCCGAAGTTTTGAGACGGGGAGTACCACCCGGGCCGCCAATGCCACGGCGGATGTGGGAAAGGCTCGACGCGTCGGCGTCGGCGGATACAAGACCATGATGTTTCAACCATCCTGAAGGGCGTTCGAGCCGCAGCGCGCGGGTAGCGCGATGCGAGGCAGGATCATGGGCGGCCAGACTGACAGCGCATGACATCAGACGCCGCTAGCCGGAACGGAGTCCGGGCAGCGTCAGCTCAGGATGATGGATCGTGGAGGGTAAGGATCTGGCAGACCGGTACGCCCGGTTACGCTGCGCGGAACCGTGCTTTCGGCAGTCGTCTCGGCCGCAGGCATTCCGGGCGGGCCGGATGGCACAAGGGCCAGAATGGGAGAAACGCAGACATCGTCGCACGCTTGCATGTCGTCACTGCCGTCAGGGCAATCCTGGCAGTCGCCCATGTCGCCGCTGTCGACGGCGGCAAGCGCCATCTTCACGCTCATGCTGGCGGCATTCGCGGCATGTACAGCCGATCCCGCTGCGAAAACGGCGAGCACCAGGATCGTTAGAACGCGGACATACCTTTCCATCTCGTAGTAAATACCCTGAACCCTGTGCCCTGTCGATATAGTTCTGTCGTTGCCATGACCAGAAACGGATCGACTGATCGCCATACTTCAAACGTTCCAAGAGGTCCGAGCGCCGATCACGGCGACGAATTTGGCCGGACGCCTCAACGTCAGCGAACGCACGATTGACCGGGATTAAGACGCTGGTCCGCCGTGATGGGTGCCACGGGCAAAGTATGGCGAAGGTCCGAAACGATACACGGCTCTTCAGGCTGCCGAGACTTTTCCCAGGCATTGAATCGCAAGGTTGATCTCGAGGTCGCGTGGGGGGAGGTATTCCGAGACATGGGCTTATCGCAACCCGATACGAAAAGACGGCGAGAAACTCGCCGTCTTCATCTTCGCACGTTCATGCATCTGGATGCGTTCTTATGGGCCCCCAACCTGGGCCGCGGACTCGCGCCACCCGACGGTCGCCCGCAGCGGCGTCGCTTCCGAGGACTCGACGAGGTCGACCATGGCCACGGCGAAGTCCGCATAGGATATCTGCGAAACGCCCTCGGCATTGGTGACGAGCGTATCTGTCCCCCACGCATAGGCGCCGGTGCGCGGCCCGTCGATCAGCATCGCGGGCGGCAGGAGGTGGCTCCAGCGCGCGCCGGTGATGGTGTCGAGCAGGGCTTGTTGCGCAGCGCAGGCCTCGGCGATGGGCCGCACGGCGTCAGGCAGAAATCCCGGCGCTGTCAGCACGGTATGTCCGCCGCCATCGGGAAGCTTGAGCGTGGCAGCCCCGCCCGTCACGAAAACCGGCACGCCGCTGGCCGCGGCGCCGTCGACCACCGCCCGCGTCAGGTCGACGAGCTGCGACTCCCGGCCCTGGGGCGGACGCAGCGCCGAGATCGCTGCGTGGTGTCCGGCGATCAGTCCGGCGGCTTTTTCAGGAGCGGCGAGAAGGTCGGCATCAACCCTCGCGATATTTTCCATGTCGGTGAGCGGTGCCGTCTCGCGGGCCACGGCGGTCACGCTATGGCCGCGTGCCAGCGCCTCGTTTACGACCGTGCGTCCGACGTCGCCGGTTGCGCCGAATATGATGAGTTTCATGCTGTTGCTCCTTCGGGATTTTCGGTTGCAGTGGCGCGCCGCCCGGCCCGCTGGCCGAACCACACGCTCAAAAGGACGATTGCCGCGCCAAGCCCTTGGAGGGGTGTCAGCGCCTGGCCGAGCACGAGCCAGCCGAGAACGACGGCGCTCAAAGGGCTGAGAAAGCTGAAGGCCGTGACGGTCGGCGGCCCGAGCCGCGCAATGCCGCGGAACCAGACGACATAAGCCAGCGCACCGCCGATCAGCCCGAGCCAGACGAGGCCCGCGAGATTGACGGCGTTGGGCATGGGGAAGCCGGGTTCGAGCAGGAGCGCGACCGGCAAGAGCAGCAATCCCCCGGCGGTCAATTGCCAGCCCGTGAAGGTCAATGGAGAAACCGGCGGCTGCCACCTGCGGGCGAGCACATTGCCCGTCGCCATGGAGAGTGCCGCGCCGAGCGCTGCGGCGATACCGATGGGATCGGGCGATGCTTCGGGTCCAAGCACCAGCAGCCCGACGCCGGCAATCCCGGCGAGCGCCGCAGCCACGCCGAGGGGCTGGACCGCCGCGCCCAGAAAGGCACGCGAGAGCATCAGTACCATCAAGGGCTGGATCGCGGTCAGTGTCGCCGCGAGCCCGCCCGGCAAGCGGTACGCGGCGACAAAGAGCAGTGTCAAAAAAATCGAGATGTTGAGGGCGCCCAGCAGCAGCACTTTTGGCACCCACTCGAGTGGCGGCAGCCGCCGCGCGATCAAAAGCAGAAGCAGCCCCGCAGGCAGCCCGCGGAGCATGGCGACGGTTATGGGAAAGCCTTCGGGCAGCATTTCGGTGGTGACGATGTAGGTGGTGCCCCAGACGGCCGGGACCATCGCCGTGGCCAAGAGATCGAGAGAGCGGATCATGCGAATCTCCATTACCTTGACATCAAGATAGTTAGAATGAATCTTGACGTCAAGATAATAATCCGCAATGATCACGGTTATGGATCAAGTCGACCGTATTCTCGCGCAATGGCGGGCCGAGCGCCCGGACCTCGATGTCGGGCCGATGGGAACGCTCGGACGGATGAGCCGGCTTGTCCGGCATTTGAGGGAGGGGATGGATCGGGTCTTTGCCGCGCATGGCCTGAACCGTGCGTCCTTCGACGTCCTCGCGACGCTGAGGCGGTCCGGTCCGCCCTTCGCGCTCAGCCCATCGGAACTGATCGAGTGGACGATGGTGACCTCGGGCACCATGACCAACCGCATCGACAGGCTTGAAGCCGCCGGGCTCGTCGAGCGCTGGCGCAACCCCGACGACAAGCGCGGTTTTCTCATCGGGCTCACGGACAAGGGGCATGCGCTGATCGAAGAGGCGGTCACCGAGCACGTCGCCAATCAGCGCCGCCTCACCGCCGCGCTCAGCGACGACGAGCGCGCGGCGCTCGACGCGCTCGTCGCCAAATGGCTTGCGGCGTTTGAGACGGACTAACCTTCCCTAGATGCTGTCAGGTTTCCCGATCCGATCTGCGGCGGCATCTCTCCGAGCATGCGGAAAGCACGCCAGGCGGGAACATGTGCGTTTGCTCAAGACGCATCCCGTGATCTGCATAAGGAACTCACCGAATGCGACTATCGCTGCAAGAAGCCGGGTTCTCGGACGTGGGCGTGTGCCTGGAAAGACTGATGACGCGACGCCTTGTTCTTCTGCACGACTTAAGCGCTGCTCCGCCATTTGAGCAGCGTTTTACCGGGGAATGGTGAGCTGGGACGAGACCGGCGCTAAGAACCTGATCTGAAGTCTAAGGTGAGTGATATCAGCGGGTTAACTTGACGGCTGTAAAGGTCGCTGATTCAGGGCAGGATTTAACCTGCGACCATCAGGTTTGAGGGTGGCGCACCCGACAGGATTCGAACCTGTGACCTCTGCCTTCGGAGCTGGTCTAAGGGCCTATCCGAATTGCACGATAGGGCACGCCAGAGCACGATAACAACCTGAAATACGTTGATTTTCAGGATCCTGTCTCCGAAGTCCCTATCCGAGAATGCGCCCGAATTTGCCGCCAAGTGCTTACGTGGTGCTTACGCGAGAATCGGGCCCGGCTGGGACTGGGACCATGGCAAAGATCACCAAACGGGTTGTCGATACGGCCGAAATAGGCAGCAAGGACTACGTCATCTGGGACGATGAACTCCCGGGATATGGTCTTCGCGTCTTCGCATCCGGAAAGCGGAGCTACGTGATCCAGTATCGTTCACGAGGGCGGTCGCGTCGTTATCCTTCCCGAAGCAGACCTCCCGCTTCCGGCCCCCAATGAGACGGAAATCGCTTTCCGTTTTGAGCGCGACCGGATCATCTGCTCGACGTCGTCGATGGTGTAAAGCGGAACGTCCGTTTTTGGACAAGTGTTCTGGGATGCTGTCGCCCGTCGAGTTCGAACGGCAACTGGAAATGTAATCCGAGGGCGTCCAAGAAACTCTGGGCTATTCACTAATCGTTGCTGGATGACACTTCAGTGGCAGGTCAGTGCAGCCAAGCTCTCCTCAAAGCGAACAAAGATGAATTACTGACTTATTTGTCCCCCCGTTGTGAGCGAATTTGGTCATCGGTGAATAAAGACCAAACGGCGAAGAACAGGGCAGCAATCAGTGGGCCGATGACAAACCCGTTCATTCCAATAATCGAGATCCCGCCGAGGGTGGAGATGAGGACTACGTAGTCGGGCAGGCGCGTACCCTTTCCAACCAGTGGTGGCCGTAACAAGTTGTCGATCATGCTGATGATCAACACGCCCACCGCAAGCAGAATGGCACCCTTCAGATACTGACCCGATATCAGCAGATAGGCTGCGACAGGTCCCCAGACTAGAAAGGCACCTATGGCCGGCAGAAGCGACAACACCGCCATGAGAACACCCCAGAGAAGCGCGGCCTCAATCCCGAGCATCCAGAACGCGATGCCTCCGATAGCTCCTTGGATAATCGCGATAATCACGTTTCCCCTGACGGTTGCCTTCACGACCTCACTGAACTTTCCCAGTATGTGATTGGTATGATGGTCGCTGAGCGGACTGGCTTTGCGGATCGTGGCCGCCAACCTAGGGCCGTCCCGAAACAGGAAGAAGAGCAGATAAAGCATTACACCGAGGCTAATGAAAAGCTGAGCTGTTCCCTGCCCAATGGACACTACTCTTGTGGCGATAGCTTGGGCGGCCTCGCCCAGGAATGAGGTCAGCCGAGTTTGAATCTCCTCAAAACTGCCGAGATTGAATACTGCGAGCCCATCCACAATGAAGGAGGGCAAAGCGCTATGAAAATTCTCCAGTATTAGGGCGAGATCCAACTCTCGCGTACTGATGCGATTATAGAGGCTGGTCGCCTCCTGGGCGAGCGACGCGAGGATCAGCGAGCCAGGGATGACCACAATGCAAATGCAGGCCAACAGAGTTAGCATAGCGGCAAGGTTTCGCCGACCACCAAGTCGTCTCTCGAGACTGCGATGCAGCGGATTGAACAGCAGCGCGAGAATTACAGCCCATAGCACTGCCCCGTAAAATGGCAGGAGCAACCAGACGAAAGCTGCAGTCACGAAGACCACTACAGTAGCAAAACTGATTCCCTGCACAGTCGGCGTCAAAATCAGATATCCCTTCCTGCGACCTAGGCCCAGTAATCCTTATCATGCCTACAACAGGCGCTGTCGTACACTCTGGAATGTAGAGGCCTCTCACGTGAAGGACGCGTGGCGGCGATGTCTGGAGAAAGTCCCACTTTTACCGTGCCGGGTTCGTTCCTCGGCGACTTTCGTACGCCTCCGGCACCCGAAACTCTTCACGCGAAACGACCGCTTGTTGCTAACTCCATCCTGATAGCGGACGGGCAGCTTTCGGCCCCCAAGGTGCTTAGCTCGAGCGCGTTACACTGCCCGTCAATGCAATTAAGGCCATGCCTGCCAAAACGAGAGTCGCGCAGAGGAACAATCCATCAAACCCAAGGCCTAAGATCATTGGCGTGCTGAGTAACGGCGAGCAGAACTGTCCAGTGAAGACCGATGCCGTCAGAACGCTGCCTGCAAGGCCTCGTCGCTGCGGTGGCGCGAGATTGAGCGTTATTGCGACGAAACTGGGCGAGACCACCGCATAACCAGCCCCGATCAACGCAGCGCCGGCGAAGCTCAGCAACGTGGCCTGCGGCAGAATCAGCAGTAGGAAACCAGCAGCCATGGCGGCATATCCCAAGGCGAAGACACGGGCATAGCCGATGGCGCGCTGAATTCGAGAGTAGAGCAGCGCGAGACACCCGCCGGTGAGCATCAGCACACTCAGGGTCAAGCCCGTCATTATGGCGCTGTCGTAGCCCCGGGCGTCGAAATAGAACGGCAGCTGCGTTGGCATGATGAAGAAGAACATGTTCGTCAGCGCCTGGAGAAAAACTAACCCGAAAAACAGTAAACGCCAGGCGGGCGGCTCTCCGGCGCCTACTGCCGGACGTTCTTCCCGATCTGACAAGACACGGTGCGGCTCGACAATCACTTTCCACATCAGCGGCAGCACCAGCAGCGCCAGCCCATAGACGGCAAAGGGGAAACGAGGCGAGATCGCCGCAACCCAGCCGGCCAGCAAGATGAACAGCAACCCGCCAAAGTTCCGCGCCGAGATCTGCAATCCGGTCAGCGCGCTTCTGGCCTCGCCGGCGAAATAGTCGCCGATCAACGCGGTCTGTGCTGTCATGATCAACGCAACAGCGACTCCAAGGATAATGCGGCTCATGAAAATCGTCGGAAGATCAGGCAGGAAAAGCCCGGCACTTCCGGCGACCACGAAAAGCATGACGCCGGCGAGCAGCAGGCGGCGCCGTCCGAACCGGTCGGCTGCCAAGCCTGCCAGCGGAGCCAGCAGGGCAATGCTCAACGACGGCGCCGGCACCAACAGGCGCGTCAGCATGGCCGCGTTGGGATCGCCCGCAAACAGGCGCTGCAGTCCGGGCAATGCCGGGCTGATTGCTGCATTCGCCATCACCGTCAATGTCGCTGCCATCAAAAGCGCGATCGCCCGGCTGTCCCGCCACACCGCCATTCCCCTCGTATCCACCACGCTCGCCATCGCCATTCCTCTTGCTGAAATCGTCATCTTGAGGGATGCTACGACTTCAAGCCAACTTGAGGTCAAGCATGAAAATGTTGGATATCGGCGAAGTCGCCGAGCGCACCGGTGTAAGGCCTTCGACCCTGCGGTATTACGAGGAAATCGGTCTCATCCGCTCCTTTGGTCGACATGGGCTTCGGCGGCAGTTCGACCCGGATGTGCTGTTGAGGCTGTCTCTCATCGCCCTGGGCAAAACAGCCGGCTTTTCGCTCGTTGAGATCGCAGCGATGTTCCGCCCGGATGGCCAAGTCGATCTTCCGCGCGCAGAGCTGCGTGCCAAAGCGGATGAGTTGCAGCGGCAGATGGTGGACCTGCGCTTATTGCGTGACGCGCTTCGTCATGTCGCCGACTGTCCGGCGCCGAGCCATCTGGAATGCCCGTCTTTCCGGAAGCTGATGAAGGCCGCAGCGCGCACCCGTAAGCTCTCGGGAACTGCCGGAAAAGCCCGCACCGAAACGAGTTCGAACTGACTTCTGCTACCCACCAGGAACGTCAGCCGCCCCGTATCAGGGCTGTGGCTTAAGACCGGATCCGGGCAGTGACTCAAACAGGACGACGGTCCGAACTGGGTCAGCTTGCGCAGCGTGTAAAGGGGCCGGATATCCGCAAAGGATCGTCAGCGGATTGGCCGCTATCCGGTGGTTTCGTCCTGATTGCGGACGGTCAGTTTCCGGCCCCCATCGCGACCGTGCACGTGAATAGAGGGCGAGGCGCAATTCGCTGCGTGGCACAGCGAAATCAATGGGCCTCATCCGGCGGTCACCTGCGTGCTTTGCGGGACGTCCGATCCGGATCCACATGAGCGACAATCTCGGGGCGATGCGCGGCCCCTTGCCGGACGAGGCGATGCGCCGGCGGATGGTGCGCCACATGGAAACAATCCCTGGCTTCGACGCCATTGGCACCATGCCCTGGTATCCAGGCAAGGATGCACTTTACCAAGGACAAATCCGGCAGGCACAGTCGCTCGCCCGCGCCAGGCTGGCGGACTGATCAGCAGCAATCTCCTGAACAGGTATCCTTCTGCCTTGAAGATCGCCTCGGTTGATCCATTCGCCGCCAGTTAGCCGACTGCAGATGGCGGCTGTCCCGGCGGTGAATCCGGGCTACCCTGCACCAATGCCGGTTACTGCTAAAGAGGTGGAGCTGACCATTCAGCGTCTCCTTCTGCTAAATACCTGCCTGAAAGCTGCCCGTCCGCTTTCACCACTTTGCGACGCCGGTGCGCAGGGGCAATTTACCTTGGCAAAAAAAGCAAAATAACTGATAGCGCCAGTATCTTACTCTTTTATTTTCAATGCGTTATGATGAGGACAGGAGCAAAAAAGCATGTCACTTAACAACAATGTTGTCGATTGCCACGATAAATTACCTTCTTGGACACTATCGTGCCCTTGAGACAACCTTACTTACCAAGTTTCCACGACCGCGCAATTGCGTTGATGCTTAGAGGAGAGGCCGAGACGGTAGAGCGTGACGTTCTGGCCGCGTGACGAAGGACAACCTCTCCTTTAGGACTTCGCCGGATCAGGCTAGCCGTGCTTTTGCTATGTCCGTCGCGGATACCCATTCATCGGGCGAGATTTCCGCGCAGGTATTGTCCGGGGAAATGGCTGAAAGCACGACATCGGGCCTTAGCGTTGCAAGTGCATCCAGGCTGGAGCGGTGCGCGGATTGTTTCGCGTCGTCCTCGAAAGTCGCGCTCGTCCAACTGCCGCGAGCGGGCCAGATCGTATCCCCTGTGAAGAGGTAGGTTCTGTCGTGGGGCGAGCGGTACAGATAGCAGGCACTGCCGACCGTGTGACCGGGCGTAGGAATCGCCTCAACACCCGCGTGAAGCATGTGACGATCCCAAAAGATTATGTCCGGCGCGACCCCGGAGTATTTCTCGACCGGCGCAGCATCACGTGCATGGACGACGATTTCTGCCCCGAAACGGCCCTTGATCTCCTTGAGAGAGGGTGACGCCTCATGCCAGTGGCCAAGGAGAACCTGGGTGATGCCGCCAAGGTCAGCGATGTGGTCGAAGTCGGCCTGCTCGTTGCTCTGGCCGATGGCTTCGCGCCCAGTGCAATAGAACAGGATATTTCCTGTTTCCTGCAACAGTAGGTAGGCGTTGGATGTCGAGTGCGGAAAGGCAGTCATCGGGTGCTCGGATGTTGTCTGCCAGAGATCGGGATAGAGCTCACGCATATCGTTTCTCCCATCGTGAAGTGATCTGTGGGTGTCGCTGTCGGCGCGAGATCGATCGCGCCGGCAGTTGCCTCGCTGATCCGAGTATCCGTTTCATGCGGTCTCAGGTCTGCGCGGGCAGCGCCCGCCAGGCGAGTGCGATCGCGGCAATCAAGACGGCAGCTACGGCGATCGCCACACTGCCCCAGCCATAGCTCGCCGCCAGTGCGCCGGCCGTGACCGGACCCGCCAGCATCCCGACATTGTTGCCCTGGATAGCGAATCCCATCGTCGCGCCGATCAAATCGGGCCGCGGTGCGAGCTTGGGCAAGCATCCCATCAACACCACCGGGACAAGCCCGGCCATGAAGGACAGGAGAACCGCGAAGCTGGCGACAAACGGCCAGGCCAGATCGACGGCCAGAACGCCAAAGCCGAAGAGCATCATGGCAAGGAACCCTGCTATCAGGACGTGAAGCGGGCGTCGCCCTGCAGAAAGGAGATGACCGGCAACGAGATTGCCAAACCCACTTGCCGCCACGGAGACAGCCGCAACCATGCTCGCGAGGTTCTGGCTTAGCCCGAAGCGTTCCGTAAGGAGTGTCGGCAAGAAACCGAAGATGGCGAAGAAGGCAGCTGAAAAGGCGGCGAACAGGAGGGCCAGAATCCAGGGGCCGGGCGCGACAGCGACACGCGCCAGTTGTTCCTTGATATTCTGGTCGTGCCCGGTCGCTGTTCTCGCAGGGGTCGAAGCAGCGAAGAATAGGCCATAGCCGAGCAGGATTGCCGCATTGAGCATCCAGAACCCGCGCCATTCGAGATAGGTGAACAAGGGTGCCGAAAGCATCACCACCGTCATGCCGACCGGCATAACGGTCGCCCAGACCGCGATCGCGCGATCCCGGAGACCCGGGGAGACTGTGGCGAAAATAATCGTGGGCGCCGCCACGAGCACTGAGACGAAGCCTAGCCCCTCGACGACACGCGACAGGATGAGCGGGCCGGCACCCCCGGCGACACCGCCGAGACCTGAGCCGAGCGCCTGCAAAAGAAGTCCGCCCACGACCATACGCTTGGCACCGATCCGGTCCACTGCCAATCCGATGGGTGCGCCGAAACCAGCACCGACTATGGCGAAGGCCGAAATGAGCCAGGACACCACGGCAAGGCTTAGACCGAGATCGCTCTGTATGGCGTTCAGCGCCATGGGCGCTTTTCCGACCTGAAAGGCGGAAACGGCGCCCGCGCCCGCGATGATGAGGACCATGGGCCAGCCTGCCGTTCTGTCTCGGCCGTCTTCAAGGCTATGTGCTACGGACATGGTGTTCGTCTCCGTCTAAGGTGGGTTGTACTGGCTGGAGAATTGCTTGGGCCGACATCATGCGGCGTCGAACGACTGCTGTTTCTCCGGAACGGCTGGCGCTTCGGTATAAGGCTCGGCGACGCGCGCGTTGCGCAGTGCGGTTGCCCACCATTTCAACTGGTGGAGCATCACGGCCGCCGCCCTTGCGCAGCCGCCGGGGCTGACGGGGCGTCCCTCATCATCGAACGCGTCCCACGGATTCTGGAAGCTGACCGTGTCCCGCATGGTCATGGCGTGCAGCTCCGCCATGACGCCGCGCAGGTGCTCGACCGCCCGCAGGCCGGCGGCAAACCCGCCATAGGAGACGAAGCCGACCGGTTTGGCTTGCCATTCCTGGTAGCCGAAATCGATGGCGTGCTTGAGAACCGCTGGAAAGCTGTGATTGTACTCGGGCACCACCATGACGAAGGCGTCCGCCGCCGCCAACCGCTCACAGAAGGACACTGCCTCGGTGCTTGGCGTTTCCGTTATAGCCGCAGGCAGGGCGACGTCTGCCAGATCGATGACATCCACCGAGAACTCGGCGTTCGACTGGACCTGCTGCGTGAACCACCGCGCGATTACCGGAGCAAAACGGCCTTCGCGATTGCTGCCGACGAGGATGGCGAGATGGATCGGCTTGTCTGACATGGTCTGTTCTCCCTTTGCATTGGTTGCTGGAAACGAGCGGAAGCATTCGCATCGCGACGTCGGTCCGATGCGTTTGGGGGCTTGATGTTCGTGGTTGTTCGAAGGCGATGCGCGTAGCGTGCGCGGTGCTAGGTCGGCGTCGGTATCTGCATGTGTCACGGCCCTTTCACTGGGATTGAGGCAAGATACATTTCCCAGTTAGATGAAATAGCGCAAAGATTCGGCTGTTATTATCGGATGGATAGATGAATTTGATCTCGTTGGAGCAGTGGCGCGCCCTGGTTGGCGTCGTCGATGCCGGAAGTTACGCCCTCGCCGCAGACGCGCTCGGCAAGAGCCAGTCCTCGGTCAGCTATGCCGTGGGACAAATCGAGGAGCGGACGGGCGTCGAACTCTTCCGAATCCAGGGGCGGAAGGCTGTCCTGACCGCCGAGGGAAAGGCGCTATATCTTCGCGCCAGGTACCTTCTGGCCGAGGCAGGGCGCATCGAGAAAGCCGCTGCCGAGATGGCCGTCGGTCATGAGGCCGAGTTGCGCCTGGCGGCGGACATCATGTTCCCACCGGCCATCCTCCTCGACGGTATCAAGAGTTTCGCCGCCGAGCGTCCGACGACTCGTCTCGAGGTCTATGAAACCGTCGTGGCCGGCTCCATGGAACTGCTTGAAGATGGGCAGGTCGATCTCGCAATCGCACCCGAAGTCCCGAACGGGCTCCTGGGCGAGCCGATCATGCGCGTCCAGTTCCTGCCGGTTGCCGCCCCGTCGCATCCCCTCCATCGCCTCGATCAGGTCTCGCTGAACGACCTTCGGGATCACCATCATCTCATCATTCGCGACAGCGGTGAGCGCCGGGTTGACCACGGCGCCTGGCAGGTCTCTCAGAACCGGATCATCTTTTCCCAGACGTCGACATCGATCGACGCTGCACGGCGCGGTTTGGGCTTCAGCTGGTATGCGGAAACGCTGATCGAGGCGGATATCAAGGCCGGCACATTAAAGGAACTGCCGATTGCGGAGCGTGCACGCAGGTCGGCCGAGCTTTTTCTTGTTTTCCGTGATGCGGTTGGCGCGAGCCCCGGTGTGCGTCTGCTGGCGGAGGTGCTGCGACGCACGGTGCGCGATGCCGATGACTAGAGTGCGTGGAATGTCCGGTATGTCCGCTTCTTGCCCGTTCCAGCAGACAAGATGAAAGGCAACTTCCACCCCTTGCCGCGAGCGGCCGCTTGCGCGGTGAATGACGCGATCGAGCCCCCTCCACGACATTATGGTGGTGCAGCAGGTCTGGCTCTGAGGCTACAGCGCCGGATACACTGGAAGGTTCATGCAACAGCCTCGTTCTGCGCCGCTGGAATTGGCGTCGGCGCTGGCCGATGGATCGCAATGCCAATCATAACCAGAGCAATGCCCAGAAGATCTTGTAGAGTTGGTATCTGAGCCAGCACGATTGCGGCAATGATTGTGGCCGTCGCGGGCAACAGCGCGAGAAGCAGCGCGAAAGAGGCCCGAGGGAGGCGTGACATCGCAAGCTGGTCGCAGACATAGGGGATCACGGAGGAACAAACGCCCACGCCGATCCCCGCCAGCACCACCAGCGGCATCCCGAATGCGCGGACGGCTTCCATGAAGCCGATGGGCATGAGGATCAGGAGGGCAATCGCCATCGCCGCGCCAAGGCGCTCCACGCCCCCGCTCGCACCGCCTTCAGAGGCCTTGTGGCCAAGAATAATGTAGCCCACGAACAGCGCAGCATTAAGCGTAGCCCAAAACAGCCCGAGCGGGTCTGACGACCATTTCACGTCGATCAGGACAAAGACGCCGATAACGGCGAGAACGAGTGCCACCACGTTCCGTTTTGTCCGCAGCCCCCAGAGCGCCACGCCGATCGTTCCAACAAACTCCATCGCGGCCACGAGGCTCATCGGCAGCTTGTCGAGTGCGAGATAAAAGGACGTGTTCATCACGGCGAGACAGACGCCCAGACCGATCAGAAGCCAGCGGGTTTTTGCATCTGCCTCACGGATCGTGCGCCAGGGTTTCGTGATAGGCGCGAACACCAAGGCTGCGGTCGCGATCCTGAACCAGGCGACACCCACCACGCCGACGACCGGAAACAGCAGAACCGCGAAGGACGGCCCGAGATAGTGGAAAATCGCGCTGACCCCGAACCAGGCATGGGGGGGCACGGCTTCGGCCGCGCGGTTGAGACCATTAGGAATGGCGACTTCAGATGACATGGCAAATCCCCTTTCATTTCTAAATTATGAAGGGTAAATTGCTGGCAATACATGGAATAACGCAGGTATATTTTGTATTATTCCTGCGCAAGAAAGGTGAATAGATATGAAGCGTCTTGGATATGAAAGTGGTCATCTGGACAGGATTGACGAGACGATTCTCACGACTCTGATGGAGAACGGCCGGACAACCACGGCAGAGCTTGCCCGCAAGGTGAAGCTGTCTTCGCCAAGCGTGGCCGAGCGCGTCAAACGGTTAGAAGAGGCAGGGATCATCACCGGCTACAGTGCGAACGTCTCCGCCGAAGCCGTCGGCCTTCCGATTGCCGTCTGGTTCCGTGTCCGACCCGTTCCCGGTGAAATGCAGCGTGTGGCGGAGATCATCCAGGGGATCCCCGAGATCACGCAATGCGACCGCGTGACCGGTGAAGATTGCTTTCTAGCACGCGCAAACCTCGCATCCATCGCAGATATGGAGCGGGTCATCGACCTGATTGTCCCCTATGCCATGACCAACACATCGATCATCCAGTCATCGCCGGTCCAACGGCGATTGCCTCCGTTGCCAATCGCTGAACAAGACTGATCGCAGTCGGGTACTTTCGGATATTCGCCCAACGGCAGAATTGTCCGCTTACTGCCCAATTCGGGCTCAGCAGCGTCAACGCGTACTTTCCACCCTGTCGCGACGTTGGCGCATCTGAGACTTTGACCCAACCGCGACGTTCCGGCCCACTCCGGTTTTCTTCTGAGCGCTCCATTTCACTTGTGAAATTGACAACTAGATTGCGGACTGAGCGTTCATCGCCAAGCCGATTGCCGAATGACGTGTTCGGGCCGGAAGCGGTCTGTCCGCTATTTGATCGAGTTTAGCAGATAATTGCCATTCCGCTGCCGACCCCCTAGTCGGTCATTCCCGTTCGTGCGGCCAACGCATATAACTGGACATAGGAAAGCAGCCGAAAGCACTCCATATGCTTATCATCGTCAGCGGATTGCCGGGTACGGGTAAGACGACCATCGGAAAGGCGTTGGCCGCCAAGCGGTCCGCCACCTACATTCGAGTCGACGAGATCGAACACACCCTCGTGCACAACGCGGACACAGGCTGCGATATCGGTCCCGCGGGATACCTTGTAGCCTTCGCCATTGCTTCCTCGAACCTCAAGCTAGGCAATCTTGTCATCGCCGATAGCGTCAATCCGGTGCCGGAAAGCCGACAGGGTTGGCGGGATGTAGCTCAAAAGGTTGGAGTAACCTTCCTTGAGGCCGAGATGATTTGCAGTGACGAGGACGAGCACAGGCGGCGTGTGGAAACACGGGCTGCAGATATAGCTGGGTTCGAGCTTCCGTCATGGGCGGCGGTGAAAGCCCGCGAATACGTCCCGTGGACCACCGACCGGTTGGTGGTTGATACTGCGCTTCTATCTGCTAGCGATGCCGTTGACGCGATCGAAGCACGCTTAAACGCTATAATTAGAAGCAGCGCTTCCGAGCTGTAGCAGGCCGTCCGCTTTCCACCAGATTGAGCCATTGGGGAACTGCGATCAGCAGTTTGGCGGCAACCGACCTCAAGTCCGTCGTTCAAAATGCACGCTGCTGCGCCGGAAGGCACACATTGCTCGCCGTGTTCATGGCGCTGCTGTTCCCAGCGCTGCGGCTAGTACGTCGGCTAGGCCGCGCCCGGCGCTGCCGTCCTCATCAAGGCGCGGATTGTAGATGGTGATCTCGAGGCCGACTGCCTTGCCGTTTGCCAAGGCAACCCGGAGCGCGGCTCTCAGCTCGTCCCACGACAACCCGCCCGGCACGCGGAAATCGACAGCCGGCATGATGACGTCGTCGAGGCAGTCGGCGTCGAGGTGGATGAAGAAACCGTCCAGTTCCTCTCGCGTCAGGTGGTCGACCGCTTCGCGCGCGGCGGCCTCGATGCCCGTCGCGCGCACGGCGGGAAGGTCAAGCGCCTTGAGCTCTTCGGGGAGCGGCTGGCTTCCGTACTCCTCCTGATCCTTGTGATCGCGATACGCGAAGGCGACAGCGTCTTCAGGGCGGACCAGAGGACCGCGACCTTCGATGTCGGTCAGGAGCGACGGGCCGTAGCCGGTGACGAAGGCAAGGTCCATCGAGGCGGCTTCACCATTGGGTTCCGCCGCGGGCTGGAAGAAATCGGCGTTGCCGTCGATGAAGAACAGGCCGTAGCGGCCGCGCCGTCGAAACGCGAGCATCGAGCCCAGCAAGATCGTGCAATCTCCGCCCAGCACCACCGGAAACTCGCCCGCGTCAAGCACCGCTTCCACCGCGTCGGCGAGCTTGGGCGACCACGCTGCAATCGCCCTGGCGTTCAGGGTGCCGGTCTCGGGATCGGGCGTAGGGTCCTTCGGAGGCACAGTCAGCCGCTCGACGCGGCGCGCATGGATGCGCTCCGCAAGACCGAGGTCCAGGAGCTGGTCGGGTAAGCGCTCCACACCGGCGGTCGCCAAGCCCAGCGTGGAAGGGGCTTCGAGAATTGCATAGGGGAGGGTCGGCATGGGCGCCTCCGTCAGCGACTATTTTGCGGAGTAGGTCACTGCCTCGATTTTGAGACCGTCTGGATCGCGGATGAACGCCCCATAATAGTTGGCATCGTAATCCGGCCGCAGTCCCGGAGCGCCATCGTCGCTGCCCCCATGTTTCAATGTTGCTGCGTGAAATCGATTGACCATCGAACGGTCCTCGACGGCAAAGGCGATATGAGTGCCATTGCCCACGGTCGCAGGGTTTCCGTCAATCGGAACCTGAACGCTGAAGTGAAATGTGCCGCTGCCGTTACCCAGCCCACCTTCGTCTTCTGCCATTGGCAGTATGCCGACGATGGGCAAGACAGCGTCGTAGAAGCGCTTTGACCGTTCAACGTCATTTGTCCCAACCGAGACATGGTGGATCACAACGACCTCCCGTTCCGACCTTGTTCCGTAACGGCAGCTTCCGATCATTGTTCCCTCAAAGCCGACCGTCGTTTATCCACCCACGGTTGTCAGCTTCTCAACCGTTTCTCTTTCGGCCAATCAAGGCCAAGGAGAACTGAAATGGGTTACACTCGATATGATGCCGCAACGCGCGGTCGGGCGGCCTGGAATGCCGGAAAGACGGTTGGAACCAAGCGCCCTTTGACACAAAAGCAGATCTGAACAATCCGCTTCTTCCTGGATCGGGAAGGCCGGGTTCGAGACCGGGCTCTTTTCGATCTCGCGATCGACAGCAAGCTTCGCGGCTGCGATCTGGTCAAGATCAAGACTGGAGATCTGGTAACGGGACCGGAGATCCGAACGCGGGCGTCGGTCGTACAACAGAAGACCGGACGTCCTGTCCAATTCGAACTGACCAGTGACGTGCGTGCCAGCCTATTGTCGTGGTTGGAGCGGCGTGGAGGCACCGTCGATGACCATGTCTTTCCCAGCCGGGTCAATCATGAGCACCACATGAGCACGAGGCAGTATGCCCGACTGGTTGACGAATGGATCACTGCAATAGGTCTGCGGCCATCGGAGTATGGCACGCACTCCCTGCGAAGAACGAAAGCTGCCATGATCTACAAGGCGACCGGTAATTTGCGTGCCATCCAGATTCTGCTTGGGCACACCAAGATCGAGAACACGGTGCGGTATCTCGGTGTCGACATCGAGGACGCGTTGCTCCTGGCTGAACGAAACGAGATCTAACCGTGAAGCGGTCATCCCTCCACTGCGGGTGATCGCTTACCGCCGCAGATTCTCCGACCAAGGGATCCGATTTGGGTGGACAGCGGACTGTCTGCTTTTGGCCGGAACACGGTGAGAGTCGACGTTCACGGCAACCCATTCCTCGTTCAGGCGATGGCGCCTTCAAATTCCTCTGCCGCGGTGCCGGGCAATGCCGCGGCAGTCTCGCGCGCATAGCGTGCCGGCGACACGCCTACGTCGCGCGTGAACGCCACGCTGAAGGCGCTGGCAGAACGGTATCCGACCTGTCGGGCAATCTCGCCTACACTAGCTTCCCGCTTGCGCAAAAGGTCCTTGGCCAAAGCCAGCCGCCAAGCTTTCAGATACTCCATCGGCGCCATGCCCACCGCGCTCTGGAACCGCTCATGGAAACCTGATCGCGACAAAGCTGACTCCCGCGCCAGTTCGGCTACAGTCCAGCTGCGGTCGGGCTTTGTATGCATACCCCTTATCGCCACGGCCAGCCGCTCGTCCGACAAGCCGCGCAGCAATCCCGGGGAGTTGCCCAGTTGGGCTGTTGACCGCAGCGCCTCGATCAGCAGCACTTCAAGGAGATGCTGCAACACAACCTCCCGCCCCGGCTTGCTCCCCACAGCCTCCTCGCCCAGCAACTGCATCAGCATGGCCAAGCGATGCTCGCCACGCACGACCACCAGTTTGGGCAGCAGCGAGGACAGCAAAGTCGCATTGTCGGACTGGAAAATACAGTAACCGACCAGCGCCCGCATATCGATCGGACCATTGATGCTGCCGACGCGATATCCGCCTCCCGGCAGGATGACCGGATCGATCACCATGTCGATGTCTTTGCTGGGCACCTCACTCCACATCATGAAGTCCTGGGCCGATGGAATGAGGATGAAGTCGCCTGCATTGACGATGACCTCGCCGCTCTGGTGATCCCGGTAACGCAGGCTCCCCTCGAGCACGGCGACGTAATAGGGATTGGGCGACTGCGTCCGCCTCACTCGCCATGGTCCCGAGCCGGAGACACATTTGGAAAACGGCGCGCCCGGCTGCAGCAAACCGACAATCTGGGCAAGGGGATCAGCCATTCTGGACTCATTCGAAATTTCCCTGGACTTCTGGATATAGAACGTCCAATCGCCTATGACCATCTCCTGTTCGGTCAATCAAGAACAGGATCATGTCATGACTGAAAACTCACGCATCGCACTCGTGACCGGCGCCAACCAGGGCATCGGGCTACAGATCGCGACCGACCTCGCCGCCAGCGGGCTCACGGTGCTGCTCGCCTCGCGCAATCTCGACCGCGGCAAGGCAGCAGCTCAAACCGTCGACGGGGATGTTCATCCCATCCAGCTCGATGTCACCGATGAGGCTTCGATCCGCGCCGCCGTCGCGCAGGTCGAGCAGCAGTTCGGCCGCCTCGATATTCTCATCAACAATGCCGCCATTTCCCGGGCCAATGGTCAGGAAAGCGAAACCATGCACGATTATATCCAGCGCTCGCGCGCGACGCTGATTTCGGTCGACGAAGTGCGCACCATATGGGAAACCAATGTCTTCGGCGTTCTCGCCGTCACCCAGGCCTTCGTTCCCCTGCTGCGCAAATCGGAAGCCGCACGCATCGTCAACGTCTCGAGCGGCCTCGGCTCGCTCACCATCAATTCCACGCCCAATCCCTATCGGGCGACATTCAACCCCGGCTATGGCGCTTCCAAAACCGCGCTCAACGCCATTACGCTGGCTTTTGCCATCGATCTCGAATCCGAAGGTATAAAGGTCAATGCAGTGACACCGGGCTTCACCAGCACTGCGCTCAATAATTACGAAGGCACCGAGACCGTCCAGCAAGGGGCTGCCGAAGCCGTTCGTGTCGCCCTCAGCAGCGAAGGCCCAACGGGCACCTTCACGGGTTCGGTCAACGAAACCTACCCCTGGTAGTCGAACCAAGGCCCGCCGGCACAATGCCGGCGGGCCACGCCCTGATGCCTGCGTTCAACAGATGACGTGGTCGCACACTCTCTGTGAAGCCGCCCGGCAAATCAAGGGCCGCGAGGCGAGCGACCCAAATTGGTGGGAAACAGACCGGCCGCTTTTGATGGGTATGGCGTTGATGCAGACGTCTGGCGCGTCAGAAGGGCGCTCACTAAGAAGCGCCCTCAGAGGTGTTACCTCAGCGACCGGGGGAGTTCTTCCGATTGCCAAAGGCCCAGACCAAAGCCATCCGGGTCCAGAAAATCGGCGCTCCAGCCGCCGGGCGCTTCGCTGACCGGCGTGACAATGGTCACCCCCTTGGCCGCGAGATCAGCGATCACGTCGTCGATCCCGCCATCGGGCACGGTGAAGATAATGGCCGGCGTATTGCCGCGCACACCCTCCTGCTGAAAAAAGACCAGTTCCAGCCCGCCTTCGAGCGTGCCCTGCAGCCAGTAGGGCTCTGCTCCCTCCATGCGTTCGAGTTCGAGCCCGAAGGTCTCGTTGTAGAATGCTTCGGTGCGTGCAATGTCGCTGACATAATAGACCAAGCTGGCGCTTTTTGGCTTAAAGCTCATCGTGAGCCCTCCTGTTTGAGTTGCACCGCCTGTTGCCGCCGATCGGCATTTTGTGAGCGCCGCACCAAAAATATATGTCCATCCGGATCATGACTGGCAAAAACCCCGCCATGGCGCAGCAATGCGGGCAGCAGCGTATCGCGAACGCGGCCATAGGCGATATCCAGTCCAAGCCCCGGTAGATCCGAGGGGAGCGCAAGCCCGGCCTGTACCACCTTGCGTTTTAGCGCCACGATGCGCTGGCGTAGCGCGGTATCGG
This sequence comes from Chelativorans sp. M5D2P16, assembly GCF_034427935.1. Taxonomy (NCBI): domain Bacteria; kingdom Pseudomonadati; phylum Pseudomonadota; class Alphaproteobacteria; order Hyphomicrobiales; family Phyllobacteriaceae; genus Chelativorans; species Chelativorans sp. M5D2P16. The sequence goes on along the minus strand of NZ_JAXQNM010000013.1, from coordinate 1,396 downwards.
AAAGGCCCAGTAGGTATGCGATTTCACGTCGGTTGTGACCTGAAAGCGTGAGCGCCGCAACCGCCTTGAGTGATTTCGGCAGACCAGCGAGAAAGGTGGTGGTATCGCTTTGCTCAACTCTTTCGGCCAGTTCGGTCAGGAACAGCCACTGGCCCTCCCGCCGACGACGTCGACTTGCGCTACGGGCGATCATCCGTGCCTGATTGCGCACCGTGCCGGTTAGCCAACGCGCCGTTTCGGGTGCCTCAAATTCGGTGCGGCCGGTGAGGACCGCAGCTAATAACGCTTCCTGCACCACATCCTCAGCCACGCTGTTGTCGCGGCTCTCGCGACGGGCAATGGCGTGAAGCTGAGCGTAAAGGGTTGAGCGCACCGGGCTAAAACTCGTCAAACTATGGGAAGGCAATTACACTTAGTGCACTATGATCGCGCATCATAGCGCATTGTGCCAGAACGGCCATTTGTGGGTGGAGAGCGGCTAGGCAGCTCTTGGAGGCCGAACCGGCTAAGCGGACGCGTGTGCTTCAAGCCAGCAGCTGGAAGCATCGTGCGCGACATCGTCTATGGCTATAAGGCGATCAGCACCTTCTTCCGCATAGCAAAGTCGGAGGGGATCATCCCGGCTCTCGAAAGTTCTCACGCGCTGGCGTTCGCGATCAAGTTGGCAGAGCGCAGCCCTTCCTCGGAAAGCATTTTGATGAACCTGTCCGGCCGAGGCGACAAAGATGTCGAATTCGTTCTAAAGCACTATCGGGACGAGTACGATTCTGAGAGATAGACCAGCCGCAAAGTTCACATTTAGACAGTGGCGACGCCGTGCACTCAAGCGCCTGTCCGGCGATGAGATAGAAATCGCTCGCTACCATACAGGCAAGTCGGCATCGTATGCGGCGACGCCGCCAGACGCGAATTCCAGCCATTTCCATCTCAGTTGCGCTGAACGGAGTCGCTTGTGCCACCCCATTTGCACGCATCGATCCTCTCCTGAATTTCTTCGGTCCGACACCCACCGCGCTTCCGCCTCACTCTGCCTTCGATACGAGGCGAGATGGAAGAGCTATGCCTCCAATTCCGGCTCGACCCGCAATGGCGCTCGATGCCGGGGTCGGTAAAGGTGGCTAGCCATATTGCGGCGGATGCGGGGAGCATGTCGCCGCGCCCTTCGCTGCGCGCGCATTCCGCGATCATTTCCTCGTGATCCGAAAACGAAAAGTGACGAGCGCTGAAGCGCAGGGCGGAGACAGGAACTTGGCCGATATCTTCAAAAAGAATCCTGAGCAGTCGCAGCGAGCCAAGCTGGATGGCGACGCGCGGAGGATTGTGATCGCCGCGATGCGTAGCGACGAACGCCCGATCAGTGTAAGAGGTGAAGATGAGGGCAGTGCGGCGATTTTGC